>NZ_JBIRJC010000020.1:0-130683 GCF_044329365.1 Kitasatospora sp. NPDC017646 | reverse complement strand
CTCCGGGGGCTGGGTGATTTTCGGACTGCCGACTCTGTGGGTGGAGGGTTGGGCGCCGTTGGCAGTCTGAAAATCACCCGTTACGCCCCTCTCCGCGGCCACCCCCTCCACCGCCCCTCCCGCAGCGCGTCCCTCTCGCCTTGGTCGGGTGAGGGGGTGAGGGGGGTGCGGGAGGGGCGGGGGTGAGGGTGAGGGTGAGGGTGAGGGTGAGGGGGTGAGGCGTGGGGTGTTGTGGGCGGGGGTGTTGTGGGCGGGCGGGGCGTTGCCCGCGCGACCCCGGTGGGGGTGCGGGAGACTGGGCGCATGCCGGAGCTGCCCGAGGTCGAGGCGCTGAGTGCCTTTCTGTCCGAGCGGTTGACCGGGCGGGTGATCGCCCGGGTGCAGCCGGTGGCGATCAGTGCGCTGAAGACGTACGACCCGCCGGTGTCGGCGCTGGAGGGGCGGACGGTCGGGGCGGTGAGGCGGCGCGGCAAGTTCCTGGACATTGAGGCGGAGGGGCTGCACCTGGTCGTTCATCTGGCGCGGGCCGGGTGGCTGCGGTGGAAGGACAGCCTGCCGGTCGAGCCGCCGCGGCCGGGGGCGAAGAATCCGTTGGCGTTGCGGCTGAGGTTGGCGGGGGAGGCGGGGGACGGCTTCGACCTGACCGAGGCGGGGACGAAGAAGGGGCTCGCGGTCCACGTGGTGCGGGATCCGGTGGAGGTGCCCGGAGTGGCCAGGCTGGGTCCGGATCCGCTGGATCCGGGGTTCGGGTTGGAGGATTTCGCGGCGCTGTTGCGGGGCGACCGCCGGCGGCTCAAGGGGGTGCTGCGGGACCAGAGCGTGTTGGCGGGGGTGGGCAACGCCTACTCGGACGAGGTGCTGCACGCGGCCCGGATGTCGCCGTACAAGCCGGCGTCGAGTCTCAGCGAGGAGGAGACGGCGCGGCTGTACGAGGCGCTCGGAGGCACGTTGCGGGAGGCGGTGGAGCGTTCGCGCGGGCTGGCGGCGGGGGAGCTGAAGGCGGAGAAGAAACTGGGGATGCGGGTGCACGGGCGGACCGGGCAGCCGTGTCCGGTGTGCGGGGACACGGTGCGGGAGGTGTCCTTCGCGGACTCCTCGCTGCAGTACTGCCCGACCTGCCAGACCGGGGGAAAGCCGCTGGCGGACCGGCGGCTGTCGCGGCTGTTGAAGTGAGGCCCGTTCCGACAGCCGCGTCGCGCGGGCGTCAGCGCTTGATGGCGACGCCGCCCCAGTAGTAGGCCGCCTTCGGGTCGGCCGGCGGCTCGCCGTCCGGGCGCCAGGCCAGCACCGGGGCGACGCCCGGCTCGACCAGTTCCCAGCCGTCGAAGAAGCGGAGCACGTCGTCGTAGCCGCGCGGGACGAGGGTCATTCCGCCGGCGCGGGCGGCCTCGGCGACCTTGCCGACCGCCTCCGGGTCGAAGTCCGGGGTGGGGGTGGTGAGGGCGAGGCAGCTGCCGACGGGCAGGGCGTCGCGCAGGGCGGCGACCCGGCCCCACGGGTCGTCCTCGTCGGCGATCAGCATCAGCACGGCGATCATCAGCAGGCCGACCGGCTGGGTGAGGTCCAGCGTGGAGGTGAGCGCCGGGTCGGCGAACAGTTCCTCGGGCTTGCGCAGGTCGGCGTGGATGTAGGTGGTGCGGCTGGCCGGGCTGGAGACCATCAGGGCGCGGGCGTGGGCGAGCACGATCGGGTCGTTGTCGACGTAGACCACCCGGGTGCCGGGGCTGACGGCCTCGGCGATCTCGTGGGTGTTCGGCGAGGTGGGGATGCCGGTGCCGAGGTCGAGGAACTGGCGGATGCCGTGCTCCTGGGCGAGGTGGCGGACGGCCCGGCCCTGGAAGGCGCGGTTGGCCTTGGCCATCTCCTTGACGCTGGGCACGGCCTCCTCGATGGCCTGGCCCATGGCGCGGTCCGGCGGGAAGTTGGTCTTGCCGCCCAGCCAGTAGTCGTAGACGCGCGCGGAGTGCGGGGTGGTGGTGTCGACGCCGAAACGTTCCCACTGGCTCAGCTCGGCGTCGTCGTCCTGCGGGCCCTGCTGGGGGAAGTCCTGACTTGTCGTCATGGCCACGTCCTCTGATGGCAGATCATCACACTGGGGAAGGCACAGCGTAGCGGGCCGGACGGGAACCGGGGCGTCCGGTCGGGGGAGTTCCGTTGACGGTCCGGGACGGCGGGGTGTGGACGGCCCGTTCCGGTCGGCTTTGTGGGCCGTCGGAGTTGCCCTCGGGGAGGGGTGGTGGCCGACGGGGCAAGCATTCAGAATGCTGTCTGATCGTCAGATTAAGTCGCCGATGACCACTCGGATCACTTCGCGCAGGTTGCTGCTGGTCGCGGCCGGGATGTCGCTGCTGGGGGCGGCCGCCGGCTGCAAGAGCCCGTGGAGCAACGACGCCGCGTCCTCCTCGACGGGTCCGGAAGCCGGGGCGGGCCTGCATGAAGTCCTGGTCCCGGCAGGCGGGTCGCCCTCGCCGTCCGCCTCGTCCTCGTCCCCGGTGCCGTCGCCGGTGCCGCCGTCCGCCGCCGGCTCGGCGTCGGCTTCCGCTTCAAGCGTGCAACCCGTCCGCAAGACCCTCAGCGAGGCCGAGAGCAAGCCGGTGTACGAGCTGGACCCGGCCCAGCGGGTGGTGGCGCTCACCATCGACGACGGGCCGGACCCCAAGTACACGCCCGCCGTGCTGGACCTGCTCCACCAGCACGGGATCCGGGCGACCTTCTTCCTGATCGGCGAGAACGCCGTCGAGCACACGGCGCTGGTGCGGGAGATCGCGGACCGCGGTCACCACATCGCCAACCACACCTGGACCCACCCCGACCTGCGGCACATGTCGGAGAGCGCGGTGCGGGACGAGCTGGAGCGCACCTCCGACCTGCTGCAGCGGACCACCGGGCGGCTGCCCACCTGGTTCCGGTCGCCGGGCGGCGACTGGTCGCCGGTGTCGCTCAAGGTGGCCGCCGACCTGGGGCTGCGGAACATGGGCTGGTCGGTGGACCCGAGGGACTGGTCCCGGCCGGGGACCCCGGCGATCATCGACACCATCCTGAAGGACGTCCGGCCCGGCTCGATCGTGCTCAACCACGACGGCGGCGGGGACCGCTCGCAGACGGTGGCGGCGCTGAAGACCTACCTGCCGGCGCTGATCGATTCCGGGTACGTCTTCACGGCGCCACCGAACTGACATGCGGGTTCCGGATCTCGGGTATCGAATATCGGCGGCATATGCCAGTCGGGCAGGTATTGGCTTTGCCGTTTAAACCACCTGATCGAGTGGATTGGAAGAACCGTTTCTGCGGATTTTGGGCCTCTAGGGTGATCTCGCACCAATTCCTCGGGTACCTCCGCGTACCGCCTGAAAGGCCCTTGCTCATGCGTCTCCGCAACGCCGCGCTCGCCGTCGCCAGCGCCGTCGCCCTCGTCCTCGCCGTTCCGATGTCCGCCAACGCCGCCGTGGGTGACTTCCTCTACAAGGTCGGGCCGGGCGTTCCGGCGGGCCTGGCCGACCCGGAGAGCGGCAAGTGCATCAACCTGTTCGGCGCCACGGAAAAGGATCCGGCTTTCGCGCCGAAGAACCTCACCACCTCGACGGCGACGGTGTTCCTGGACTTCGACTGCGGCGGCGACACCTTCTACGTGATGAACCCCGGGAAGGTCCTCGGCGACCGGCTGAAGCTGCGCTCGGTGGTCTTCTCCTGAGCGGCACGGACCGTGGGGTGGCCCGGGCCGGACGGTCGGCGTAGCTTCGAACTGTCCGGCCCGGTCGCCGGTGCCTCGTCGTGCCCTTGCGGTCTGCCTGTGCCCGTGGTCGGGCGGAGCAGCCTGGGCAGAGCGAAGGAGGGCCTGGGATGACCGGCAACGGCTACGCGCACCCCGAGGCACTGGTCCACACCGAGTGGCTGGCCCACCACCTCGACGACGGGACGGTCCGGGTCGTCGAGGTCGACGAGGACACCGCCGCCTACGTGCGGGGGCACATTCCGGGCGCGGTCGGCTGGAACTGGGCCACCGACCTGCACAGCCAGGTCGGGCGTGACTACGCAGACCGGGATGCCGTCCAGCACCTGCTGCGGGCGGCCGGGGTGGAGGACGACACCACTGTGGTGCTGTACGGTGGCAACAACAACTGGTTCGCCGCCTACGCCTACTGGCTGCTGCGGCTGCGCGGCTTCGGGCCGGTGAAGCTGCTGGACGGCGGGCGCAAGAAGTGGGAGCTGGAGGGGCGGGAGCTCACCCACGAGGTGATGGACTACCAGCACACCTCCTACCGGCTGACCGGGCCGGAGCGGCCGGAGCTGCGGGCGCTGCGGGACGAGGTGCTGGCCAAGGCGGAGGTGTTCGCCAAACCCGGCACGGACGCGGTGCTGGTGGACGTCCGCTCCCCGGCCGAGTTCCGGGGCGAGCTGATCGCGCCGCCGAACCTGCCCCAGGAGCAGGCCCAGGTGCCGGGGCACATCCCGGGCGCGGTCAACGTGCCCTGGTCGCAGGCGGCCAACGACGACGGTTCGTTCCGCTCGGCGGAGGAGCTGCGGGAGCTGTACGGGGGCCGGGGCGTCGGGGCGGAGCGCGAGGTGATCGCCTACTGCCGGATCGGCGAGCGGTCCGCGCACACCTGGTTCGCCCTCACCGAACTGCTGGGGTACCCGCACGTCAAGAACTACGACGGCTCGTGGACGGAGTACGGCTCGCTGGTGCGGGCGCCGGTGGCGCTCGGGGGCTGACGTCGGGTGTGACGGGTGGGGCCTGTGACGGCGTTGCGGCGCCGTCATTTCGGCGCATTTCTTTTCATGAACATCTCACAATCGGGGAGTGAGCCGCGGGCCACCGGGACAAGGATCGATCCGACCCATCGTTCCGGTGATCCTGGAGGACCACGTTGCGCAAGAGGCTGATCGTCTCTGCTGCCAGTGCCCTGAGCCTGTTCCTGGCCGTCCCCGCCTCGGCCGCCGACTTCCAACCCGGCGCGGCCGGGATCGGCGACCCCTACTACCCGACCTACGGCAACGGCGGCTACCGCGTCTCCCACTACGACATCCGGCTGAAGTACCAGCCCGCCACCGACGAACTGGAGGGCACCACCACCATCCTCGCCACGGCGACCCAGGACCTCTCCCGGTTCAACCTCGACTTCGCGCTGAACGTCTCCGAGGTGCGGGTCAACGGGCGGCCCGCGACCTTCGCCACCAGCGGTGAGCAGGAGCTCGAGGTCACCCCGGCGCGGCCGCTGGCCAAGGGCAGCCAGGCGACCGTGGTGGTGCGCTACAAGGGCGTGCCGTCCACCGTGAAGAAGTACGGCTTCACCGCCTGGCTGCGCACCCCGGACGGCGCGGTGGCGGCGGGCGAGCCCGAGTCGGCCTGGTGGTGGTTCCCGAGCAACGACCACCCGAGCGACAAGGCCACCTTCGACGTCTCGGTGCAGGTGCCGGACGGCAACCAGGTGATCAGCAACGGCATCCTGACCGGCGCGACCTCGCAGGCCGGCTGGACCCGGTACAGCTGGCGGGAGAACAAGCCCCAGGCGACCTATCTGGCCACGCTCGCCGTCGGCAAGTTCGACATCAGCACCGACACCACGGCCAACGGGCTGCCGGTCTACAACGCGTACAGCAAGGACCTCGGCGACAACGCGGACGCGGCCCGCTCCAGCGTGGAGCGCACCGGCGAGCTGGTGGACTGGCTGAGCGGCTACTTCGGCGACTACCCGTTCAGCTCGGTCGGCGGCTACGTCCCGAACGTCCCGACCGGCTTCGCCCTGGAGACCCAGACCCGGGTCTTCTACAGCCCCCGGCAGTTCTCGAAGGGCGCCAACACCTCGGTGGTCGTGCACGAGCTGGCCCACCAGTGGTACGGCGACAGCGTCTCGCTCTCGCGCTGGAGCGACATCTGGCTGAACGAGGGCTTCGCCCGGTACGCGCAGTTCCTCTGGTCCGAGCACGAGAACGAGGGCACCGCGCAGGAGCTGGCCGACTACGTCTACGCCTCGCACCCGGCTGACGACGCGTTCTGGTCCGTCAAGCCGGGTGACCCGGGCGCGGACAACCAGTTCTCGAACGCCGTCTACGACCGGGGCGCGGTGGCCATCCAGGCGCTGCGCAACGCCGTCGGGGACGAGAAGTTCTTCCGGATCCTCAAGGGCTGGCCCACCGAGCGCAAGTACGGCAACGCGACCATCCCGGAGTTCCAGGCGTACGCGGAGAAGATCTCCGGGCAGAAGCTCGGGGACGTCTTCAACACCTGGCTGTTCACCGCCGCCAGGCCGGCCGTCGGACCGGTGGCACCGGGGGCCGCGGCCCACGCCTCGCCGGCGCCGGGTGCGCGGGCTGACGCGGACCGGGGTGACGGGCAGCAGCTGCCGGTGGAGCCGAAGTCCTGGAAGAAGATCCAGGAGACCAACTCGGTCCACGACGAGGCGCGCTGACGGCCCGCTGTTCGGTGCTGCCGGTGAGGTGACGGGCGTGGTCCGGTCGGCCGTCCGGGACGGGGGTTCTCACCCCGGGACGGGCGGTCGGCCGGGCTACGCCGCTCCGGAGCCGTCCGCCGCGAGCAGTTCGGTGAGGCGGCGGACGGCGAAGGGTATGAGCTCGCGGACCGGGATCAGCCGGCAGGGCGCGTTGCCGACCATCACCTCGCGGATGCCGGCCCGCTCCTCGAACTCCCGCCCGACGACCGGGAAGTGGGTGCCGTTGTCGTTGCCCACGTCGGTCGCCTCGATCCAGACCCGCTCGCCCTGGATCGCCATCGGGAAGCGGCGGAGCTTGAGCCGGCGGTTGGGAGCGAAGGTCTCGGCGTAGTGCAGGAAGGTGTTGCGGTCGTGCCCGACGCCGACCAGCAGCACGTACCCGCCGAGGTCGTGCAGCGCACCGAACGGCGACTCCCGGCCGACGCCGAAGCCGAACGAGCGGCGGGCGGTCACCTCCCGGGCGTGCGCGCCGACGGCGGCGACCGAGGCCTGCGGATGGGTGCTGCGCAGGCTCTCCGGCAGGGCGCGCAGCGCCTCGGCTATCGCCCCCATGCGGGAGGGCAGCTCGGGGTGGAACAGCGGGACGGCCGCCCGGAGTTCGGCGATCTCGGGGGTGGGCAGGCCGGCGTGGTCGGGCGCCGGGTCGCAGACCGTGTCGGTGGTGAAGGTGGGCACCACGACGGTGCCGCCCGGCCCGACGGCTTCGCGCAGGCTGGCCACCACGGCCTCCGCCCCGCCCTCGACCCGGCCGAGGCTGGAGAGCGAGGAGTGCACGATCAGCGCCATGTCCGGGCGGACGCCGACCCGGCGCCAGCCGTCCACGAGGTCGGCGGTGGTGAGCGGGCTGGTGCCCGGAGTGGTCATGGTGCCCCCTGGTGGCGGTGCTGGGTGCGGTCGGGTGTGCAATTGGGCGTGCCGGTGCGGATTCGTGCCGGTGTGGTCCGATTGTTCGGGGCCGACCCTAGCGGGTGACACTGACAATCGGTCAGGAGGGGGGTACCCTCCGTCAGTCCACGGCCGGGCTGCGACGCTCGACCATGACCACGTCGCGCCAGCGGCCGTGCAGCCGGCCGATCCGCTCGCGGGTGCCGACCACCCGGAAGCCCGCGCGCCGGTGGAGGGCGAGGCTGGCGGTGTTCTCCGGGAAGATGCCGGACTGCACGGTCCAGATCCCGGCGGCGTCGGTGGAGGCGAGCAGCGCGTCCAGCAGGGCCCGCCCGACGCCCCGGCCCTGGGCGGCCGGGGCGACGTACACGGAGTGCTCGACCACGCCGGCGTAGGCGTCGCGGGTGGAGACCCGGGAGACGGCGGCCCAGCCGAGGACGCGGTCGCCGCCCGGGGCGCCGGTGTCCGGAGAGTCGGCGTCCAGGGTGTCGGCGTCCAGGGCGACCAGGCGGTGTCCGGGGAGTCTGGCGGCGTCGAAGGCCTCCCAGGTGGGGGCGGTGGTCTCGAAGGTGGCGTTCCCGGCGTCGATGCCCGCCTGGAAGATCGCCAGGACGGCGTCGGCGTGCTCGGCGCGCATCGCGGTGATGCGCGGTCCCGTCGCCGGTGCCCCGGCCGGACCGTCGGTCATCGGGCGTCCGCCTCGGCGAGGACGCGGGCCTCCTGCTCGGGGGTGAAGCCGTGGCCGAGCGGTGGCTCGCCGCGGCCGCGGTCCCAGGCGAGGACGTCGGCGGCGGTGACCGCGAGCGGGGTGGCGGGCAGCCCGGCCGCGCGGGCCCGGGCCGGGTCGCGCTGCTGGCCGGGCCAGAGCCGCTCGGCGCGCACCAGCGGGAAGAACGGCGGCGGGGCGGTCTCCGGGGGAACGGGGACGATCTCGATCCCGGTGCCCGCCACCTCGGCGCAGGTGGTGATCAGCCCGCCCAGCGTGGTCGGCTCGGCCGGGCCGACGGCGTGGAAGGCGCCCGGCCGCTCGTCCTGGAGCAGCCGGATCACCAGCCGGGCCAGGTCGCGCGAGTCGACCACCTGGACGGGCTGTTCGGGGCGCGCGGGCAGCGCGATCCGGCCGCCGCGCGCTGCCCGGCGCGCCCAGTAGGTCAGCCCGCGGTTCTCGTCGTACGGGCCGGCCACCTTGCCCGGGCGCACGATCGTCGCCCGGTCGCCGTAGCGGGCGGTGACGTCCTGCTCGCAGGCGACCTTGAGCCGGCCGTACGTCGCCTCGGTCAGCTCCTCGGCATCGCGCAGCGGCTCGCGGAGCGGGGCGGACTCGTCCGAGAAGGGGGCGAGTCCGTCCCGCCGGTAGACCGCGTGGCTGGAGATGAAGAGGTAGCGGCCGACGCGGTCGCCGAGGGCTGCCATCGCCTGGCCGACCTGGCGGGGGCGGAAGCCGCTGACGTCCACCACGGCGTCCCACTCGCCCGCTCGCAGGGCGGTGTGGTCGCCGGTGTCGCGGTCGCCGCGGAGGTGGCGGGCCTCGGGAAAGAGGCCGGGGTTGGTCCTGCCGCGGTTGAAGAGGGTGACCTCCGCACCGCTGCGAAGCGCGTCGGCGGCGATCGCGCGGCCGACGAAGGAGGTACCGCCGAGAACGAGGATCCGCATGACCTCCAGGCTATGGCGGGGTGTCAATCGGTTTTGGCCGGACGCGGTCCTGATCGGACGTGGTTCTCGTCGGCGTGGTTCCGGTCAGACGTCGTGCGGGAGCTTCGGGTAGTCGGTGTAGCCGGTGGCCTCCTGGCCGTAGAGGCGGGTCTCGTCGACGGGGGTGAGCGGGGCGCCGGCGGCGAATCGTTCCGGCAGGTCCGGGTTGGCGATGAAGGCACGGCCGTAGGAGACCAGGTCGGCGAGTCCGGCGGCGAGTACCGCCTCGCCGCGCGCGCGGTCGGTGGCGTCGCGGTTCTCGCCGACGTTGGCGATCAGCGGGCCGGACCAGCGGGGGCGCAGGTCGGCCAGGGCCGGGTAGTCGTCGTTGTCGGTAAGGTGGAGGTAGGCCAGGCCGAGGCCGTCGAGTTCGGCCAGCAGGGCCCGGTAGACCGGTGCCGGGTCGGCCTCGTACATGCCGAACTGCGGGTTGCCGGGGGAGAGCCGCAGGCCGAGGCGGTGCGGGCCGATGGCCGCGGCGACGGCGGTGACCAGCTCGATCGGGAAGCGGAGCCGGTTCGCGACGGTTCCGGGGCCGTACTCGTCGGTGCGCAGATTGGTGTTGTCGGCGAGGAACTGGTGGATCAGGTAGGAGTTGGCGCCGTGCAGTTCCACGGCGTCGAAGCCGGCCGCCAGCGCGTTGTGGGCGGCGGTGACGTGGTCGGCGACGGTGCGCTGGATCTCGGCGCGGGTCATCTCGCGCGGGGTGACGGCCTCGGCCTTGCCGCCGTCCCGGACGTGTACCGGGCCCGGGGCCGGGACGGCGGAGGGGCCGGCCGGGACGTCGCCGAGCAGCCGGTTCAGCGGGTGGCCCTGGCGGCCGCCGTGCATCAGCTGGGCGACGATCCGCCCGCCCGCCGCGTGCACCGCCTCGGTGACGGTGCGCCAGCCGGCCACGTGCGCGGGCGTCTCCAGGCCGGGCAGGTGCCAGCCGGACTGTCCCTCCCGGCTGGGCCAGATGCCCTCGGTGACGATCAGTCCGGCGCTCGCGCGCTGGGCGTAGTACTCGGCGACGAGGGGCAGTGGCGTACCGTCCTCGGCGGCCCGGTAGCGCGTCATCGGGGCCATCACGACGCGGTTGGGCAGCTCGAACTCGCCGAGGCGGTACGGGCTGAGCAGGGATTCGGTGGTGGTCGTCATGCCGGTACCGTAGAACCTGACACTGGTGTGAGGTTCAACCGGCGAACTGATCGGCCCGGCTGGTGTTCGATGCTTCGGTGAGGATCAACGCCTCGATGCCGTACAGGGATTCCGCCATCGCGGGGTGCGGGACCACGGCCGGGTCGGCAGTCATGGCCAGGCTCAGCGCCTCGGGGGACTGCAGGGCGTCCAGGGCGTAGGTCAGACCGGGGTGCGGATCGAACTCGACCGGCCAGCTGAGGGTGGTGCCCTCGTCGGCCCGGCCGGGGGCGGCCGGGAGCAGCTCGCGGGTGTCGTTGAAGACGCAGGACCGGTCGGCGAGCGGTACGCCCTCGGCGGTGAGCTGCTCGATCTCGGCGGCCAGGGCGAGCTTGTCGAAGTAGGCGTGCTGGTGGGTGCCGATCGCGGCGGCGCGGGTGCGCCGGACGACCTTGCCGGACTCGGCCGTGGCGTCCGGGAGATGGAACAGCCCGCGCCGGCGACCACGCTCACCGCATCGGTCGGTTCGGGTCGGAAGCGGTTGTCGACGACCACGCTGAGCACGGCCTCGGTGGTGCCGGCGAGGCGGGCGGTCGTCGCGGCGGTGGCCGCCAGCAGGACAGAGGAGGTGCTCACCCGGTGGGCGGCGGCGACCAGTTGGAACGCGCGGGGGAGGGTGAGGGAGCGCAGTACGGCGTTGGGGCAGCGGGCAGCGGGCAGCGGGCTCGGATGCGGTGGGCTGCGGTGCGGTGGACTGCGGTGCGATGGGCTGCGGCGTGGCGGGTCGCGGGAACAGCCGGGGCGGCCCGAGGCGGAGCTTGCGCAGGAACTGCTTGCGGGCGGCCCCGTCGCGCCGCACACCCCGCTCGGAGGTCCGGAACTCCGCCTCCGCCAGAGGCGGTTGGGCGGGATCGCGGAGCCCGGCGAGGTCGGCGGGGGAGTGGCCGAGGCTGAGTGCGGACAGGTCGGCGGCCAGGCGGTTCATTCCCGAGCCGTCGACGGCGGTGCGCGAGAGCACGAGACCGATGTGGCGGGCCAGTCCGTCGGCCGTCACCACGCCGACCCGGACCGGCCACTGGGCGGCGGTGTCGAAGGGGCGCTCCGCCAGCTCCCGGTGCAGCCGTGCGCCGGCCTCGGCCGGGTCGGAGTCGTCCGTGACCGGGCGCACTTCGACGGTCAAGGAGCCCGCCGGGTCGACGACTTGGCGCCGTCGTCCGTCCGGCGTCGGCAGCAGGCGGGTGTGCAGGGAGTCGTGCAGGTGCAGCAGCTGGGCCAGCGCGTCGAGCAGGGTGGGCAGGGGCAGGCCCGGGTCCAGCGGGGCGGCGGTGGCGATGTCGTAGCGCGGGGCGTCGGCCGGGGGCAGCCGGCGGACGGCGTCCCAGATGGCCTGTTGGCCCCAGGTGGCCGGTCCGGAGCCGGACCGGCCGGACGAGAACGCGATCTCCAGCAGTTGGCGTGCGGTCACCGTGTGGCTCTCCGTTGGACGGTGGTTCGGGACGTCGGTGCCGGTGCGTGGGGAGCGCGGGTGCTGCTGGGGAGGGTGTGGCGCACGGGCTGCCGGGCGTCGAGGGGCGGTCCGCGCCCGGGGAGCGTCGTCCGGTGTTCCGGGCCCGGGGTTCCGGAACTCTCTCGACATGAAGTATCTTGATGTCGAGATTGACGGTGGACGCGAAACGAGGGCCTGTCATGCGGGGGAACGGACTGTGGGCGCAGCTGCGACGGCCGCCGGGTGGGCGGGACGCCCGCATCATGCTGCTCGCACAGGCCGTGGACCGGACCGGCAGCGGGGTGTGGGCGGCGGCCTCGGTGCTGTACTTCACCTACGTGTGCGGGATGGACGCCAGCCGCCTCGGGCTGCTGCTCGGCGTGGGGGCCGTGGCGGGGATCGTCGGGTCGCCGCTGGCCGGGCGGGCGGCCGAGCGGCTGCCGGTGCGCGGACTGCTGATCGGCTGCCACCTGCTGCGGGTGGCCACCATGGGCCTGCTGCTGGTGGTCGACCACTTCGCCGCGCTGTTGCTGTCGGTCGCCCTGACCTGCCTGGCCGAGCGCGGTGCCAAGACCCTGGAGATGCTGTTCGCCACCCGGGTCGCGGGTGAGCGGCGCGCCACGTACCAGGCGCTGTTCCGCAGTGTGGCCAACGGCGGGTACGCGGTCGGTACGGGCTTCGCGGCGATCGGCCTGGCGGTGGGGACCACGACCGCCTACCGGGCGCTGATCGTGGCCAACGCGCTCTCGTACCTGCTGGCGGCCGTACTGATCCGGCGCACGGCGGAGCCGCCGGGCCGCGGCCTGGTGGTGGAGGCGTCGTCGCCCTCCCCGGTGGCGGCCGGCGCTGGGCCGGCGGCCGTACCGAGCCCCTGGCGCGACCGCGGCTACCTGCTGTTCGCGCTGCTGGACCTGCCGATGTGCCTGGACGACTCGGTCCTCAACGTCGGCCTGCCGCTGTGGCTGATCCACCACACCGATGCGCCGCACGCCGTCGTCCCGGCCTTCCTGACCCTCAACACCGTCCTGGTGGTGGTGCTGCAACTGCGCGTCTCCGCCTGGGCCGAGAACCCGCGCGGGGCGACCACGGCGGTCGGCTGGTACGGCGTGACCCTGCTCGCGAGCTGCGGGCTGATCGCGCTCTCCACCGGCGGCGGGCCGTTGGCCGCCTCGCTCGCCCTGCTGGCCGCCGCGGCGCTGGTCACGCTCGCGGAGCTGATGCGCTCGGTCAGTTCGTGGGAGCTGGCTGTCAGCCTGGCGCCGCCGCGGGCCAAGGCCTCCTACCTGGGGGTGGCGGGGATGTCCCAGTCGGTGCAGAAGTCGGTGGGGCCGATGCTGCTGACCGGCGTGGTGATGGCGGCCGGCCCGGTCGGCTGGCTGGCGCTCGGCGCGGCGTCCACCGGCCTGGCCGCGGTGCAGCGCCGGGCGAGCCTGCGGCGGCTCGCGACGCTGGAGGCGTCGGCAGGGGCTGCGGTGGGGGCGCCGTCGACTGCGGCGGTCGGCGGCTGAGGCCCCTGGGGGAGGGGCACCTGGCGCGGGTCCCGGTGCGGGGCGCCCCTCGCCGGCAGGTCCTCGAGACCGTCGGACCACGCCGGCTCCGTGTCCGGTCGCGGGCGGGCCTGACCTCGTCCGGCCGGGGCACGGCCCGGGCCCCCTGCAGGGGCCTCATCGGGACATGCTCCCGGACGCGGAAGGCGCCGACCCCCGGCAGGACCTTCCGCAAGTAGCCGATCGCCTCGGTCATGGCCCGGCCGCTGCCCAACCGGCCCTCGAAGGCGCGCACGGTGGCCGTGACCGCCTCCGGCGCGCACCTCAGCCCGGCACAGGTCGGCACTGCCGCGCAGGTAGAGCAGGACCGGGCGGGCGGCGTGCAGCAGTCCGTGGACTTGGGCGGGCCTTCGAGTCGGCCGCCTCCGTGGCTGGCAGTGTCCACTCACCCCGCGCCCAGTGGGCGCGTCCAGCGGTCCGGTGCAACGCTGAAGGTGGGTTCCGGCCCATGGGACGCGGAGGTGCGGGACATGGAGATCAAGCCGCAGGCGGTCGTCCTCCCCACGGAGACCGACCATCTGGAACAGGGGAAGTACGGCCCCGTCCTTCCGAGAACTCCGGCCTGTTACGGGTTGGGACGCAACGGCAGTTACGCGGTGTTCCGCAAACTCCACCAGAACGTCGCCGAGTTCCGCCACTACCTGAAGGACAACTCCACCGGACGCGAAGACGAGGAGCTGGTCGCCGCCAAGATCATGGGACGCCGGCGCAGCGGCGCTCCCCTAGTACCAACGCCGTTTAGATAGAGCTTGCGGATTCCTGTCACGGGTCTGGTGTGGTCAGGATGTTGATGCTGATGGTGGCCTTGTAGCTGGTCCGGTCGACGGTGCCTTTGGCGTTGTACTTGGAGATCGCGCGTTTGACGACGCGGGGTCGGGTGCGGATGCGCCGGTCGGGCATGAGCTCGGCCAGGACGCGGCGGCCGATGGTGCCGACGAGGTCGATGACGGTGTCCGCGATGACGCCCGCGGCCTGGATGACCAGGTCGCGGGCGGTGTTGAGGGCGATGGTGAAGCTGGCCCGGTCGGGATCGACATGGGGGCGCGTTTCGGTGGCATCGGCCATGGCCAGACGCAGGACCTGGTAGGTGACCAGCAGCGCGTGGACCTCCTGGTCGAGGCCGGCGGGGATGCGGGCGCGCAGGACCCGGCCGCCCAGGATGGTGGACTTGATCTCCAGATAGGCGGTCTCGATCTCCCATCGCTGGTGATACAGGGTGATCAGTTCGGCGGCTGGATGACTCCGGTGGTCGGTCAGGGTGGTCACGAGCCGGTAGAGGCCGGTGTGGCGGCCGGTGGCCGTGGTGATGGTGATCTCGCAGTCGATGACCCGGACCGCGACGGTGCCGAGCCTGGACAGGTAGGAGCCGTCACGGTGAGGTTGCGGCCGTCGATGAGGCGGAGGCGGTCGTTGCGGTCGGCGAAGTCGTAGCTGTCTTTGCCGAACCTGAGGCCAGCGTCCGCCAGGCTGCGCCGCTGCGCCGCTGCGCGCGGCCGGGCGGCGGTCGGCCGCAGCGGCGCCGCATTGTAGGGGGAGCGCCGCAGGGTGTTGCCCGTCGGGTTCCGATGGGTCAAGGTGGGGCCGGTGCGGCAACCAGCCTGGGCGCGCCGCGAGTTGGCCACGGAGGTGCCATGGATTCCGAAGCAGCTCACTCCGAACACCGCAAGGCCGCGGCAGGCGGGGCACGAGTGCGTGACGTGGTCCGTGACGTGGTGGCCGAGGCTGCCGCGGAGGAACTGCCGCTCGTCGTGTGGCTGACCCGGTTCGACGACGCCTCTGCCGTGCGCCGGCTCGCGGGCCGCATCCGGAGTGAACCGCTGGGTTTCGGCCTTGGCGAGGTCGCTGCGCTGGTGACCCCCGTGGTGTGGCTGGCGCTGGATCAGGTGGGGCAGAGAATCGCGGGCGCCGCGGTGGACGGCGCCGCCAAAGGGGTGAGGGCCGGGCTGCGCAAGGTCTTCCGCAAGGGGGCTGCGCCGGTGACGATTCCCCCGTTGACGCGCGAGCAGCTCGTCGAGGTACGGCAGTCGGTGCTGGACTCGGCCGCGCAGCGGGGCATGGCGGAACAGCGCGCGTCGGCGATCGCCGACGCGGTGGTGGCCCGGCTGGCCCTGGCCGACACCGGACACGAGTCGGCCGAAGCCGAACCGCACGGCACTGCACTGGACCCGGCCGAACCGAACCCACCCGACCTCGACCCGGCGGCCGACGGCGAGGCACGATGACCGACGCGCCCGCCGACGCCGCCCCCGCGACAGGCCCACGGCCGGCCCCGGTCCCGCCCGACGAGCGGGTCCTCGCTGCCGGTACCACCCTGCGCTTCGTCCTGCTCCTGCTCCTGTTGGCGGCAGCCGGCGCCAGGATGGTCCCGGGGACCGTCTGGCAGCTCCTCGCCTCCTCCCAGCAGGCCGACAAGGAGGCGGCCTGCTGGCTGGCCGCGGGCCTCGACCCCGGCGCACCCATGAACGCCGGCTACGTCCTGTTCACCCGGAACCAGTCCGCGCTCAAGGCGTGTGCGGCACCCTACGTTCAGAACTTCGACGGAGTGTCCGTCACCGTGGGCGCGCTGCTGGTCGTCGCCGTTTTTGCGGTGTACTGGTTGCTGCCGGTGTGGAAGGCGCGCCGCTCGCGGGTCGTCGCCCTGGAGGAACTGGACACGACCGGACGGCTGCGGCAACAGCTCGACGAGTTGGTGAACACCGCCGGACTTGCCCGCAGGCCCCGCTTCGTCGTCGACCCGGTCATGCCGAGGGTCGGCGCCGTCGTGTTTGGCCGCTGGCGCGACCCCACGGTCTGCCTGTACGGCGGGCTGTTCGCCACCAGTGATACGGACCGGGGCCGGTTCCGCGCCGTGGTCCTGCACGAGCTCGCGCACCTGCGGAACAAGGACATCGGCGTCACCTATGCCACTGTCGCCCTGTGGCGTGTCTTCCTCGTCCTTGTCCTGCTTCCGTGGGCCGCGGTGGGCGTGAAGAACCTCTTCTTCACCGGAACTGCGGACGCCCGGGGGCAGTTCGCCCCGTTCAACACGCACGAACTGGTGCTCGGCCTCCTGATCGCGGTGTCTGTCCACCTCACGCGCGCCGGGATCCTGCGCAGCCGGGAGATCTACGCCGACCTCATGGCAGCCCGCTGGGGCGCTAGCCGGGAGTCCTGGAACGTCCCCGCCCCGCCGCGCTCCGGCCGCGCACTGCCACGAGCCCTCGCCGCGTTCGTCGAACTCTGGCGCACCCACCCGTCCTGGGAACTGCGCCGGACCTCGTTGACCGACCCGAAGGCACTGTTCGCGCTGGACGCCCTGCCCCTATTCATCACCGGGCTCGCGGCCGACATCCTCGTCTGGCAGCTCGGAAGCCTGCCCTTCGAAGCCTTCCCCGCCAAAGCGGTCCTCATCGCGGCACTCGTCGTCGGCATCGGCGGCGTCGCCCTGTGGCGCGCAGTGGTGTACGCCGTCCTCACCGGCCGGCCGACCCCGCCGCCATGGCCCGTTGGCCTGTGGCTCGGCGCGGGCCTCATCGCGGCCGAACTGCTCGGCCCCAGGGCGGCCTGGAACCACTGGTGGCCGAATCACCCCGAAGCCCTGCTGATCCTCGCCGCCGCACTGGTGCTGGCGATGACCTGGACCGCCCAGAACGCCCAGTGGTGGATCGCCTCCTGGCGCGGACGCTCGCTGCGCCCGGTCATGGCTGTGGGCCTGGCCGCCGCCTCGCTGGCCCTCGCCTGCGTGCTGTACTGGTGGTACGCACAGGGCGAGGTCCTGACCGACGGGTGGCCGTTCACCACAGCGGGACTCCTAGGCTCGTACGGTATGCCCGGGTTGCCACCGGCGCACATCAGCCCGTTGCTGGAGGTTGTAGCGGTGGTGGGCGTCCTGCCCGGCACCGACAACGAGGCCCACAGCCTGTGGTGGGCCGAGGTGCTGCTCTGGATTCTGCCGTTGCTCGCGTTGGCGCTGCACAGGCCGGGCCGCCGCGCGAAGTGGCTCGCCGAAGTGCTGCCGGGGGCGGCCGACACACAGCCGAACACGGACGTACCGTCCGGCTCGGATGCACCCCCGCCCCCGCCCCCGTCCCTGGCTGTGCCGCCGAATGCCGCCGCGCTGCCCGGTCCGGGTCGGCTCCTGGTCTCCGGCGTGGCGGGTGGGCTGCTCTGCTGGGCTGCCCTGGCCGCGGCGAAGGCCCACATGCACACACCGCGCCCGGCGGCCGTCCGTATGACCGGCCCGTTCCAGATCACGTACCTGATGTGGCCGATCCTGGTGATCTGTGCCGCGATGGCACTGACCGCCGTGATCGTCGCCGCCGTGACGAGGGCGGCCTGGCTGCTCGCCGGGCTCGTCGCGGCCGGCGTCGCCGGCCTGATCGGCATGGTGGGCACCTTCCTCCTGATGAGTGCGGACGGCTGCCTCGGCCCGTTCAACGTCATGACCAACACCTGTGGGTGGCGGCCGGGGGCGGTGTGGACGCTGGTGGAGATCGAGGCGGCCTACACGCTGACCCTGGGGACGTTGGTGGCGGGCCTGGCCGCCTTCGCGGGCCGGGGCGTGGGCCTGCTGTGGCGACGCGCCCGGGCCGGGCTGCGCCCCGCCGCGATACCGCCTGACGCCGAGCCACCCGTCGCGGTGGGGCCGCCCCGCCGGACTCGGCGGTACGGTGCTCGGGTGGCGTTCGTCGCGGCTGTCGCGGCCGTGATGGCCGGGGCCGTCGGCACGGCGGTGACCGCCGCTCAGCTGCCCGGCTCGGACAGCGGGAACGCCCAGCCTGCGGAGTCGATGCTGGACCAGACGACGAGCGCTCCCTCGGCGGCGATCGCACTGGTCCAGAACCAGGCCTGGGCGGCGGTCGGAGGGCTGGACCGCATCAATGAACTCAACGCAGCGCAGCGCGACTTCGCCGCCGCAATGGGCGGCGCCGCGAACGCCACCTCCGAGGACCAGGTCGAAGCGGAGCTGCGCCAGGTGGGCGACACCTGCGAGCGGCTCGCCGGGGCGACCCGGCGGGCCGACGAGTACTTCACGGTGCCCGACCCGACGGGACAGCGGTTGTGGTCACAACTGCTGTCCGGCCACCAGCAGTTGACCACCGCGTGCCGGAATCTCGTGGAACGGCCTGATGTCGCCGCGAATGGCCAGGCCGCCGGGGCCGCAGAGCGCGCCGCCGTCGATGCGAGGAGTCGGATGGTCTCCTGGCTCGCCGCATCGGGCGCGCTGGTCCGGCGAACCCCACCCCGATGACCCACGACCGCCGTGGCCCAACCATTCGAACGCGCCATGCCCAGGAGAGCGCGCGTGCGATGAAAAGTCCCTGGCCGGATCCATCCGCACATATCGAAAAACCTTTACCTGCAAGGGCAGTTCGAGAAATCAGAGGTAACGGAAATCTTGCCCTCTCGGTCATGACGGGCGCCGCTACAGTGGCTCCATGAGCCATGCCGGAGCCTGCGCTGGCCGGGGGATCGGCCGGCGGACACGGGGGACGACGGGGCAGGTTCTGCTTGCAGTGGCGAGCGCGCTGACCGCGTGGGGCGGCGGTGGTGGCGGCGGCGATGACGCGAAGCCGAGTGTGCCCCCCACTACGAGTGAACATCACACCGTCGTCCTGGAGGCAACCTCCGACTACGGACGACCCCTGGCGATCAGCTACTTCGGATACGCCACCGGACCGCAGGGGATGTCCCTGATCGGCGAGAAGGGCAATCACGTGACGACCAGATCACCATGGAAGGTTACGCTCACCGTGGACGGCAAGGACCCGTATGTATACCTGACCGCCAACGGGACTGGCTGCAACGGCCCCGCGATCGAAGGAGGCGCCTGTGCGACCGGGGCGATCCCGGCCGCGGAGACATCAAGGGGACCGGCACCACCACCTGCCGCATCACCAGCGACGGCACGGTCGTCTCCGACAGGTCGTACACCTGGCCCACCGTCATCCCTGTCACCTGCCTGACCACACTCGACGGGAATTGCTCCAGCGAGGGGCCATGACCGACGACCCGGCGAGCCCGCCCCCATCGCAATCCGCCCCACCTCCCGCCGTGCGCGGCGAACACGAGGCCGCGACCAGTACGGCCTGGGCCGGGTCGTCAGCCTCGAGGGCAACGGCCTGGTCGCGGTACCACGAAGGCCGGGCCCCACGCACACAGTGCGACGGGCCCGGCCTTGTTTCGCAGTAGCGGGGACAGGATTTGAACCTGCGACCTCTGGGTTATGAGCCCAGCGAGCTACCGAGCTGCTCCACCCCGCGTCGGTGACGCCGACTCTACGGCACCGCCCGCATATCGCGAAATCTCATTTTCGCCGCTGTCGAGAAAATGCCTGCAGCAGGTGGGCGGGCCAGGAGGTTGCGTGCAGAGAAGTGGTGTACGGGTCCACCCGATTCAGGGGTTTGAAGTTCCACCCTGCGCTCGGACACTGTCTGTTTACGCCGCGAGGGTGTGACCTTGCTGGTGCCGCTGGCGGATCTCGATGGGCGTGAGGTAGCCCCACTCGGGGTGCCTGCGTAGACGCCTGCGGTTGTAGAAGGTCTCGATGAACGCGAAGACCTCCGCGCGGGCGGTGGCGCGGTCCGGCCAGATCCGGGTGCCGATCTCCTCCTTCAGTACGGCGAAGAAGCTCTCGGCGGCGGCGTTATCGTAACAGGAGCCGACTCGTCCCATCGACTGCCTCATGTCCAACTTGCCTATCTCACTGCGGAATTCATTCGACGTGTATTCGCTGCCGCGGTCCGAGTGAAAGATGCAGCCGCGTTCCAGGCCGCCGCGGCCGGCGGCCATCCGCAGCGCGGCCACCGGCAGCTCGGCGCGGTGGTGGTCGGCCATCGCGTAGCCGACGACTTCGCGGGTGGCCAGGTCGATGCAGGTGGCCAGGTAGAGCCAGCCCTCCTCGGTCGGCAGGAAAGTCATGTCGCCGACCAGCCGCATCCCGGGGCGGGGTGCGGTGAAGTCGCGCCCGATCAGGTCCGGGGCGAACACGGGCTTGCGGGCCTGGCGGGTCAGGCAACGGCGCCGGCGGCGGGTGATGCCCGTGATCCCGCGCTCGCGCATGATCCGCTCCACCTTCTTCCGGTTGATCGCCCGGCCCTGGCGCCGCAGTTCCGCGTGCACGCGTGGGACGCCGTGTGCGCCACGGGACGCCAGATGGATCACCGCGATCTCGGCGGCGAGCAGGTCCTCGGCCCGCTTGCGGGCGCGACGGGCGGCCTCGCCGGACCTGACCCTGCCGCTCGCGCTGCGGACTTGCCGTCCGCAATGTGGTCTTGGGCGAAGCGCCGATCGCCGCCGGTCCTCACCCGGTATCCGAGGGGAGGGCCTGCGGCGATCGGCGGGCGCGGTGGGTCAGGCCGTGGCGTCGGCGAGCCAGAGATCGGGGCCGAAGACCTCGTAGCGGATGCGCCGGGCGGGTATCCCGGCGCGCAGCAGTTGCTCGCGGACCGCCCGCATGAAGGGCAGCGCGCCGCACAGGTACACGGTGGCATCCGCGGGCAGATCGATGCCGGTCAGGTCCATCAGTCCGGCACGGGCGTGCGGTTCCTCAGCCGAGGGCTCCTCGTACCAGAACACCGAGCGGGCGTCCGGCAGTTGGGCCACCAGCCGGTGGGTGTCGGCGCGCAGGGCGTGATCGGCGGGCGAGCGGTCGGCGTGCAGGGCCAGGACCGGTCGGCCGGAGTCGGTGGCGGCCAGGTGTTCCAGCATGCCGACCATCGGGGTGCAGCCGATCCCGGCGGAGACGAGCAGCAGCGGCGAGTCCGTGTCGTCGAGGACGACATCGCCGACCGGGACGGAGAGCGTGAGTTCGTCGCCGGCCCGGACGGTGCGGTGCAGCAGGGTGGAGACCTCGCCGTCGGGGCCGTCGCCGTGGACTCGCTTGACGGTGATCCGGCGCAGCCGGCCGCCGGAGGCACCGGAGAGGCTGTACTGGCGTAGCTGGTGCACGCCATCCGGCATCAGGACGCGCAGGCTGACGTACTGGCCCGCCCGGGCCGGCGGCGCGGCGGAGCCGTCAGCGGGTCGGAGCAGGAAGGAGACCGTGTCCGGGGTCTCCTCGCGGCGCTCCACGACCGTCCACTGCTGCCAGATCATCCCGGGTTCGACCTGGGCGTCCTGGTAGAGCCGGGCCTCCTGGGCGATCAGGGCGCCGGCCATCAGCCAGTAGACCTCGTCCCAGGCCGCCGCCACCTCCGGCGTCACCGCCTCACCCAGCACCTCCGCGATGGCACCGAAGAGGTACTTGTGCACGATCGTGTACTGGTCGTCGGTGACGCCGACCGCGACGTGCTTGTGCGCGATGCGGGCCAGCAGGTCGTCGGGGCGGATACCGGGGTGCTCCAGCAGCATGCTCGCGAAAGCCGCGATCGAGCCAGCGAGCGCCTGGCGCTGCGCGCCGCTGGCCTGGTTCCCCCGGTTGAACATCCCGTCCAGGAGCTCGGGGCGCTCGGCGAACATGGTGGCGTAGAACCGAGTGGTGATCTCATCGAGGGCCGCACCGACGGCGGGCAGGGTGGCGCGGACCACCCGGGCTGATTCGGCGGAAAGCAAGAGGTACTCCTCTTCAGGCACGGCGGCGGATCGCGTGAGCGCCGCTGGTTGGCGGGGCCGGGGCATCGAACGCGGATCCCGTCCGGCAGTCATAGCGAACCGGACGGGCGACGCCGGACCGAGGGCCGAAGGTCCTCGGCGGCGGCCCGTTGGGCCTTCGATCCGGCGAGTGTCCCTCCAGCCGGCGAAACGCCAGCCAGCCGCACGGGCCCGTCAAGCGGCCGGTATCCGATTGGCCGTCGTTCCGCTGCATTTCGCCGCCGCCCGGGCTACGGCGGAAGGGACGGTCCCCGGCCGGGTCCGCAGTCGGCACGTTGGGCGGCTGTCCAACCGAGAAGGTGCGCACGCGATGGACGTATCCGCGAGGGTGAGGTTCCCACGAGGTGCGGAAGATTGCCGGACATGACCTGATAGGTCGTAAGAAGGGACTCTGCCATGGCTGCACCGATGAAATACGGCTCTTCTGACGCACCTGTGGGTGTGATCATGCGGGTTGGCGGGGTGGCAGGGTGGGTCGGTTGCCGCCGAGGCAGAGCATGACGAGGGCGATGACGGCGTCGGCGGTGCGGAAGGCGAAGCCGCGGCGGATGATCAGACGGGTCTTGGTGTTGGTGGCCTCGATCAGGCCGTTGCTCAACTGCTCGGCGATGGCGGCGATGATGGCGTCGTAGTGCCGCCTGATCTTCCGCCGCAGGTCCAGGAAGGTGGGGATGCGGCAGCGCTGGGCCCAGGTGAGCCAGCGGTCCAGGGCGGTCACGGCGGCCACGAGCCCTTCGGTCTTCGCGATGCGGTAGACGGTGCGCAGTCCTTCCTTGAGCAGGTAGGCGCGGTCCAGGCGGGGGTCGTTGGCGCCGATCCAGGCGAGCTTCGCGCTCTGGCGCTCGGTAAGGTCCTCAGGGTTCTTCCACAGTGCGTGTCGGGAGTGCTTGAGCCGCCTGGCCAGCTCGGGGTCGGCGGCCTCGCGCCGGGCCCGGTTCCAGCTGGCGCGGCGCTCTTCGTCCAGGGCCTCGGTGGCCCAGGCCACGACGTGGAAGGGATCCATGGCGCGGATCGCGTTCGGGGCGCGCTCCGCGACGACGTCGGCGATCCACTCCGCGCCGTCCGCGCTGATGTGCGTCAGCCGGTGGGCGCGCTCGGCACCCAGGGCGTCGAAGAAGGAGCGGAGCACGTCCTTGCCGTGGCCGTCGGCCATCCACACCACGTGCCGGGTGTCGTGGTCGACGACGACGGTCATGTACTTCTGCCCCTTGCGGTAGGAGATCTCGTCGACGCCGATCCGCCGCGCCCGCCGCCTCACCACCCCCGCCCCAGCCTGGCGCGACGCCTACGAGGTGGCCGCGTGAACGTCGCCGACCTCCTGAAGGACGTCCAGGTCCGGCATGAACAGGCCATGGCCCGGGCCGACGACCTACGGCGGCAGATCGAGCACCTCACCACCGCCCTGGCCGAGACCGAGGGGCGCCTGGCCGAGCCGGCCACGGCCCGGAAGATCGTCCAGGAGATCACGCCAGACGGCACCGACCCCCAGCCCGACGAACCGGCTACCGCCTACCAGCAGGTCCTGGACACCTTCAACCACCACCCCGACCAGCCCTTCCGCGTCCGCGAACTGCACGAACTCCTCAGCTGGCCCACCGACGACCCCTCCCTGAATGTCACCCGCTCCCGCCTTGGACGCCTCACCCGCCAGGGCTTCCTCACCCAACCCGGACGAGGCATCTACCAGAAACGGACTTAACGTCCTCTGACGGTTCGACAGTGTCGGTGTGAGCCTCTCACAACTTCTCACAATGACCTGTTCCGCGGGGACGGGATCAGGTCCGGGCTGGCTGCGTGAACTCGCACGGCACGGACCGGTACAGGCCGAGCAGCCGCAGCACCTTCGCGGGCTGTCGGGCGACGCCGCGCAGGAACAGCCTGGTGCCCGTGGGCAGGCGTCGGTTCACCTGCAGGAAGGCGCTTGCCCCCGCGCTGTCGCAGAAGCTGACGCCGGACAGGTCCAGCACCAGTTCCCGGTCGCCGTCACTCGCCAGTCCCAGCAGTTCCGGGACGAGCTCGGACGCGGTGAGCACGTCCAGTTCGCCGCTCAGTCGCACCACCGTGGTGCGGGCCCGCGGATCGCGGGTGACCGATCGGACCATGCTGTGCCCGACCGTTTCTGCTGCCGCGCCCACCACAACCTCCTGGGAGTCCCGTCGTCTCGCGGCCCTCGCGCCCGGTCCTTCGAGCGGCGCCCGAGGGCCGTGCCGTACAGGAGTCAATCAACTGCCGGGCGGTGAGGGGCAGAACCGATGGGCCCCGGTCTTGGGGCCGGTGGTCCCAGGGGACGTGGTCGGTGTCGGGCAGTGCCCGTTCGCACGGCCTCGGGCGACCGGACCGGAACCAGCCGTCCAGGCGGACGGTTGCCAGGGTATGGCGTCGGCCACGCGTACGCCCCGGAGCGTGCTTTCGAGGACCGAGCGGCCTCGTTCGGCCGCGGCGCTCGCGGCGAGGAAGAGCCCGACGGCCATGAGCCACAGGCCATCGCCCGCTCCATCCAGGAGCAACGCGGTGCCGAAGGCGGCCAGCAACAGGACCACGGCCCGGCCGGCCCGGTCGGCCGTCTGGTCGGCCCCGTCCCGGTCGGTGCCGCGCCAGCACAGCGCGGCCTGCAGGATCTGCCCGCCGTCCATGGGGCCGCGGGAAGCAGGTTGACGATACCGAGCACAAGATTTGCGCCCCCGAGCCAGGCGAGCAGCGCAGTGACCAACGTCCAGCGCGCATTCGGTCGCAGGAGGACGCCGGTGCCGAGGGCGAGGACTCCGACGGCCGGACTGGTGGCCGGACCGGCGACCGCGATGACCAGCGCTGCCTTCGGGGACACGGGCTGGTCGCAGCGGGTCGTCCCGCCCAGGGCCCGGACGGTGTTGTCCGTCACCTCCATGTCGGCGTTCCGGCCGCGTGCGCGTGGGCGGCCTCGTGCCATCAGCGCCATGGCCGTGCCCGCACCTGCGGTGGTGTAGGCGGCGGCCGAGTGGTCCGGGGCCAAGCTGGGCAGGGCCTGCCGTACCAGGCCGGTCGGCAAGGGAGCATTCCAGCGCACGCGTAGTGGCGCACCCGCGAGGCGGCCGACGGGCAGGGATCCGGTCACCGGGGAGACTCCGCCCAAAAGACCGCGGCGCTCGGCCGAGCGGTACCGCCGCCCGCCGCCGCGTGCGCCGACTCGGGCTCTCGCCAGGTCGGAGGCGTTGCCTGCTCCGACTGGCGGCGGTCGGCTTCTGCAACAATCGACCGGCTGGTGACAAGGACGAAGGGAGGCCCGCATGGGTGGGGACGGGGCGCCGTCGCGGATACCGCAGCTGCGGTTGGACGAGCTGCTGGAGGAACTCCAGGCGCGGATCGACGCGGCCCGGGGCACCCGGGACCGGGTGCACAGCCTGCTGGAGGCGGTGCTGTCGGTCGGGCGCGAGCTGGACCTGACGCAGGTGCTGCGGCGGATTGTGGAAGCCGCGGCCGTGTTGGTGGACGCCCGGTATGCGGCGCTCGGCGTGATCGGGCCGGACGGCGAGACGCTCTCCGACTTCCTGACCGTGGGGCTGTCCCCGGAGGAGATCGCGAAGATCGGCCTGTACCCGACGGGC
Source organism: Kitasatospora sp. NPDC017646 (assembly GCF_044329365.1). Taxonomy (NCBI): domain Bacteria; kingdom Bacillati; phylum Actinomycetota; class Actinomycetes; order Kitasatosporales; family Streptomycetaceae; genus Kitasatospora; species Kitasatospora sp. NPDC017646. The sequence goes on along the minus strand of NZ_JBIRJC010000020.1, from coordinate 105,350 downwards.
CGGGGCATCCTCGGCGAGCTGATCCGCAACCCCGAGCCGCTGCGACTGGAGGAGCTGTCGGAGCACCCGTCCTCATACGGCTGCCCGGCGCACCACCCGGTGATGCGGACCTTCCTCGGCGTTCCGGTACGGGTGCGCGACGAGGTGTTCGGGAACCTCTACCTGACCGACAAGCGGGACGGTGAGGAGTTCGACGCCGACGACGAGTCCGTGATCGCCACCCTGGCGGTCGCGGCCGGCGTGGCGATCGACAATGCCCGGCTGTACGAGGAGGCCCAGCGTCAGCAGCGCTGGCTGAGTGCGAGTGCGGAGATCACCCGGAGCCTGCTGTCGGGAGGTTCACGCTCGGAGGTGCTGGAACTGATCGCGCAGCGGGCGCGGGAGATCACCGGCGCCGACCTGGCCGACGTGTCCGTACCGGTGGCCGGGACGGACACGGTGCGGGTGGAGCTGGCGCTGGGCGGCGACGCGAGCAGTCGGGCGGGCCTGGTGGTGCCGCTGGAGGGCTCCCTGTCGGGGGAGGCCTGCGCGTCGGGGGTGCCGGCGACCACGGTCGACCTGGCAAGCGATCCGCGGCTGTCCGTCGGCCCTCGGAGGTTCGAGGGGCTCGGACCGGCGGTCGCGGTGCCGCTGGGCCGGGCCGAGGGGCAGATCGACGGTGTGCTGCTGTTGGCCCGGGAGACCGGCGAGTCCGAGTTCACCGAGCGGGAGATCGGACCGCTACTCGGGTTCGCCGACCAGGCCGCGCTGGCCCTGGAGCTGGCGGAGCGCCGACGCGACGCCGAACAACTGGCGATGCTGGAGGACCGCGACCGGATCGCCCGCGACCTGCACGACCTGGCCATCCAGCGGCTGTTCGCCACGGGGATGACCTTGCAGAGCGCGGCCCGGTTCATCGAACACCCGGGTGCTTCGGACCGGGTGCTGCGTGCGGTCGCCGACCTGGACGAGACCATCAAGATCATCCGATCGACGATCTTCGGGCTCCGAGCGCGCGAGGATCACGCCGGGCAGGGATTGCGGGCCAGGGCCATGCGGGCCGTCGAACAGGCGCAGGCCGTCCTGGGCTTCCCACCCCGGCTGAGCATGGAGGGCCTGCTGGACACCGATGTCCCGGCGGAGGTCGCGGAACACGTCGTGGCCGTCCTGGGGGAGGCGCTGAGCAATGCCACCCGGCACGCGAAGGCGAACCGCGTGGAGGTCGTGCTGCAGGCCACCGGGCAGCAGGTCGTGCTGACGGTGCAGGACAACGGTGTCGGCGTCCCCGAGCAGGGACGGCGCAGCGGCCTGCGCAATCTCGCCGAGCGGGCGGAAGGCCTCGGGGGCGCGTTCGAGGTGATCAGTCCGACCGAAGGAGGCACGCGGCTGACTTGGTCCGCTCCGCTGGCGTGAGGACCGGCCGGCCGTGCTCGCGGGGCCGGTCACGCCTCGCAGGGGGGTGAACCGGGCAGGGAACGCCCGGTCACCAGTTCCGGGCGGATGCGGATGGTCACGTGGCCGGCGGCCGGTTCTGCAGGTGCGGGCACGACGGCAGGAACGGGGCGGCCCTCCAGGATGTCGGATGTGACGTCCGCCCGCCCGAGGACGGTGACGCTCCAACCGCTGCCGTCGGCCTCGCTGAGTGCGCTCACCTCGAAGGCGACGACCGCGTCGGCGACGGCTCGGGTGATCTCGGAGTCGGTGTGGGCGTGGAGCAGGACGCTGCCGTCCGCCGCGATCCGGTAACGGAACGGCATGACGGCCGGCAGCGCACCAACGGTATAGACCAATCGGCCCACGGCTGTCCTGCCGAGAAGTCTCAGGCATTCCAGCTCGTCCAGTGGTGTGAATTCGGCGGTCATGGCATCCATGCTCGGTGGGGGCATGTCCTTCCGCGAGGGGCTGATGGTCCCTCGGGAGGCCTCCGGATGGTCCCCGTGCACCGGGTGCTTTCGGCCCGGGTGCGAGTGCCGCTCAGACGGTCCGGCGGGTCGCCGGGTGGCCCTGGCCCGTCAGTACCTCGGTGGCGATGATCGCGGCCTGGACCCGGCGCTCCACACCGAGCTTGGCGAGCAGACGGGAGATGTGGTTCTTGACGGTCTTCTCGGCGAGGTAGAGCCGCTGGCCGATCTGCCGGTTGGTCAGGCCCTCGCCGACCAGGGCGAGGATCTCGCGTTCGCGGTCGGTGAGCTGCGGGGCATCGGACGGCTGTTGGGTCGCGGCCTCGCCGCGCAGCCGGGCCATCAGCCGGGTGGCGGCGCCCGGGTCGAGCATGGACTGTCCGGAGGCGACCGTGCGGACCGCGGAGACGAGGTCGGTGCCGCTGATCTGCTTGAGGACGTAGCCGGCGGCACCGGCCATGATCGAGTCGAGCAGGGCCTCCTCGTCGTCGAAGGAGGTGAGGATCAGGCAGGCCAGCTCCGGCATCCGGGACCGCAGTTCGCGGCAGACGGTCACGCCGTCGCCGTCGGGCAGGCGCATGTCCAGGACCGCGACGTCGGGGCGCAGCGCCGGAACGCGGGTGAGCGCCTGCGCCACCGTGGAGGCCTCGCCGACCACCGTGAAGCCGGGCTCCGCGTCCAGCAGGTCGTGCACGCCCCGGCGGACCACCTCGTGGTCGTCGAGGAGGAACACCTTCACCGGGCTGCCCGCGTCGCCCGCCGTGTCGTCCGCCATCACCGCTCCATGTTCAGCCTGCCCCAGCGGCAGGTCGTACAGATCTCACCGCAGTGTGCGGGATGTGGGGTCGAGTTGGTAGGGCCGGACGGCCCTATTACATGTGGGGCGTCAGGACGGCTCGTCGGCGTTGCCGTGACTCCCGCCACGCGGGTGCCCTCGGGCCGTCAGGCCACGGCGGCCGGCGCGGCGGCGAACCCCGGCACCGGCTGACCGGTCGCCAGGGCTGGCGGCCGGCGCGGAGTGGGGAAGCCCGCAGGACCGCCCGACGCGCAGCAGCATCCGGGGTGCTCCGCGCTGCGGCAGGGCCCGGGCCATCCCGGTCGCGCAGATCGGGCCATTCCATGGCCTGGTGAAGCAGTGGGACGCGCAGGCCGTGGGGGTGAGGAGGAGCAGGGTGTGCTGGAGGGCTTGGCCCGCGCGCAGCCAGTCGGCGGGCTGGTCGTCCCGGGTGGCGAGCATGAGGATGTGCGGGTCGCGTTCGTACTCGTCCCCCTCCGCCTGTCCGCCGTGAGCCGTGGTGAGAAGTCCCGCATCGGTACCCGGCCGACGGAGTCCAGGACGCCGAGGGCGCGAGGTGGAAGGCCCGCGTCGCTGCCAGGGCCGGCGATCCAGTCCAGGCCTTCGGCCAGGCACGCCCGGTTCCGGCCGTTGCGCTGTTCTGCCTCGGCGGTGAGCCCGAGCAGGCGAAGTCGGCCGGTGGGTTCCGGCAGCCAGAGCTGCGCACCATCCTGGTGGGCGGCCTCGGAGATCTTGGTGAGGACGGCGACGGGCACCGGCTCGGCGGTGAACGGGAAGCGGCTGCTGCGGCGCCGCCAGATCGCCCGGTACAGGTCCGGTCGTCGGGTCAGGGCCGCCGGGGCCGTCCGGCGAGACGGACGACGGCCAGCAGGTCAGGGACGTCCGGGTCGGGTAGCGGCCGGACGACCGGTTCCCGGCCCCAGATGGGCTGCGGCGACCCGGAGGTTGAACAGGGCGGCGCCGACCGACATGTGCAGCGCTCTGCCGCGGGGGTCGGTGTGCGGCAGCGTTCGCAGGGGGTGTGAGAACACCTCGACGGTGTGGACCCGCGGATCGATCCGGAACCGTCACGGCTGAGTGCTGTGGATGGACGGGGCGGCGCATGCGGCGGCGGGGAGCACCTGGTGGGCGGGGCTGGTGGCGTCGTTGCTGACGAGCTGTTCGGGCATGATGCCGTCTCCTTCCGAGAGCCGAGCTGTCGGCTTCGCCGGTGTGGTTCGTCCGTGGACGCGGCCGGTGGTGTCAGCCTGCCCGGTTGTCGCGTGGGGTGCGGCCGCTCCAGAGGGGCTCGAAAAGCACCCAGGAGTGCTGCCAGACCTGGTCGGCCCGGTGGTCGAGGACCATCAGACGGATGTTGAGGCCGGCGATGAGGAGAGCGGCGAGGCCGCCGAAGATGAGGAGCCCGAGGCCGGCCGCCTCGGCGGCGGTATGGATCGTCCCGGGAGGGGATGGGACGGGCCGGCCGGTGTCGTCGACCTGGACCCCGACGGCCGAACCAGCGACGGTGTTGCCGGGGACAGCGACGGTTCCGGTGGTGTTGTGGCCGTCGGGGGAGGTCCATGCGGCGTCGGCCTCGTACCGCGTCCTTCCGGTGCCGGCTTCGATCCGACGTTGTGCTGGGGTGAGCGCGACTGCCTGGACACCGTGCAGGCGGGTGGCCGTCACGGAGTCCCGATGTCGGACCGAGGCGAAGTCGGCCGTCGCCGCACCGGCGCTGCAGAGCAGGGCCAGCCCGATGCCGAGCGCGGTCAACAGCAGGGCCCGGCTGCGTGAGCGGTCGATCGGGCGGACCAGCGGGTTGCCGTCCCGCCGGAACGACTGCCGCAGGTGGTTGCGGAAGCTCGGGACCGGACCGGCAGGCCCGGGAACGGTGGTCATGTCGGTACTCCTTCGTCAACGTCTCGGTGGACGGCGGTGGCGGGCGCGGTCCGTTCTCACGGATGGGGGACCACTGCCACCGGGGCGGTGGAGTGGTGGAGCACGGCGTGGGCTACGGGCCCGAGCAGCATGCCGAGGCGATGGCGGCGCTCGCGTCGACCGATGACGACCAACTCGGCACCGGCGGCGGCGTCCAGGAGGGCCTTCGCCCCGCCGCCGAGCCGGACGTCCTCGACGACCGCCACGTTCGGATGCCTCCTGCGGTGGTCCGTGAGGTGCTGTGAGAGCAGGGCGGACTCCGTGCACTCCTGCCCGGGGATGTCGATCGGGGGCGGCATCATGCTTCCGTAGGCCCAGGCGGGGAGCGGTTCCCAGCCGTGGACGGCGCGCAGTGCGGCGCCGCGGCGCTCCGCCTCCGCGAACGCGAATGCGAGGACGGCCTCCGCGGGCTCGCGGGAGTCGAGCCCGACCACGACCTCACCGGCGGTTCCGGCGTTCCGGTGGGGGAGGGGCGCTGTCTCGCGGACGAGGACCGTCGGAACGGTCGTGCGGGCGGCCACGGCGAGTGAGACCGAGCCGACGAGCAGTCCGGCGAATCCCCCTAGACCCCGGGAACCGAGCACCAGCAGTTCCTGCTCCCGTGCTTCGGCGACCAGTCCGTCCACCGGGTCGTCGGGCCTCACCGCGGTCTCCACCGTCAGGCCGGGGTGGGTGAGGCGGATCCGGTCGGCGACGCGGGTGAGGGCGTCGAGCGCGGCGGGCCTGAGGTCGCCGGACCTCGGATGCTCCACTTCCTCGCCGCTCAGCCAGGGCCAGACGTGGAGAAGGCACAGGGCCGCTCCGAGCCGGTGGGCCTCCGCCGCCGCCCACAAGGCGGCGGTCTCGCTCTGCGGTGAGCCGTCGAGGCCGACCAGGACCTTCCGTGTCGTCACAGCTATCCCCTTGGGATCGAGATGAGGGTGCCGGGAACGACTGCCACCCGGCTGCCCCACCAATCTGCCGCCGGGCCTCGTCGGAGCCCAGGGACCGACGGAACCCAGTGATGGGCCGGTGGTCCCGCCAGGGGCGATCCGGCGATGTGCCGCGCGCCGGTGCGCGACCCGGCGCCCTCGGGACCATCGGGCAGGTGAAGCAGGGACCGCCGGTGCGGGGAGCGGGACCGTTGGCCCATGGGACGCGCTGCTCGCAGGTTCGAGGATCTTCTGCGGCGGGCTACGGCGGAGACCGGTCCCGTCCGCATGATCCAACCCGGCAAAGGAGCCCCTGATGTCCGTACACGACAGCGGAAGACCATCGGCGAGTACGTCGGAGGACGGCCCGCAGGGGCGGAGCACGTCCTTCGGGCTGCCGGCGGCGACGGCGCTGGTGGTGGGCAGCATCATCGGTACCGGCGTGTTCGCCCTGCCGTCGGCGCTCGCGCCGTACGGGCCGATCGCGCTGGTGGCGTTCGTGCTGGTGACCGTCGGGGCGTTGGCTCTGGCGGTGACCTTCGGACGGCTGTCCGAGCGGGTGCCGGGCAGCGGTGGCCCGTACGTCTACGCCCGGGAGGCGTTCGGCGAGTTCGCCGGGTTCCTGACAGCCTGGTCGTACTGGATCACGGCGTGGGCCGGGAACGCGGCCATCGTGGTGGCCTGGGTCGGCTACGTCGAGGTGTTCGTGAACAAGGGCCACCACAACGGGACTTCGATCGCCATCGCGCTGGCCGGGCTCTGGCTGCCCGCGGCCGTCAACCTGACGGGCGTGCGGAACATCGGCGCGTTCCAGGTGGTCACCACGGTGCTGAAGTTCCTGCCGTTGGCGTTCATGGCGACGGCCGGCCTGCTGTTCGTGAAGTCCGGCAACTTCGGGGCCTTCAACGCGAGCGGCGGCTCGGCGCTGGGCGCCGTGTCGGCGGCCGGGGCGATCGCGCTGTTCAGCTACATCGGCCTGGAAACCGCCTCGGTGGCGGCTGGTCGGGTGCGGGACCCGAAGCGCAACGTGCCCAGGGCCACCGTGTACGGCACCCTGGCCTGCGCGGGGATCTACCTGCTCGGGACCCTGGCCGTGTTCGGCACCGTCCCGCACGGCCAACTCGCCGCCTCGGCCGCACCGTTCACGGACGCCATGAACAACATCGCGGGCGGTACCTGGGCCGGAAACCTGGTCGCCGCCGCCGCGATCGTGTCCGGGCTCGGCGCGCTCAACGGCTGGACCCTGATCTGCGCGGAGATGCCGATGGCCGCCGCCCGCGACGGGCTGTTCCCGGCCGCCTTCGCCGGCACCCGCGGCCGCGGCGAGGTACCCGTCCTCGGCATCGTCTCGGCGACCGTCCTCGCCTCGCTGCTCACCGTGATCAGCTACACCCGGTTCACCCGGGTGTTCACCGAGATCGTGCTGCTGAGCGTGCTCACCGCCGTCATCCCGTACCTGGTCTCGGCCGCCGCCCAGCTGTACTGGCTGGTCCGCCAGGGCCGGGAAGAACTGGACCGCCGCCGCCTCGCCCGCGACGTCACCGTCACCGTCCTGGCATTGGCCTTCTCGTACTGGTCGATCCAGGGCAGCGGCTACCAGACGGTCTACTACGGCCTGTTCACCATCCTGCTCGGCATCCCGGTCTACATCTGGCTGAAGCGGCCGAACGCCCGGCCCGCCACGACGGCTGCCACCGGCGCCGTCGCCCCGACCGCCGGCACCGGGCCGGCCCGCCACGAGCCGCCGCTGAAGGCGGCCCGCACCGCCGGGCCCGTCGGCCTGCCGACCATCCTCCGCCGAGCGCTGACCCCGCGCCACCACCACTGAAACCCGAGGAGCACCAACGATGTCCACCCTGCGTGTCGATTCCGAAGCGGGCCGCCTGCGTCAGGTGATCCTGCACCGTCCGGGCCTGGAGCTGTCCCGGCTGACCCCGCGCAACGTCGACGACTTGCTCTTCGACGACATCCTGTGGGCCAAGCGCGCCCGCGAGGAGCACGACGCCTTCGCCCAGGTGCTGCGCGACCATGGTGTGCGCGTGCACCACTACGCCGACCTGCTCGCCGAGACCCTCGACCTGCCGCCGGCCCGGTCCTGGCTGCTGGGGCAGGTGGTCACCCCGGCCATCGTCGGCCCTGCCCTGGTCGAGCCGGTGCGCGAGCTGTGCGAACAGCTCGACGGCGCGACGCTGGCCGAGTACTTGATCGGTGGTGTCCTCAAGGACGACCTGCCGCTGCGCAAGCCGCACAGCCTGGTGTGGAACACCCTTGGCGAGCAGGACTTCGCCCTTCCGCCGCTGCCCAACCACCTCTTCCCGCGCGACAACTCCTGCTGGATCGGTGCCCGTTACAGCCTCAATCCGATGGCGAAGCCGGCCCGGCGGCGGGAGACCCTGCACACCGCCGCGATCTACCGCTTCCACCCGCTGTTCGCCGAGACCGCGCCCCCGCTGCTGGACGGCACCACCACCGCGCCGGGGCTCAGCATCGAGGGCGGAGACGTCCACGTCATCGCGCCGGGCGTCGTCATGGTCGGCATGGGCGAGCGCACCACCGCCGCAGCCGTCGAAACCCTCGCCCAGCAGCTGTTCCTGACCAACACCGCGCACCGGCTGATCGCCGTCCGGCTGCCGGAGAGCCGGGCGTTCATGCACCTGGACACCGTCATGACGATGATCGACCGGGACACCTTCACGCTCTACCCGGGCCTTGCCGACCAGCTCCGCTCGTGGACCCTCACCCCCGCCCCCGAGCGCCCGGCCGGCTTCGACGTACGGACCGACACCGACTTCGCCGTCTCGCTCGCCGAAGCCCTCGACCTGGACAAGGTCCGCTTCCTGTCCGCCGAGCAGGACGCCCGCGCGGCCGAGCGCGAACAGTGGGACGACGGCAGCAACTTCCTCGCCCTCGCCCCCGGTGTGGTCGTCGGCTACGAGCGCAACACCACCACCAACACCCACCTGCGCAAGCAGGGCGTCGAGATCGTCACCATCGCCGGTTCCGAGCTCGGCCGCGGTCGGGGCGGCCCGCGCTGCATGAGCTGCCCGATCCAGCGCGACCCCGCCAACTGACCCACCCCACCCCGCCGACCCGAGGAGCAAACAGCAATGACCATCGACCTGCGCGGCCGCCACTACCTGCGCGAACTCGACTTCACCGCCGCCGAGATCCACCACCTCCTCGACCTCGCCACCGAGCTGAAGGCCGCCCGACGGGCGGGCACCGAGACGCCTCGGCTGACCGGCCGCAGGATCGCCCTGATCTTCGAGAAGAACTCCACCCGCACCCGCTGCGCCTTCGAGGTCGCGGCGGCCGACCAGGGCGCCATGACCACCTACCTGGGCCCGGACGGCTCGCACATCGGCCACAAGGAGACCGTCACCGACACCGCCCGGGTCCTCGGCCGGATGTACGACGGCATCGAGTACCGCGGCTTCGACCAGGACGCCGTCACCGAACTCGCCCGCCACGCCGGCGTCCCCGTCTACAACGGCCTGACCGACGCCTGCCACCCCACGCAGAGCCTGTGCGACGTCTTCACCATGCGCGAGCACAGCGGGAAGCCGGTGGAGGAGATCTCCTTCTGCTACCTCGGTGACGCCCGCAACAACACCGCCAACTCCCTTCTCATGATGGGGAGTCTGCTCGGCATGGACGTGCGGATCGCCGCCCCGCGCGAGCTGTGGCCCGACCCGCTTCTCGTCTCCGAGTGCCGGCGGCTCGCCCAGGACAGCGGCGCCCGGATCACCCTCTCCGACGAGGTCGAGGAGGCCGTGCGCGGCGCGGACTTCCTCTACACCGACGTGTGGGTGTCCATGGGCGAGGACCACGCCCAGTGGCCCGAGCGCATCGCCCGCCTGCTGCCCTACCAGGTCAACGCGAAGACAATGGCCGCGACCGGCAACCCGGACACCGCCTTCCTGCACTGCCTGCCCGCCCTGCACGACCGCCGCACCGACCTCGGCGCCGAACTCGCCGCCGAGCACGGGCTCGACGGCCTCGAAGTCACCGACGAGGTCTTCGAGTCGCCGGCCTCGCTGGTCTTCGACCAGGCCGAGAACCGCATGCACACCATCAAGGCGATCCTCGTCGCCACCCTCGGGAGGAAGTGACCATGCGCATCGTCGCCGCCCTCGGCGGGAACGCCCTGCTCCAGCGGGGCGAGCACCCCGACGCCGCCGTCCAGCAGCACCACGTACACGACGCCGCCCGCTCGCTCGCCGAACTCGTCACCGCCGGACACGAGTTGGTGATCACCCACGGCAACGGGCCGCAGATCGGCCTGCTCGCCCAGGAGAGCGAGGCCGACCCGGCGCTCACCGCGCCGTACCCGCTGGACGTCCTCGGCGCCCAGACCCAGGGCATGATCGGCACCCTGCTCGCCCGCGAGCTCATGGGCCGCCTGCCGGGCCGCGCCGTCACCGCACTGGTGACCCACACCGAGGTCGACCCCCACGATCCCGCCTTCCAACGGCCGGCCAAGTTCATCGGCGGGCAACTCACCGATCACCAGGCCAGGATGATGGAGATCGAGCGCGGCTGGACCACCGCGCGGGACGGCACGCGCATGCGCCGCGTGGTCCCCTCCCCGCAGCCGAAGGCGATCGTCGAGGTCCCCGCCGTCCGCGCCCTGCTGGCCACCGGCGCCGTGGTCATCGCCGCCGGCGGCGGAGGCGTCCCGGTCACCCGCGATCCGAACACCGACCGGGTACGCGGCGTCGAAGCGGTCGTCGACAAGGACCTCACCGCCGCCCTGCTCGCCCGACAGCTCGACGCCGACGCGCTGCTGATCCTCACCGACGTCACCCACGTGTTCACCCACTACGGCGCGGCCCACCCCGGCCCGCTGGTCACCGCGACCCCCGAGCAGCTGCGCGAACTGGCCCTGCCCGAGGGCTCGATGCGACCCAAGGCCGACGCCGCCGCCGAATTCGCCGAGCGGACCGGCCGAATCGCCGCCATCGGCCCGCTGGACAACGCGCTGGGCACGCTCCTCGGAACCACCGGCACCACCGTCCGCTCACTGCCGGGGACCGCAGGTCAGGGACCCAAGGCGTCGCCGGCGGGACCTGCGGCCCTCGGTCCGGCGCACCAGCGCGCGGCAGTCTGAAAGCCACCCGGAAAGGAAACCGTGATGACCCGTCTGCAGACCCGCCCCGCCACCGAGGTCCAGGTCGCGACCCGCGGCGAAGTCTCCCTGGCCGCACCCGAATACGCCCGGACCAAGCTGCTCGCGGTGCTCGAACGCCTCGACGAGCCGGTTCTCGCCGTCCGGGTGAAGCTCACCCAGGAGCCCAACCATGCGGTCGCCAAGCCGTCGATCGCGCAGGCCACGCTCGATCTCAACGGGCGGCCCGTACGGGCCCACGTCGCCGCCACCACGATGCAGGAGGCCCTCGACCTGCTCCAGGACCGGCTGAACGCCAGGATCGCCCGCGTCCGGACCCACCGCCACCACCGCCACCACGCCGAGCGGTCCGCCACCGGGCGGGAACACCGGCCGCAGCGCCGGGTGCTGGGCGCCGAGGAACGCCGCATCGAGCGGCACAAGACCTACAGCCTCGCGCGGCAGACCACGTGGGCGGCGGTGTTCGAACTGGAGGCGATGGACTACGACTTCCACCTGTACACCGACGCGGCGACGGGCTGCGACAGCGTCGTCCACCACGACGGGGCGACGGGGGCGTACCGGATCGTCTCGGCCGGAGCGGTGCCCGAAGCCGAGCCGGGAATCGCGGTGAGTACCCAGGCCGTGCTCGAACTGACCGTCGCCGACGCCGTCTCGCGGCTCGACCTCAGCGGCCTGCCGTTCGTCTTCTTCACCAACAGCGAGACCGGGCGCGGCAACGTCCTGTACCACCGGTACGACGGCCACTACGGCGTCATCACCCCCGCGCAGTAGCCGGCCCGGCGGCTGGGGGACCAGCCGGGCCCGGGAAGGTCACCGGGAGCGGGTGGGGCCGCCCCGGGGCCGCCCCGGACGTGATCGCGAATGGCCCGCCACCGAAGCAACGGTGGCGGGCCGTGGCATTCCGCGGTGGTCCGGACGTGAAGCGGTCCCGCGCGCACCGCTGAGTGCGGATCCACACCGTCGCCTCCGGGGGACCCCGGCCTGCCGGCCGTTCACTCGCACCGGTGCCCGCCGGACTCCACTCCACCCACTTCGCGGAGTGCAGACGGCGCCGACGCGGGTCAAGCGCAGGCCGGAAGCCCGATGCCGCGTCCACCCCGGGGTGGACGCGGCATCGGGGCGTCATCGTTCCGCGCCCTGTCCGGTAGGGCACGTGCGGCGTTTCAGTCGTGCGGGACGACGGCGACCGGGGCCTGTGCGTGGTGGATCACCGCGTGCGCGGTCGGGCCGAGGCGCAGGCCGAGGTGGTGGCGGCGCCGGTGGCGGCCGACCACGACGAGTGCGGAGTTGCGGGATGTGTCCACCACCGCGCCGGCGCTGCTGCCGATCCGGCTGTCCTCGATCACCGCGACGTGCGGGTACTTGTCCCGCCACACGCTGAGTACCTGGCTGAGCAACTCGTCCTCGATGGTGCGGAACTGCTCGGTCTCGATCTGCGGTGCCACCCAGCCCGCGTAGCCCCAGACCGGCGGAGGAGTCCAGCCGTGAACGGCGCGCAGCACGGTGCCGCGGGTCGCGGCCTCCTGGAAGGCGAAGTCGATGACCTCGTTCGCCGGGGCACGGGTGTCGATGCCGACGACCACCTCGGCGGCGTCGCGGGCGTCGGCCTGCTGTGTCTGGGCGGCCCGGACCAGGACGACGGGCACGTCGCATCGTGCCGCGGCGTTCAGGCCGACCGATCCCACCAGCAGCCCCTCGAAGCCGCCCAGGCCCAGTGAACCGACGGCGAGCAGTTCGGATTCGGCCGCGGCAGCGAGGAGGGACGCGGTCGGCTCGTGCCCGGGCAGAAGGCTGGTGTGCACCTCCAGCCCTGGGTGGGCCGAGCGCACCTGCTGCGCGGCGTTGGCGAGCATGCGCTCGGTCAGGGCGCGCACTTCGGCCGGTTGGCCGGGATCGGCGTGGACGTCGTCCTCCCAGGTCCAGGCGTGGACGAGGCGCAGGGCGTGGCCGCGGCGCACCGCTTCGTCGGCCGCCCACTGCGCTGCCGCGGTGCTCTCGGCCGAACCGTCGATACCGGCCAGGATGTACTTGCTCATGGGAGGGCCCTGCTTTCCGTTGCTCGGGACTGCCCGGGCACAGCCGCCCGAGGTCGGGGACCAGCCTCGCCGATGGCGATCCTGCATCCCCAGGGCCGGCCGGGTCCGCGGGTGAGGCCCAAGGTCCCGAATGGCCGAGGGCGCGCACCCGAGACATCTCGGGTGCGCGCCCTCGGCCATTCGGCTCGGGGAGCTGTCGCGCGCTCAGCCGAAGGCGGTCTTCAGCGCGCGGAACGCCGTCTTCGGATCGGAGAGGGCGTGGTGGACGGGCGGGATCGGCTTGTCGAGGCCGAGCAGCCGGTAGACGGCGTGCATGGCGCCGCGCACCGAGTACTCGACGGTGAAGACCACGTCTTCGGGGATCTCCACGAACTGGCCGAGGAAGGCGAAGTTCCGGGCACCGTGCGGGATCACCCGGGGCCGGTCGTGGGCCGAGCGGCGGGCGAACTGGCTGGTGATGTAGGGCATCATCACGGTGGTGACGGTGGTGGTGGCGCGGACCTCGTCGGCGATGTCGTCGAAGCCGAGCTGGCCGAGGAGTTCGGTGAGGATCTGCTGCCCGGTGGACTCGGCCATCGCCTTGCCGGTGTACTCGCCGGGCGTGTCGACGAACAGGCCGTAGCCCCAGAGGGTGAAGACGTCCTCGGGCTGGCCCTCGAAGTGCGGCGGACGGGGCACGACGATCGACATCAGCCAGGGCGAGTCCTTGAAGGTCATCAGCGCGCCGGTGCCCGGGGCGTTGCCGCTGAACTCCTCGATGCGCTTGAGCAGCGCGGGGCTTCGCATGGTCAAAGTGAAGGACTCCCAGGCGGCTTCGCCGACGTTGCCGTTGAAGACCGCCGGCTGCCCGAAGTCCGGTGCCTTGCGGGAGATGGTCTCCCACAGAGTCCAGCTGCCGTCCCGCTTGTCCCGGATCAGCTCCGGTGCGGTGTCGTCGTCGCCGTAGGCGGCATCGGCGGTCATCGAGCCGAGCGTGATGAACGCCAGGTCGAGCTCGGCGAGTTCGACGCTCTCCCGGTGGCCGTCGCGGAGCACGTGGAGGCGCTTCGCGCGGCGGATGCCGTCCTGCTCGGTGAAGTCGACGTCGGTGACGGTGACGCCGTGCTCGAAGCGCACACCGCGCTCCCGCAGCCACCGGGTGAGCGGCCGGACGACGGAGTCGTACTGGTTGAGGCGGGTGCGGCGCACGCCCGCCAGGGTGTGGATGCGCGGGAACTCCTGGAGGAAGCGCAGGAAGTAGCGCTTGAGCTCGATCGCACTGTGCCAGTTCTGGAAGGCGAAGGTGGTGCGCCACATCGCCCAGAAGTTGGTGGCGAAGAAGTGCTCGGAGAAGAACTGGTCGATCCGGCGGTCGCCGATCGCCGACTCCGGTAGGACGAGCAGCCGGGCGAGCTCGATCCGGTCCTGGGCGTCGAGACCCAGGCGCGCGGCGTCGAGGACGTGGTGGTCCCGGTCGATCAGTCGGGCCCTGGCACGGGTGGGGCAGTCCCGGTTGAACCGGATGATCTCGTCCCGCACCGTGACGTTCTCGTCGTCGAGGGTGGGGATCGTCTCCAGGAGGTTCCACAGGCAGGTGTACGCCTCGTCCTCCAGCATCCGCCCGCCCCGGGTGACGTACGCCCGTTCCGGGGATCCGCGGCCGTCGAGCGAGCCGCCGGCCAGCGGGAGCTGCTCCAGGACGTGGATGTTCTCGCCGGGGAACTCGCCGTCGCGGATCAGGAAGGTTGCGGCGGCCAGTGCCGCTATGCCGCCGCCGACCAGGTAGGCCTTCGTCCCGCGCCCGCTGTCGATCATGATCTGCCCCACTTGTCCATGCGTCCGCGCCGTGCGGCGCGCCTGCACGGGCTGCGCAGGTGCCGCCAGCTTGTGGCATGCGACGCACCTGGACGCAGGGCCGCCGGTCCCCACTTCGGGGCCGTACGTCCCGAGGGCGGACTGCGGTGCGGGGCTGTTCGGGTGAGGCCGTGGACAGCAGGGACCACCGGCCCCCGGTATCCCGCGGAACGGGGCCTGTTCGGCCCTGCGCGGACCTCGGCCGGGGCGGGAAGGATGAAGGTCGGCCGACCGTCGGCGGTCGGTGAAGGCGACAGACCCGAGGAGTGCGCAGCCATGTCCGTCACCCCAAGTTCGGTTCCCGGTGGACCCTCCGAGGAGGAGATCCGGGCGCTCGACGCCCACTGGCGGGCCGCCAACTACCTCGCGGCGGGGCAGATCTATCTGATGGCGAACCCGTTGCTGCGCGAGCCGTTGCGCCCGGAGCACATCAAACCCCGGTTGCTGGGGCACTGGGGCACTTCGCCCGGCCTCAACCTGGTGCACACCCACCTCAACCGCGTGATCAAGGACCGGGATGTCGACGCCGTCTGCGTCTGGGGCCCCGGGCACGGCGGGCCCGCCGTCCTCGCGAACTCCTGGCTCGACGGCAGCTACACCGACACCTACCCCGACGTCACCCGCGACGGGGCCGGCATGGCCCGGCTGTTCCGCCAGTTCTCCTTCCCCGGTGGCGTGCCCAGCCACGTCGCACCCGAGACACCCGGCTCCGTCCACGAGGGCGGCGAACTCGGCTACGCGCTCTCGCACGCCTACGGTGCCGCCTTCGACAACCCCGGCCTGCTGGTCGCCTGCGTGATCGGCGACGGTGAGGCCGAGACCGGTCCGCTGGCGGCCTCCTGGCACGGCAACAAGTTCCTCGACCCCGTTCACGACGGTGCGGTGCTGCCGATCCTCCACCTCAACGGCTACAAGATCGCCAACCCGACGGTGCTCGCCCGCCTGCCCGAGGCCGAACTCGACGCCCTGTTCCGCGGCTACGGCCACGACCCGCTGTACGTCGGCGGCGACGACCCGCTCACGGTCCACCGCGCCATGGCCGAGGCCATGGACACCGCCCTCGACCGGATCGCCGCCATCCAGCACGAGGCCCGCGCCGAAGGCGGTACCCGCCGACCGCACTGGCCGCTGATCGTGCTGCGCACGCCCAAAGGCTGGACCGGCCCCGCGGAGGTCGACGGCCTGCCGGTCGAGGGCACCTGGCGCGCCCACCAGGTGCCGCTCGACCAGGTCCGCGACAACCCCGCGCACCTGCGGCAGCTGGAGGACTGGCTGCGCTCCTACCGGCCCGAGGAACTCTTCGACGACCACGGCCGTCCAGCGGCGCAGGTCCTCGACCGCGTCCCCGAAGGCCCCCGCCGCCTCGGCGCCAACCCGCACGCCAACGGCGGCCTGCTGCTGCGCGACCTGCCCATGCCGTCCCTGGAGCGCTACGCCGTGCCCGTCGACAAGCCCGGTGCGACGCTGCACGAGCCCACCCGGGTACTCGGCGAACTGCTCGCACAGCTGATGGCGGACACCGCCGAGCGCCGCGACTTCCGCCTGGTCGGCCCGGACGAGACCGCCTCCAACCGCCTCCAGGCCGTCTACCGGGTGACCGGCAAGGCGTGGCAGGCCGACACCCTGCCCGTCGACGAACACCTCGCCCACGACGGCCGGGTGATGGAGATCCTCTCCGAACACACCTGCCAGGGCTGGCTGGAGGGCTACCTCCTCACCGGCCGACACGGCCTCTTCTCCTGCTACGAGGCCTTCGTCCACATCGTCGACTCCATGGTCAACCAGCACATCAAGTGGCTGCGCACCACCCGCGCCCTGCCCTGGCGCGCACCGATCGCCTCGCTCAACTACCTGCTCACCTCCCACGTCTGGCGTCAGGACCACAACGGCTTCTCGCACCAGGACCCGGGCTTCGTCGACCACGTCCTCAACAAGAGCCCCGAAGCCGTGCGGGTCTACTTCCCGCCGGACGCCAACACCCTGCTCGCCACCGCCGACCACGTGCTGCGCAGCCGCGACTACGTCAACGTCGTGGTCGCCGGCAAGCAGCCCTGCTTCGACTGGCTCACCCTCGACGAGGCCCGGGCCCACTGCGCCCGCGGCGCTGGCATCTGGGAATGGGCCGGCACCGAGGACGGCACCCGAGAACCCGACGTCGTCCTCGCTTGCGCCGGCGACGTCCCCACCCAGGAGGTCCTGGCCGCCGCCGACCTGCTCCGCCGGCACCTGTCCGACCTCCGCGTCCGGGTGGTCAACGTGGTCGACCTGGCCCGGCTGATGCCCGCGGAGGAGCACCCGCACGGGATGCCGGACGCCGAGTTCGACGCCCTGTTCACCTGCGACCGGCCGGTGATCTTCGCCTACCACGGCTACCCGTGGCTGATCCACCGCCTCGCCTACCGCCGGACCGTCCACCCGCACCTGCACGTGCGCGGCTACAAGGAGTCCGGCACCACCACCACACCGTTCGACATGGTGGTCCGCAACGACCTGGACCGCTACCGCCTGGTCATGGACGTCATCGACCGCGTCCCCGGGCTGGCCGTCCGGGCCGCCGCGGTGCGGCAGCAGATGGCCGACCAGCGCACCCGTCACCACGACTGGATCCGTGAGCACGGCACCGATCTACCCGAGGTCATCGACTGGACCTGGCAGGGCTGACCCGAAACCAGGGGGGCCGAACGTCAGGAGAACAGCACCATGGACCTACCCGTCACCGTCGGAGTCGACGGTTCCGACACCAGCCTGGCCGCCGCCGACTGGGCCGCCCGCGAGGCACTGCTGCGCGGCTGCCCGCTGCGCGTCCTTCACGCCCTGCCCCTGATGCCCCATCTGCTGCCGAGCTGGTCCGCCGGGCGGCGCTCCGATCCGGGCGCCCTGCTGCACGAGGTCCGGCACGTCCTGGCCGTGCGCTACCCGCAGTTGGAGACCCGCACCGACGAGGTCCACGACGTCGCCCCGACGGCGCTGCTGGCCGCCGGGGAGGACGCCGACCTGCTCGTCGTCGCCGCGCGTGGCGCCGGCGGCTTCCCGGGACTGCGGGTCGGGGCCACCGCCCTGCACCTGGCCGCCCGGGCCGGCTGCCCGACCGTGGTGCTCCCAGTGGACCCGCCGGGCCCGGAACCGCGCGAGCAGATCGTGGTCGGGCTGGACGCCCGCCGACCCGCCGAGGCGGCCCTGGAGTTCGCCTTCGCCGCCGCACGCCGCCACGGACTGCCGCTGCACGTCCTCCACGCCTCGGCCGCCGGGGCACCGGACGACGAGGACGAACTCCTCGCCCGAGCCCTCGAACCGTGGCGGGCCGCCCATCCCGAGGCCGAGGTCGCAGCCCACACCGCGTGGGCGGCCGCGGGCCTGGCACTGGTGGAGGCGTCGGCCAAGGCCCGACTGCTGGTGCTCGGCAGGCGGGCCACGGCCCGGGCCGGCTCGCTCGGCCCGGTCGCCCACGCCGTCCTGCACCACGCCGCCTGCCCGGTCGCCGTCGTCCCGGAGACCTGACCGGGACCTTCGGGCCGTCCCCGGGGCTTTACGGCCCCTGGGACCGGCGGACGGCGACCGCGATCGTGGATCGCGCACCGGGGTCGTCGGCATCCGCGCCGCGACCGTCGAACGAGGGAGGGACCGTCATCATGCCGTACGCCGTAGTGGTCGGAGTCGACGGATCGGAGCCGAGCACGGCCGCAGCCGAGTGGGCCGCCCAGGAGGCGCAGCGCAGTGGTCGGCCGCTGCGGCTGCTCCACGTCGGGGGCACGAGCTCGCCCGCGCCCGGGGAGGCCGACGGCGTCGCCGAGCCGTTGCCGCCGTCGGTGCTCGCCACCCGGGACCGCATCGCGAGCGTGCTGCCCGGGCTGGAGCTGACCTGCGAACAGGTACCCGGGAGTCCGGCCTACGCGCTCGCCGCCGCCGGGGGCCGCAACGGCCTGCTGGTGCTCGGCTCGCGCGGCCTGGGAGGGTTCGCCGGGCTGCTGGTCGGCGCCGTCTCGCTGCGGGTGGCTGGCCTCGCGAACTGCCCGGTCGTGCTGCTCCGCGCCGGGGTGGACGGCCGGGGCGGCGGCGCCGGCGACGTGGTGCTCGGGCTGGACGGTGACGGGGCCTGCCCGGAGGTCGTCGCCTTCGCCTTCGAACAGGCCGCGGCACAGGGCGCGACGCTGCGCGTGCTGCGGAGCCTGACGGTCCCCGCCGGGCCGTACTCGACCGAGGCGGTAGTGGAGCAGTGGGAGATCAGGGAGGCGTTGGAGGCCGCAGAGCTGATGCGGCTTCAGGACGCCCTGGCTCCCTGGCGCGAGAAGCACCCGGAGGTCCGGGTCCAGGCCGAGCTGAGCGCCTGGCCGGCCGGGCGGGCGCTGGTGGAGGCCTCCCGGAGCGCCCGCCTGACGGTGGTGGGGCGCCGCCGGCCCCGGCTCCACCCGGCCGCGCCCTGGCTGGGCCCCGTCACCCACGCCGTCCTCCACCACGCGCACAGCCCGGTCGCGGTCGTGCCGCACGACTGAGACCGGCCCCGCGCACGGCCGTGGGGGGGGGCCCCCCCCCCCCCCCCCCCCGCGGGGGGGGGGGGGGCGGGGGGCCCCCCCCGCGCGCCCGCGGCCCCTACGGCCCCCCGCCACACCCCCAAGGCCACCGCCGCCCACCCCCTCGCCCACCGCCGGGTCGGGGGCGTGCCCCCCGACCGACCCCGCCCCCGCCCCGGGCGGGGGGGCGCCCCGACCGCGGCCCCCCCCACGGCCGTTGGCGTGTCCGCAGGGGACCACGCGGGCGAACGAGAGGACCTTCGGCCCGCAGGACTACCCCCAATGGCCAGGGCCCGGCCCGCACCAGCCGGGGGAGGCTGTGGGTGGACAGCCCGACCGGACATCTGCGGGCGCCAGCTTCCCCGGAAACCGAAAGGTGGTCCAGCCCATGCCCCGCCAGACACAGACCGAGGCGAAAGCCCCCTCCGTCCCGGTCCAGACCCAGGTCGCGGCGCCGACCGCGGACACTGCTGTCGACCGTCTGGTACGCAACGCGCTCGAAGCGCTGGCCGCGTACGCGCCGTTCACCCAGGAACAGGTCGACCACATCGTCAGGAAGGCCTCGCTCGCGGCGCTGGAGCGGCACACCGCGCTGGCGGTGCTCGCGGTGGAGGAGACCGGTCGCGGTGTGTTCGAGGACAAGGCGGTGAAGAACGTCTTCGCCTGCGAGAACGTCACCCATGTGATGGCCCGGACGAAGACGGTCGGGGTGGTGAGCCGGGACGAGATCGACGGCATCG
Source organism: Kitasatospora sp. NPDC017646 (assembly GCF_044329365.1). NCBI lineage: Bacteria > Bacillati > Actinomycetota > Actinomycetes > Kitasatosporales > Streptomycetaceae > Kitasatospora > Kitasatospora sp. NPDC017646. Next base: position 85,598 of record NZ_JBIRJC010000020.1, on the reverse strand, counting down.
TGGAGATCGCCGAGCCGGTCGGGGTGGTCGCGGGCATCACCCCGGTGACCAACCCGACCTCGACCACGATCTTCAAGTGTCTGCTGGCCCTCAAGACCCGCAACCCGATCGTCTTCTCCTTCCACCCCTCGGCCCAGCGCTGCTCCGCCGAAGCGGCCCGGATCGTCCGGGGCGCGGCGGTGGCGGCCGGCGCGCCGGAGCACTGCATCCAGTGGATCGAGGAGCCGTCGATGGCGGCCACCGAGGCGCTGATGCGCCACCCCGGTGTGGCCACGATCCTCGCCACCGGCGGCAACGCGATGGTCCGGGCCGCGTACTCGTGCGGGAAGCCCGCGCTCGGCGTGGGCGCGGGCAATGTCCCCGTGTACATCGAGCGCAGCGCGGACCTGAGGCGGGCGGTCAACGACGTGGTCCTGTCCAAGTCCTTCGACAACGGGATGATCTGCGCCTCCGAACAGGCGGTGATCCTGGACGCGGACATCCGCGACGCGGCGCTCGCGGAGTTCCGGAAGCTGAAGGCGCACCACGCGAGCGCCGAGGAGAAGGCGCTGCTGGAGCGGTACCTGTTCGGGGTCGGCGACGGGACGGCCTGCGCGGGCGGGCGGCTGAACGCCGCGGTGGTGGGCCGCTCCGCCGCCGAGATCGCGGCAGAGGCGGGCTTCGAGGTGCCCGCGGACACCTCGGTGATCCTGGCCGACTGCGAGCGGGTCGGGCCGGCCGAGCCGCTGACCCGGGAGAAGCTGTGCCCGGTGCTCGCCGTTCTCACCGCGCACTCCCGCCGTGAGGGCGTCGAACTGGCTGCCGCGATGGTGGAGTTCGACGGTCTCGGCCACTCGGCCGCGGTCCACACCGAGGACGCGGCGTTCACCGAGGAGTTCGGGCACGCGGTGAAGGCCTGCCGGATCATCTGGAACGCGCCCAGCTCGCAGGGCGGCATCGGCGACGTCTACAACGCCTTCACCCCCTCGCTGACCCTCGGCTGCGGCAGCTACGGGCACAACTCGGTGTCCGGGAACGTCTCGGCGCTCAACCTCGTCAACATCAAGCGGATCGGGCGGCGCAACACCAACATGCAGTGGTTCAAGGTCCCGCCGAAGATCTACTTCGAGCGCAACTCCGTCAAATACCTGGCGAGCATGCCGAACGCGCACCGGATCGTCGTCGTCACCGACCACACGATGGTCCGGATCGGGCACCTGGAGCGGATCCGCGGCGTCCTGGACCGGCGCCGGGAGCCGGTCGAGGTGCGGGCGGTCGACTACGTCGAGCCCAACCCGAGCATCGACACGGTGCGCCGAGGTGCCGCGCTGATGCGGGAGTTCGAGCCGGACACGATCATTGCGCTGGGCGGCGGCTCGCCGATGGACGCGGCCAAGGTGATGTGGCTGATGTACGAGCACCCCGAGGTGGAGTTCGCCGACCTGAAGGAGAAGTTCTTCGACATCCGCAAGCGCGCATTCACCTTCCCCGACCTCGGTGAGAAGGCGAAGCTGGTGTGCATTCCGACGACCTCGGGCACCGGGAGCGAGGTCACGCCCTTCGCGGTGATCACCGACACCTCCACCGGCCAGAAGTACCCGCTCGCCGACTATGCGCTCACCCCGAGCGTGGCGATCGTGGACCCCGCGCTGACCACCGGGCTGCCGAAGGACGTCACCGCGGACACCGGCTTCGACGCCCTGACCCACTGCATCGAGACCTACGTGTCCGTCTACGCAAACGACTTCACCGACGGCCTCGCCCTCCAGGGCATCCGGCTGATCTTCGACCACCTGGAACGGGCCGTCACCGTGGGCGCGGACGACCCCGTCGCCCGGGAGAAGATGCACAACGCCGGCACGATCGCCGGGATGGCCTTCGGCTCCGCCTTCCTCGGCGCCGTCCACGCCATGGCCCACACCCTCGGCGCCACCTTCCACGTCGCCCACGGCCGCACCAACGCCCTCCTGCTGCCGCACGTGATCCGCTGGAACGGCACCGCCCCGGCCAAGGTCACCGGCTGGCCCAAGTACCAGTACTACACCGCCCCGGAGCGCTACCAGCAGATCGCCCGGATGCTCGGCCTGCCGGCCGCCACGGCCGAACAGGGCGTCGAGTCCCTCGCCTCCGCCGTGGAGGAACTGCGCGACAAGGTCGGCATCCCGCGCTCCTTCAAGGCCGTCGGCGTGGACGAGGAGGCTTTCCTGGCGGCCCTGCCGCAGCAGGCGATGAACGCCTACGAGGACCAGTGCGCCCCCGCCAACCCCCGCATGCCGATGACCGCCGACATGCAGCAGCTGATGCGCCGGGCCTACTACGGCGACCAGGCCTGAGAGAGGACACCGACATGACCACCTCGCAGCAGGAAAACACCACGGGCGCCTGGGCCGGCTTCAAGGGCGGACTGTGGCGGGACGCGATCGACGTCCGCGACTTCGTCCAGCACAACTACACCCCGTACGAGGGCGACGCCGCCTTCCTGGCCGGCCCCACCGAGCGCACCCTCGCGGTCTGGCGGCGGATCACCGACCGCTTCCCCGAGGAGCGCGCCAAGGGGGTCCTCGACATCGCGTACGACGTCCCGTCGAGCATCACCGCGCACGCGCCCGGATACATCGACCGCGAGCGGGAGCTGATCGTCGGCCTGCAGACCGACGCCCCGCTCAAGCGCGCGATCATGCCCAACGGCGGCTGGCGGATGGTCGCCAGAGCCCTGAAGACATACGGCTACCCGGTCGACCCGGTTCTGGAGAAGGTCTTCACCGAGTACCGCAAGACCCACAACGACGGCGTCTTCGACGCCTACACGCCCGAGATCCTCGCCGCCCGGAGGGCCGGCGTGATCACCGGCCTGCCGGACGCCTACGGACGCGGCCGGATCATCGGCGACTACCGCCGGGTCGCCCTCTACGGCGTGGACCGGCTGGTCGAGGCCAAGCTCGCCGAGAAGGCCGAACTGGACCCTGCCCCGACCGACCCGGCGCGGCTGGAGGAGACCATCCGTGAGCGGGAGGAACTCGCCGAGCAGGTCCGGGCGCTGGGCGAGCTCAAGCAGATGGCCGACGGCTACGGCTACGACATCTCCGGGCCGGCCGCCACCGCCCGCGAGGCGATCCAGTGGCTGTACTTCGCCTACCTGGCGGCGGTCAAGGAGCAGAACGGCGCCGCCATGTCGCTCGGCCGCACCTCCACCTTCCTCGACGTCTACCTCCAGCGCGACCTCGACGCGGGCCGACTGACGGAAAGGCAGGCCCAGGAGCTCATTGACGACTTCGTCATCAAGCTGCGGGTCGTCCGCTTTCTGCGCACCCCCGAGTACGACGAACTGTTCTCCGGCGACCCGACCTGGGTCACCGAGTCCATCGGCGGCATGGGCACGGACGGCCGCACCCTCGTCACCCGCACCTCCTTCCGCTACCTCCAGACCCTCTACAACCTCGGCCCGGCCCCCGAACCGAACATGACCGTCCTCTGGTCCCCTCAGCTCCCGCAGGGGTTCAAGGAGTTCTGCGCCCGGGTGTCCGTCGACACCTCCTCGGTGCAGTACGAGTCGGACGAGCTGATGCGTCCCCGCTTCGGCGACGACACCGCGATCGCCTGCTGCGTCTCCGCCATGGAGGTCGGCCGGCAAATGCAGTTCTTCGGCGCCCGGGTCAACCTCGCCAAGACCCTGCTCTACGCGGTCAACGGCGGCCGGGACGAGCTGACCGGCGAACAGGTCGGCCCGGCCACCACGCCCGTCGGCGGGGACGCGCTCGACTACGAGGAGGTGCTCGCCCGCTTCGACGAGCAGCTGGAATGGCTCGCCGAGACCTACGTTCACGCGCTGAACGTCATCCACTACATGCACGACAAGTACGCCTACGAGCGCCTCGAGATGGCCCTGCACGACCGGGACGTCCGGCGCACCATGGCCTGCGGCATCGCCGGCCTCGCGGTCGCCGCCGACTCGCTGTCCGCGATCAAGTACGCCGAGGTCATGCCGGTGCGGGACAGGACGGGGCTGGTCACCGACTACCTGGTCGAGGGCGACTACCCGGCGTACGGCAACAACGACGACCGGGCGGACGAGATCGCGGTCCGGCTGGTCGAGGACTTCATGGCGAAGGTGCGCAAGCACCCCACCTATCGGGGCGCCGAACACACCCAGTCCGTCCTGACCATCACCTCCAACGTGGTCTACGGCAAGAAGACCGGCAACACCCCGGACGGACGCCGGGCCGGCGAGCCCTTCTCCCCCGGCGCCAACCCGATGAACGGGCGTGACGCCCACGGCTACGTGGCCAGCGCGTTGTCCGTCGCCAAGCTCCCCTACGAGCACGCCGAGGACGGCATCTCGCTCACCAACACCGTCACCCCGGACGCGCTCGGCCGCACCCCCGAGGAGAGGATCCGCAACCTGGTCGGCGTGCTGGACGGCTACACCACCTGCCACGGCTTCCACATGAACGTCAACGTCCTCGACCGGGACACCCTGCTGGACGCCATGGACCACCCGGAGAAGTACCCCCAGCTGACCATCCGGGTCAGCGGCTACGCGGTCAACTTCGTCCGCCTCACCCGGGAACAGCAGCTCGACGTGGTCAGCCGCACCTTCCACGACGCCCTGTAGCAGCGCCCACCCGCACGCGGTGCCGACGCCCTCCCCGACCACGGGCGTCGGCACCGCGCCTTCGTGCACGGAGAATCCGCAATGACCGAAACCGTCGCTGCCCCGGCCGGCGAAGCCGCACCCCCTCCGTGCCCGCCCGCGGGCGGGGAGGCCTCATGCCCGGTGACCGGCATGCTGCACTCCTGGGACCTGTCGACCGGCGTCGACGGCCCAGGGACGCGCTTCGTCGCCTTCCTCGCCGGCTGCCCGCTGCGCTGCCTCTACTGCCACAACCCCGACACATGGCACCTGCGCGACGGGCGGCGCACCACCGCCGACGAGATCGTCCAGGAGGCCGCCAAATACACCGAGTTCATCCGCGCCTCCGGTGGCGGAGCGACGATCAGCGGCGGCGAGCCGCTGCTCCAGCCGAATCTCACCGGCGAGCTGCTGCACCGCTTCAAGCACGAACTCGGCCTGCACACCGCCCTGGACACCTCCGGCTTCCTCGGCTCCCGCGCCACCAACGCGCTGCTCGCCGACACCGACCTCGTCCTGCTCGACATCAAGTCCTGGGACCGCGCGCTCCACCGGCACCTGACCGGGCAGAGACTCGCTCCCACCCTGGACTTCGCCCGACGCCTGGCCGGCCTCGGCACGGAGGTCTGGGTCCGCTTCGTTCTCGTCCCGGGGCTCACCGACCTTCCCGAGAACATCGAGGGCGTCGCCGCCTTCGCCGCCACCCTCGGCAACGTCGCCCGGGTCGACGTGCTGCCCTTCCACAAGCTCGGCACCGCCAAATGGCGCGCGCTGGGCCTGGAGTTCACCCTCGCCGACGCGCCGACGCCGACCCGCGACCAGGTGGCCGCGGCTCGCGCGGTGTTCGCCGCCCACGGGTTGAACGCCGTCTGATCACGCCTGTCCCACCTGCTTCCCGGTACGGACGAGCCTCACAGCTCGTCGACCGACCGGGGAGCTTCGTCGTGCTCGCTCCGCGTGCCACTGATGGAGCGGCGACGTGGCTCCGGACTCCGGACGCGCGTGATTCGGCCGCCGCCGAGGGATATCCGTGACGCGCTACCCCGGCTGTTCCGGGACTGGGGTCACGGCTGCGGGGCAGTGGTCGGGACCGGTGCGGCGCAAGAGCGCAGTGGCCGGCCGCGATCGTGTCGCGGTCGGCCACTGCGGGTGCGGCGGGGGTCAGCGCAGCCAGGGGTGGTCACGGACGACCGGGAGGGCGGCCCAGCGGCGGCCCAGCCCCCAGCTGTCGCCGGCGGCGGTGGCGGCCAGCACGATCAGCAGCAGGGCGTAGAGGAGGTGGTAGTCGGCGAAGGGATTGCTGGAGCCGCTGGCGGAGCCGTTCGCGAGGTGGCGGGCGGGCGGCCACTCGGCGGCCCACATCAGGGCCAGCAGCACGGTCCCGCTCACCGCGGCGATCCGCAGGCCGATGCCACCGATGAGAGCGAGGCCGATGCCGAGCAGGCCGAGCATGAACAGCCAGTCGGCCCAGGCCTGCCCGGCCCACTGGTGGAAGGCGGACTGCAGTGGGCCGGCCGAGACGTGGCTGAGGAAGCCCTTGGTGGGCGAGCCGCCCTTGACCCAGGCGGCGGCGCTCTTGGTGGCGTAGCCGAGGCCGAAGGCCTTGTCGAGGAAGGCCCACAGGAACACGAAGCCGAGGCTGACCCGGGCGGCGGCCAGGGCCATGGCCGTGGTGGCGGTCACCGTGCCGGCGGCGGCTCGGTCGGCCGGCTGCGCGCTGGGGCGGTGGAGCCTGGCCGTGATACGGCGGGGCATCCTGGGGGTGTGGGCGTGGTGGACGGCCATGACGGGCTCCTCTGCTGGTTCTGCTGCCGGAACGGCGAGTTGGTGATGCGCGGGTGTGTGCTGCGGTAGGCGCGCGGCCGCGGGCGGCCGGTGGGAGGGCCGGGCCACGGGCCCGGCCCTCCCACCGTCACTTGCGGTGCATGGTGTGCAGGGCCTGGGCCAGGACGTGCGGGTCGTGGTGCCCCTTGTGGACGGCCGGGGGCTGCCGGTCGAGGCCGAGGAGCTGCGCCACTGCGGTCCAGGCGGTGCGCACGGAGTACTCGACGGTGAAGACGACGTCGTCCGGGACCTCGGCGAACTGGCCGATGAACGCGAGGTTGGTGGAGCCCTTCGGTACGACCTGCGGGCGGTCGCCGTGGCTGCGGACCAGGAACTGGCTGGTGATGTAGGGCATCAGGCAGGGGATGACGGTGGATCCCTCGGCGACGCGCTCCGCGGTGGTGGCGTCCACGGCCAGGTGGTGCAGGACCTCCTGGAGGATCTCCTCCCCGCTGCACTCCCGCATGGGCTTCTGGACGTACGTTCCAGGCTTGTCGGGGAAGAGGCCGTAGCCCCACCAGACGGACACGCCCTCGGGCTGCTGCTGGTAGACCGGCTGCCGGTTGACCACGACGGTGAGCAGCCAGGGGGAATCGGTGAGGGTGAGTAGGCCGCCGCGGCCGGTGGCACGGCCGGTGAACTTCTCCATCCAGTCCAGGAAAGCCGGGTCCTTGGCAGTGACGGTGAAGGACTCCCAGGTGGAGTCGGCGATGCTGCGGTCGAACACCTCCGGGCGGCCGAAGTCCTCGCGGCCGCGGGCGATGCGGTGCCAGAGCAGGAAGGAGGAGGGGCTGCGCGAGGTGTGCGGGCCTTCCGGCGGGGCCGTGTGCGAGCCAAGGGTGGAATCGGCGGTCATCGAGCCGTTGGTGACGAACACCAGGTCGTCCGGGGTGACCGGAAGGTCGGCGTGGGCACCCGCGAAGTGGATGCGCTCGACGCTCGTGCCCGTGCCCGCCCGGAAGGACAGGTCGGTCACCCGACGGCCGGTGTGGATCCGCACGCCGCGCTCCAGCAGCCAGGCGGTCAGCGGGCGGACGATCGAGTCGTACTGGTTGTACCGGGTGCGGTAGATCCCGGACATCGTCTCGAACTCGGGGAACAGGTGCACGAAGCGCAGCAGGTAGCGGCGGAACTCGATCGCGCTGTGCCAGGGCTCGAAGGCGAAGGTGGTGCACCACATGTACCAGAAGTCGGTGGTGAAGAAGTCCTCGCCGAAGCAGTCGGTGATCCGCTTGCCGTCCAGCATCCGCTCCGGTGTGGCCAGGCACTTGACCAGCTGAACCCGGTGGTGCTCGGAGAAGCCCATGGCGTGGCCGTCGCGGATCGCTCCTCCCGCGCCCACCAGCCGGGTGGCGTCGTCCCACGGGGACTCATGGTGGGAGTCGTAGACGTCCTGGGTGGCGGAGACCGACGGGTCGTCCAACGACGGGATGCCGGACAGCAGGTCGTAGGTGCAGCGGAACTGGGCCTCGAACATCCGCCCGCCGCGCATCGTGTAGCCCGCGTCCGGGGTGCCGCTCGCATCCAGGCTGCCGCCGACCTCCTCCTGCTCCTCGAAGAGGTGGATGTCGCTGCCGGCGAAGCCGCCGTCGCGGATCAGGAACGCCGCAGCGGACAGGGCGGCTATGCCACTGCCGACCAGGTAGGCCTGTGCCATCGGAATACTCCTCAACTCTGCTGTGGGAAAACAGGTGTTCGTGTATGACCGGCCGGTCAGGGAGTGGCGCTGCGCTGATCGGGTCCGCCGTTCGAGGTGTTGGTGCCAGCCTGCTCTGGGCCGCCCGCCCGGGCCTTGGGCCATTGGTCACTGGTGGGGGAACAACGGTCCCGGCGTCATGGCCTTGGAGTGCTCGGCGCGGATTCCGGGTGTCCTAGGCGAGGCCGGTGACCGGGCGGGCTGCGGGCGGGTTGGTGCTCAGGGAGCCAGGTCCCGGCGCAGCAGCAGCGGGAGCGCGGCGGCGATCCCGGCGAACCCGACGGTCACCAGGACGGCGAACGGGCCCCAGGCGATCGTCCCGTGGGCGAGTGCGTCACCGGGCGTGTAGTAGTGGAACGGGCTCAGGTACCGCAGGGGAACAGCCGGGTGCCAGGCCATGGCGATGAAGTTGACGGCGAAGCCGACGGCGCCGAACGCGATGGTGGCGCCGATCACCTGGGCCCGGTGGCGAGCCGCAGCCGAGACGGCCAGGGCCGGACCGGACAGGCAGAGCGTGAACGCACACCCCTCCAGGCCGGCCGCGAGCACGCCGCGCAGGGGGACCGCGTGCTGGAGGACGGGGGTGAGGGCCACGCCGCCGGCGACCGCCAGTGTGGCGGCGGCGTTGAGTGCCAGTGAGGCCGTGACCACGGCGGCGGCCCGTTCGGCGAGCAGTCGCAGCCGGGAGACCGGGCGGACCATCAGCAGTTCCACGGTGCCGGACTCGACGTCGGCCGCGACGGCAGCTGCAGCGAGCGAGCCGATCGCCGTAAGCTGCATCGCGATCCAGAACGGGTGCACCAGACCGGCTCCGAGCAGGCCGGGGTAGCTGGCGATGGAGACGTCACCGGTCGATCCGGAGAACGCCTTCAACGCGTCGGGGCCGGTCGGGCCTGTCCCGACGAACAGCTGGGTCGGTGGCACCGCCCGGATGACGACCACGATCAGTGCCTCGAAGACGACCGTGCCCGCTGCCAGGAATGCCAGCATCCTGCGGCGCCGGTGCAGAGCCAGCCAGAACAAGGGGAACCGGGACCTCACGACCGTACCTCCGCTGCTTCGACGTCCTGCTGGTACAGGTCGAGGAACGCCTCGTCCAGCCCGGCCTCCTCCACCGACAGGTCCGCCACCGGCAGCGCGGCCAGGAGCTCTCGCAGTCCCGTAACCAACTCCGCCGGCGGGACGAGCAACTGGACCTCGTCTCCGTTCCAGCGCGGTGACCACCGCTCCGCCGGCCCCAGGCCCCGGGGACCCTGGCCGTCTGCCAGGGCCAGCCGCACCCGCCTGGCGCGCTCCTGCCGCAAGGTGGAAACGGCCCGCACCGCGACCAGCCGTCCTGCCCGCACCAGTGCCACCCGGCCGCAGGCCCGCTGCACCTCGGGCAGCACGTGGCTCGACAGCAGGACCGTACGGCCCGCATGCGCGGCCTCCTCCAGCAGTGCGAAGAAGACCTCCTGGACCAGCGGATCCAGACCTTCGGTGGGCTCGTCCAGCACCACCAGCTCGGGATCGTGCTGGAGCGCCTGGACCAGGCCCAGCTTCTGCTTCATGCCGCGCGAGTACTCCCGCACCGGCCGGCCCAGGTCGGCACCCGTCAGTCCGAGACGCTCGCACAGCTCCGCACGCCGGGGTGTCGCGGCGCCCTGGAGATCGCCGAGCAGCTGTAGCGACTGAGTGCCGGTCAGCTCCGGGTACAGGCGAAGCTCTCCCGGCAGGTAGCCCAGGCGCGGTGCCAGGCGCCGGTGGTCCGCTGTCGGGTCCAGGCCCAGCAGCCGGATCCGTCCGGCGCTCGGCCGCAGCAGGCCCACCAGGCACCGGATAGTGGTGGTCTTCCCAGCGCCGTTGGGGCCCAGGAACCCGAAGATCTCGCCTCGCCGCACGGTGAGGTCGAGGTGGTCCACACCCGCCTTGCGGCCGTAGTACTTACTCAGTCCGGCCAACTCGATGGCCGGCCCCTCGCGCTCCATGCGTGCCTCCCTGCGTCGCGGCCGCCTCCAGGGAGGCTTCGTCTCGCCAACTGCATCGCACCGCGCCGTGCGGTGACAGGGACTCATGGGCCCTGCCCGGCGGGCCCGTCGGTCCCAGGTGCGGCAGTCGTCTCGCACCGGGGCTGAAGGTCCCGGCACGGCGGCCCCCTCGGCCCTTCGCCATCGCATGCCGGCCGCCCGATGGTGGAGACGACCACAGCGAAAGGGAGAAGAACCATGACCGAGCAGAATGACCCCCACCGGCGGATCGTCGTCGGCGTGGACGGATCGCAGTCCTCGATCGACGCGCTGCGCTGGGCCGTTGACCAGGCCCGCACCCGCGGCGCCGTCATCGAAGCCGTCACCGCCTGGCAGCACCCGGTCTCCACCGGCTGGACCGTGCCGTTCGAGGCCGTCGAGGACCTTGCCACCATCACCCGCAAGGTCCTCGACGACGCCATCGTGCAGGCGACCGGCCCGGCATGCCCGGTCGAGATCCAGCCCCGCGTCGTGCAGGGCGTCACCGTGTCCAGCCTGCTGGAAGCGGCCCAGGGTGCTGACCTCCTGGTCGTCGGCAGCCGAGGCCACGGCGGCTTCGTCGGCGCACTGCTGGGCTCCGTAAGCGGCCACTGCGTGCAGCACGCCCCGTGCCCCGTCGTCGTGGTCCGCCACGCGACGGCCTGAAAACCCAACAGCGCGACACCGCCCGTCCAGGACCCGAGCCGAACGCCACACCCGACCCACCACACCCGACCGCGCGGCCCTGGGGCCGCCGGCACCAGACAAGCGAGGAGCCGACCATGCGACACCGCATCGTGGGAGAACTGATGACCCGGGCCGTCGTGCACGTCCGGCCCGACACCGGCTTCAAGGAGATCGCCCGCCTGCTCGCCGAACACGACATCACCTCCGTGCCCGTCCTGGACCACGAGGAACGGCCGATCGGCCTGGTCTCCGAGGCCGACCTGCTGCTCAACGAGGCCGCCCAGGAGGACCCCGCCGGCCTGCTGCTCACCCCACACCTGTCGCCCGACGAGCACACCCGCAGCCACGCCGTCACAGCCGAAGGCCTCATGACCAGTCCGGCGGTGTGTGCCCGGCCCGAGTGGACCGTGGTCGAGGCCGCCCGCCTGATGCAGCGCGACCACCTCAAGCGCCTGCCCGTCGTCGACGAGGCCGGACGCCTGGTCGGCATCGTCAGCCGAAGCGACCTGCTGCGCGTCTTCCTCCGCCAGGACCGGGCCATCAACGAGGAGATCACCCACGAGATCCTCGACCGCACCCTGGGACTCGCCCCGGGCTCAGTCAACGTCCGGGTCAGCGAGGGCCGGGTCACCCTGAGCGGCACGGTCGAGCACCGCGCTCTGGTGTCGGTGGTCGAACGGCTGTGCCGGAGCGTGGATGGTGTCATCGACATGACCAGCCGCCTCGACTACCGCACGGACGACAACGCCGCCCTGCACCCGGTCCGCTGACCGGGTACGCACCCCCGTGCGCCCGGAACCCGATGCCAGCGTTCGGCGGACACCGGGTCCCGGCGCCGGGGTGCGTCGTGCCGGTCCACCGGCCCCGCGCACCAGGTGGGATGCCGGGATGCGATGACCGACCAGCTATGCAAGAGCCGACCGTACTGGCAGCCGATCGAGGTCAGCGGCCGCAGATCAGGCGGCCGCTGACCGACCCCGGGGTGATACGGATCCAAGGGTTCCGGACGCCCGTGGCTACGGGCATCACCCGTGGGCGCGTCGGTCGGCGTGGAGGCGTCCGCCAAACCGTTCGGCATGGGTGCCAGTGTCACCGCCACCGCCTCCATCGAGCTGGGGTACGAAAGCCGCCGAAACGGCTCGACCACGGCCGAGGAGACCAAGGAACGCGGGCTCATCATTCCGCCGCGCAGCACCGGCTGCCTGTGCAGCGAGCACCACGAACTCACGCCCGTCCGCGCCAATGGCGAAGCCCTCAGCACCCGGTCGACCCTCGGGTTCGACGACGACACCTTCGCCTGGATCACCGAAGCGCCGGCTCCACCTCGGCTGCGTGCTGCTCCCTGTCTCGTCGGCATCGGTATCAGCCAGGGGCAGGTCCATGGCGCCGACGGCACGGCTACCTCTCGTACCAGTCCGTGAGGAAGGCCGCGTCCGAGGGTGGAGCCGAAAACGCACCCATAACTCTCGGTCACAGAAAGTGACCGGAAACAAGGGGCGATTCGAGCAGGTTCGCGTTCCGGAGGCGACTCGGCAATAGAACGTAGTGATCCCAAGGGAGATTGTCAGAGCCGGCGCCCTGGGCGGGGCGGAACGAAACCTCCCAAAGAGGCAGTGAGCCAAAACACCCTGGCGCTCGCGGTCGTCGGGCGCCTCTCACGCGCCTCTCACGGATTGGGCGTCATGAGGCGACATCAGGCGTCATGCGGGGTGGACGAGATAGGCCCTGCTGAGGGTCAAGGGGTCGCAGGTTCAGATCCTGTCGTCCCGACTGTGAAGTCGCTCGTGAGAGCGGGTACTTGGGAAACCAGGTGCCCGCTCTCACTTGTTTCCGGAGGGTGCGTGGTCGCAGGGTGGTCGCGCTCGGCGCTCTGACCTGGAGGTTTGTGGGTGGGGTGGGTGCGAGGTGATCGCACCAACTGATGGCCCTGCGCTTGCCGAAAACCTCATCCCCCTGCTCAGGCCGCATGCTGGTACTCGTGGAGGAGGCCGCCGAGTCGGTCGGTTCGGCGCATGTCGAGGCGTGAGGCGTGTGCCGGGCAGGACTTCTTCGCGGCCGAGGAGCCTTCGACGAGCTGACCAACGCGCTGGGCCGGCTCGCGAGAACGGGGTGGCGGACCCGAAGGACGGCGTTGCGAGCCCGGATGGCAGGGGCGTGAGCTGAGCGGTGGCCGGGGGCAAGGACTTGGATGGGTGTCGTGCTGCGGCCGGCTCACCGTGGTGGTGAGCCGGCGGTTCGCTTCCGGTTCCCGTTGGAGGTCGGTCAGGGCCGGGGTCAGGCCTTCTTGACCACGCTGGACTTGAGCTGCATGGCGCCGAAGCCCTCGATGCGGCAGTCGATGTCGTGGCCGTCGACGCCGTCGACCAGGCGGATGTTGCGGACCTTGGTGCCCGCCTTGATGCCGGAGACGCTGCCCTTGACCTTGAGGGCCTTGATGACGGTCACGGTGTCGCCGTCGTTCAGCACGTTGCCGACCGCGTCCTTGATGACCCGCTCGCCGGCGCCGGCCGACGCGACGGAGCCCTCGGCGGGCACCCATTCGTGGCCGCACTCCGGGCAGACCATGAGGGCGTTCATCTCATAGGTGTACTCGCTGGAGCACTGCGGGCACGGGGGGAGGTTGTCGCTCATGTGTTCAGGATATCCAGTCGTGGTGGGGCGTTTTCCGTGGTCAGCGGGCACGGAAGGGCTCAGTGGCGGTTGCCGAGGGCGAAGAGCAGGATGACGAAGCCGGCGAACAGGTGGGTGCCGAGGATGTAGACCGAGGCGCGGATGAGCATGGCCTTGCGGCGGCTCTTCTCATCGCTGGTGCTGTCGCTCATCGGGGCTCCTGGGCGGGTGCGGAGTGGCCGTCTTCTCGGGGCTGGGGGCGGATGTGGAGGCGTCGGCCGGTGGTGGCGGCTTCGGCGAGGAGGGTCTTGAGGGTGGTGAGGTCGACGGTCTGCGCGGCGGCGGGAGTGCCGTGGTCGTCGTAGGAGGTAATGGTGAAGCGCAAGGGCGGTGTTATTCCGGAGTCGTGGTGGGTGAGGTGAGCGGGAGGCGGACGAAGACGGTCTTGCCGCCGTCGGGGTCGGGCTGGACGGTCAGGTGACGGCCAACAGCAGTTCGAAGAACGGCGAGCGCGACCGGGCGTGCCGGACGGTGTTGGTGACCAGTTCGGTGACGGCGAGGACGGCGGCGTCGTGGACGGTGGTCCTCGGCCGTACGCCCCAGCCGGTGAGGACGGTCACCGTGATGCGGCGGCTCACTTTGGCGGCTAGCCAGGTGCTGGCCAGGCTCATCCGGTACTTCCGGTCCCGACCGGATGCGGCGGCCGGGGGCGGGACGCGGTCATCGCGGCGCCCCCGGTCACGCCACCGGCGGATCACCATGGCGCCTCGGCTCGGATCAACGGGCTGCTCCTGCGGCGAGGGGGAGACCGGCGGACTCGGTCTGAGCGTGCAGGTGGTTGCGGGCGTAGGCGATGGCGTCGGGGGTGGTGGCGAAGACGTGGCCGTCCGCGCGGAGCCGGTCGAGTGTGCCGAGGGCGTCGAGGGTGCGGTGGTGTTCGTCGCGGATGCCGGAGACGAGCACCAGGGTGCCGCGTCGCTGGAGCTTGGTGATGGCGTCGCCGAGGACGGTGGCGCCGCTGGAGTCGATGGCGCTGACCCGGGACATCCGCAGGATCGCGACCTCGACCTCGGTGGATTCGGTGAGTTCGAGGAGGAAGCGGTGGGCGGCGGCGAACAGCAGCGGGCCGTCGATGCGGTAGGCGACGATGTGCTCGGCGAGCAGCTTCTGTTCTTCGTCGTGGTGGTCGGCCGGGGGCAGGTCGGCGTGCAGCGGGACCTGTTCGACCCTGGCCGCCCTGGCGACGGCGGTGAGCGCCAGGACGCCGGAGACGAGCAGGCCGGCGATGACGGCGGTGACCAGGTCGAAGGCGAGGGTGGCGGCGGCGGTGAGGGCCAGTACGGCGGCCTCGCCGCGTCCGCTGCGGGCCAGCGCCCGCAGTGAGCCGACCTGGACCATCCGGACGGCGGTGGCGATCAGCACCCCGGCCAGGGCAGCCAGCGGGATGCCGGCGACCAGCGGCGCGGCGGCGAAGACGATCACCGCGAGGACGGCCGCGTGGACGAGGGCGGCGAGCCGGGAGGCGGCGCCGGAGCGCACGTTGACGGCGGTCCGGGCGATCGCGCCGGTCGCGGCGACGCCGCCGAACAACGGGGCGGCCAGGTTGGCCAGGCCCTGGCCGAAGAGTTCGCGGTCGCTGTCGTGGCGCTCCGAGACGCTCATGGCGTCCGCGGCGGTCGCCGACATCAGCGACTCCAGGGCGGCCAGCGCCGCCACGGCAAGGGCGGAGGGGAGCAGGGCGGGGACGGCGGAGAGGTCCAGGAAGCCCAGCGAAGGCATGGGCAGTCCGGCGGGCAGGTGGCCGATGGTGGCCACCGGCAGGTCGGCCAGCTTGGCGACCAGGGTGGCGGCGACCACGGCGATGAGGGAGAACGGCAGGGACGGCTTCAGCCGCACGCCGATCAGCATCACGGCGGCGACGGCCAGGGCGAGCGCGAGCGCCGCCCAGTGCGGTGCGGCGGCGAAGTCGTGCACGGCCTTGGCGGCGACGACGGCCGGATTGTCGCCCGCGGGCTTGTGGACCCCGAGCGCGCCGGGCACCTGCTGGAGGGCGATCACGCCGGCGATGCCGAGGGTGAAGCCCTCGACCACCGGCACCGGGACGTAGGCCATCCAGCGCCCGGCCCGCAGCAGCGCCAGCGCGACCAGCACGATCCCGGCCAGCAGCCCGACGGTCAGCACACCGCCGGTGCCGTAGCGGGCGACGATGGGGACCAGGACGACGGTCATGGCGCCGGTCGGCCCGGAGACCTGGAGGTTGGAGCCGCCGAAGACGGCGGCGAGCGCACCGGCGACGACGGCGGTCGCGAGGCCCGCCTCGGCGCCCGCGCCGGAGGAGATGCCGAAGCCGAGGGCGAGCGGCAGGGCGACGATCGCCACGGTGAGACCGGCGAGCAGGTCCTTGCGGGGCGAGCGGCCCATGGTGGCGAGGGTCTGCCGGTTGGGCAGGACGGACCGCACTCGGTCGAGGACGGCGTGGGCGGCACTCATGCCCGGACCTCCTTGACGGCGGTGGTGGTCGCGGTCAGTTCGCCGAGGAGCTGGTGCTGGTCGGTGATCATCTCGCCGAGGAGGCGGCGGGCCGCCCGCAGCAGCCCGGCGACGTCCGGTGTGCTGAGCGCGTAGACCACCGTGTTTCCGTCCCGGGTGGCGGTGACTAGGTTGGTGCGGCGCAGCACCGCGAGCTGCTGCGAGAGGCTGGACGCCTCGATGTCCAGAGCGGCGAGCAGGTCGCGGACCGGCAGCGGGCCGTCCTGCAACAGTTCCAGAACCCGAATGCGCACCGGGTGGCCCAAGGTGCGGAAGAACTCCGCCTTCGCCTGGTACAGCGGGACGGCCATGTCTCAGCTCTTTCCTTGCTCTTCTTCCTCGGCGGTGCGCGGGACGTCGATGCCGTAGTCGGCCGCGATCCGCAGCAGACCCGCGACGCGCCCGGCATATGCCTGGGCGCCGTCGTCGTCCCCGCGCTCGCGGGCTTGGTTCAGGGCCTGGCGGGCCTGGGCCAGCTGCTCGCGCAGCTCCTCGTCGAACACCGTGGTCACGACCACCCTCCCCGGTCGCCGGCACGACACCGGACGCACCTCATGTCGATCCAACAGCATGCCAGCATGTATGAATATGAAGAATTTTTCAAATCGCCTGTTTCGCATGTGATGGATTCCGACAGTGATGATCTCTTGTGATCAGTAGCGGTCATCGGGCTGTTGAGACGTTGCCTGCTGCCTACGCTCGGTGCGCGGCCGGCGCGAAGGGTCGGCCGCGACGCGAAACGGTCGGGAGGACTTCCGGATGGCAGGGATCGACGGCGCGCTCAAGGATGCGATGGCGATCGACGGGGCGCTCGGTGCGGCCCTGGTCGACTCCACGAGCGGGATGGCGCTCGGTATGGTCGGGGATTCCGCGGGCCTGGACCTGCAACTCGCTGCGGCCGGCACCACCGACGTCGTCCGCGCACATCAGCGGGCGGCGGAAGCACTCGGGCTGCACGGGGAGGCGCTGGAGGACAGCCTGACCACGCTCACCCACCAGTACCACCTGGTGCGCCCGCTCACCTCGCCCGGCGGGAACGACCTGTTCCTCTACCTGGTCCTCGACCGCGCCCGGGCGAACCTCGCCATGGCCCGCCACCACGTCCGGCGCATCGACGCGGAACTGGTCGTCTGAGGCCAGGCACTCAGTAGGCGCGGCCGATTCAGTCTCGGGCAGGACGCTCGGGCTCGGCGCGCAGACCGTCGAGGAGTTCGGCCTGGCCGCTGATGAGGTTGCCGAGGATGGTGCGCGCGACCCGCAGGAGCTCCGCCACCTGGGGATTGGTGAGGCGGTAGTAGACGGTGGAGCCTTCCCGGCGGGTGGCGACCAGGTTGGAACGGCGCAGGACGGCGAGCTGCTGGGACAGGTGCGAGGCCTCGATGCCGACCTCGGGCAGCATCTCGGCAACGGCGTACTCACGCTCGCTCAGCAGTTCCAGGACGCGGATCCGCGCGGGATGCCCCAGCGTCTTGAAGAACTCCGCCTTCAACTGGTACAGCGGCGCGCCCATCACGGGAGGCGGGGTGGGCGTTCCGGCGTTCACGTCGTCACCGTCTCCATCAGGCACAGCATCTTTCAAGGGTTGACTTTAGCAACCAGATGATCGACTCGTCTGCTCGGGCCGGTCAGGACGCCGCGAGGGCTGGGAGGGCCGTTTCGAGGTCCGGGAACAGCCGGATTACGGACAGGGCGGCGGCCGTCGTCAGGACATGGGCGCCGCGTTCCCCGAGGCCGCATACCGCCAGCGGGCCGCGGTCGGCCGGCAGGCGGCCGGTGGCGTCGAGGATCGCGTCCTCGCCCGAGCAGTTCCAGCCCCTCAGCGCCGCCATGTCGACCACCAGCGGACCGGAGCAACGGGCGACGGCCCAGTCGAACGCCCCCTGGAAACGGTGCGTCGCGTCCTGGCCGAGGAACCCGGTCAGTGTCATCACGCCCATGTCGCGCTGCGTCGCGAACTCCCACTGCATGCTCACCGCCACCCCCGGGCACAACTCCAGGGGCGGCGGCGAGCGGGCATGCACCCCTCGCGACCAGCAGGGGCGGCCAGGAGAGAAGAGCGCCCGCAGCACCCGCACGGGCCGCGCCCACCCGGCACAAGGCGACACACCACCACTGCCCGTACCGGGTACGGAGCGGACGGCGCCGCCGTGCGGCACTGCGGTGAGATACGCATTCCTCCTCCTGACCTTGCATGCAATTGACAATATTAGCAACTGCTAAGGTCATTATGCGACAGCTCACCGGAAGCGTGCTGCCGCCGGGAGGCCGCCCTGGAACCGACGCCGGGGCGGCCCCGCCGGTCGCAAGGAAACGCGCTCTCCCACGTCCCACCGAGGCACACCGCGAGGTCACCGATGGACGACGCCGTCACCGGCCGCCGAGGCCGCGAGAGAGCTGCTGCTATCTGCCCGGAAGAAGGCACCTGGAGCGGCAGTAGCGCCCGTGAGCCGGAGACCGGTGCCCCCCTGGCAGGCGCCCCCGGCTCAGTGGACGCGGTCCGCGACGACGACGCGGCGGAGACGATCTTCTGCTGAGGGACTCCACCCGCCGTACCCCGTCGGGAGCCCGGCGTCAACAGCAAGCGCGCCGCCGTCACCCGGCAATGGGGCCGTTGGGCCCTGGTCGCGGAAAGCATCCGCGTGCACCGTTGTTGCGCTGCAGCCGGGCAAGGGGCCCGCAGACTTGAGCAGGAGGAAATCGGACGTGAGCGCGGAGGTCGCGGTGGCGGCGGTCGGAAGGGTTCCGCGTGAGGTGCTGGCCGAGGGACGGGCCAGGATCGCGGCGGCCGCCCAGGGGGCCAACGCGCTGGTCGAGGCGCTGAAGGTCAGGCTGTCGGCCACCGGATCGGGCGTGCTGGCGCAGGTGAACGCCGAGGTGGACGGCCGGCGGGTCCGTGTCCAGGAGACGGCGCAGGGCTTCGCCGAGGCGGTGGACCGGATCGGCGAGCAGCTGCGCCGGCGTATCGCGGCGGTGACCGGCACCTGGAAACCCCAGCCATGGCCCCAGCCCGGCCCGCCCGCCGAGCTCGCCGGCGCGGTCGCGTCGTCCAGGGCCCGGCAGATCGCCCGCGTCAAGTCCCCGTCGCTGGTGTGGTGTTCACCGGAGGCCGCAGTACGGACCCTGGACGCGATGGACTACGACATCCACCTGTTCATCGACCCGGCCACCGAGACCGACGCCGTCGTCTACCGCACCGGGCCGACCGGCTACCGGCTCGCCCGCACCACAGCCGCCGCTCCGCCGAGCCGCTGCGCCGTCCCGCTGACGCTCAGCCCTCACGGCGCCCGTCGGCTGAGCGTCGAGCAGGCCGTGGCGCGACTGGAGGCCGCCGACCTGCCGGTCCTGTTCTACGCCGACCCGGACACCGGGCGCGGCCGCGTGCTGTACCGCCGCTACGACGGACACCTCGGCCTGATCGCGGGCCGGTCGTGAACGACGAAGCCGTCCGCCGACTCATCATGGCCCGCCGGCAGGCCCCGGCTCGGCACATGGCCGCGCTGGAGAGGGCGGAGTGCCTGCGCCTGCTTGCCGCCGTCCCGCTGGGCCGGGTCGTCTTCACCAAGGGCGCCCTGCCGGCCATCCGTCCGGTCAACCACGTGGTCGTCGACGGCACGATCATCATCCGTACCCACGACCGGATCGGACGCCCCCGGCCCGGTCGTCGCGTAAGAGGCCGACGCCATCGACCCCGACACCCGCCTCGGCTGGAGCGTCGTCGCCACCGGCTACGCCCAACTGGTCACCGATCCGGCCGAGGCACAGCGCTACGAGCAGTTGGTCACTCCCTGGGTGGACTCCGCCATGCACTACGTCGTGCGGATCCGTCCTGAACTCGTCACCGGCTTCCGCCTCACTGCCCAACCCGAGTAGCGACGGCGCCGTACAGCGTCAGCTGATACTTGGCCGGTCCGACCGGCGACCGTGAGAAAGGGGAACGTCACCGCCATGCCCGAAAGCGACGAGACCGAGCAGGACCGCGAGGAACTGACGCGCGACATGCGGATGATGTACGCGGCCGGCGCCTCCCTGCGCGAGATCGGCGAGGCCTACAGCAAGTCCTATGGGACGGTGCACCGGCTGCTCGCGCACGCCGGGGTGGCCTTCCGCCCGCGCGGCGGCTCCAGCAGTGCGGCATCCCGGGCCCGAGGGTGAGCAAGTCCTCGCAGGTCCTCGGCGACCGATGACATCATGCCGCGGCGTCGCCAGCGGTGAGCCCGTCGATGAGGAGGAACCCGGTGACGAGCTCAGGGTGGATGCGCACCAGTACAGCCGGGGGTGATCGGCGAAGATCTGCAGTCCCGCACGGGTGATGAAGACTCGGCATCCAGCACCCGCGCCATCTCCGGGGCCGCCTCCACCCGGCTGGCGAACCCGCCCCGCCGCCGAGTTCTCCGCTTGCCGTCCTCCGACGCCAGATCCACCGCGTACGACCACCGGCCGTGACCGGCATCGGCGGCCAGCCGCGGACACCATGAACCCAACTGCTTCCCACTGCTCCCGTCCTTGCACCCACACCGGCGATACACCCGACCACGCCTGGGACGCTGCGCCATGGGACTCCTCCTCGAACCAAGTGGTGATGGCCAGTCCAGAGTTGCCGGGACAGCGGGCGTGTCGGCAGAGCGTGCGGGGCGGGGAGCACAGCAAGATCGACTGGCCGGGACACGCGCCCGGAGACACACCGCGAGGATGATCACGGTGGGCGGATGGTGGGTAGGCCCGCTTGATCGCGCAGCATTGGCCTTCGCGAGTTCGCCGCCCAGAAGGGTGGCCGGTGACTCCAACAGCGGTGGACCGACGACAGCACCTTTCGCCGCGGCATCGCTGGGGTATTTGGAGACCGCCCGCGGACTCACCATCAACGAAATTGAGCTGCGTGGCCACGGAATCCCGGGATGGTGCGCTGTTTCGTAGGTCTGGGCTGGCGATACTTCGACTGACCAGTAATGATTGCCGCATCGTGGCTTGGAGTCGACTGCCGGTCGCGCCAGGACGGGGAACGAAGAGTCACTTCGGGGGCGCTGCTCGACCACCATAGGGGTGTGAGGCAGATCACTCTCGAACTTCCCCTCGATCGCCGCCTCTCACGCGCTTCTCACGGACTGGGCGTCATGAGGTGTCATCAGGCGTCATGCGTAGTGGACGAAGTAGGCCCTGACCTGCGGGATTCGGACTGGTGAACACTGGTCGGACACCCTTTCGACCGCTGGGGGTCAAGGGGCGTGGGTCAGTGAAGTGCCTGGTTCGGTGTGGGCCTGTCCCAGGTGATTGCGGACAGGCCCGTGGCGGAATATGGCCGGTGTCAGGCGGCTCGGGTGGCGGTGACGAGGTGGTAGTCGAGGAGGCCGTGGCGCCAGGCGGGGAGGAAGTTGCGGGTCCAGTGGTCGGTGGGGACGGTGTCGGCGAGGTAGCGGTCGAGGCCCGGCCAGACGTCGGGGCCGATGGTTTCGGTGGTGACGTCGGTGAAGCCGGTTCCGGTGAGGTCGGTGGTGAAGCCGTTGAGGGTGTGGGGGACGTCGAGGCCGTCGGCGAAGCTGGCGAGCAGGAGCTTGAGGCGTTCGGTGATCTCGTCCCCGGGGGTGGCGAAGAAGGTGGTGACGACCAGGCGGCCGCCGGGGCGCAGGACGCGGGCGGACTCGCGGGCGAAGCCGGAGAGTCGGCGGAAGTGCTGGGCGGCCTCGACCGAGTAGACGCCGTCCAGGGAGGCGTCGTGGAACGGGAGTTCGTCGGCCGAGCCGATGGTGTAGGCGAGCCGGTCCGGATAGGTGGCCTGGGCGCGGGCGTTGACGGCGCGGGCGCGCTCGACCTGGTCCGGGTGGATGTCCACGCCCGTCACCGAGGCGAAGCGGAACTCCCGCAGCGCCAGGGCCGCACCCAGCCCGCGCCCGCAGCCGACCTCCGCCAGCCGCAGCCGCTCGCGCGGCTCCGGGAAGGCGCGCAGCACCCGCCGGTACAGCTGCTCCTGGCTGCGCACCCGGTCCTCGGGGGTGAGGGAGGTGAGGTCGATGCCCTGCCAGTCACCGAAGTTGATAAATCCGCCGCCGAAGCTGGCCGCCTTGGAGAGATCTTCGGCGCCGTACGTCCGGCGTACCGTCGGGGGGATGTGGTTGTGGTCCATGGGGCGTCGGGTCTCCTGCTCGGTGGGCGCCCGGCGGTCGGGCGCGCCGAGGTACGTACCCAAACCGGTGGCGGTCCGAACACGGTACGTGACAGGGCGGGTTCGGGGTTGACGGGACGGTTGACGGGACAGGGGCTGCCGGGTCCCGGGGCCCCGAAACGCGCTGTCGGGCGGGCGCTCCGTTCGCTACAGTCCGCGGGGAACCGCCGACCGCGAGGAGTGACGACCCCATGAACACCGACAACCGACCCGTACCGCCGTTGACCGGCGGCGAGCGCGAGATGCTGCGCGGCTTCCTGGACTTCCACCGGGCGACCCTCGCCATGAAGTGCGAGGGCCTCACCGACGAACAGCTGCGGGAACGTTCCAGCCCGCCGTCCACGCTGAGCCTGCTCGGGCTGGTGCGGCACATGGCCGAGGTCGAGCGCACCTGGTTCCGCCGGGTGATCGACGCGGAGGACATCCCGCTGGTGTGGTCCGAGGACGGCGACTACCAGGTGGCCTACGACACGACCGGGGCCACCCGCGCCGAGGCGTTCGCCGCCTGGCAGGCCGAGGTCGAGCACTCCCGCCGCATCGAACTCGCCGCCCCCTCGCTCGACGTCACCGGCTACCAGCCCCGCTGGGAGGCAGAGGTGTCGCTGCGTCTGGTGATGCTCCACCTGCTCCACGAGTACGCCCGGCACAACGGACACGCCGACTTCCTGCGCGAGGGCATCGACGGGGTGGTGGGGGCGTAGGCCCGCGTCCGTTCACCAGCCGAGGAGGTGGGTGCGGGCGGTGAGCGCGGTGAGGACGGACTTGGCGGTGGAGTCGGGGGTGAGGGGGGTGGTGTCGAGTTCGTACGGGGTGGTGGGGGCGCCGGTGGTGAGGACGACGTAGTGGAGGGCGGCGCCGGTGGTGCGGCTCTCGCGGCGGAAGGTGTCGAGGGAGGCCGGGGCCTCGGGGCACTCGACGACGACCTGGTAACCGCCGGTGGCGTAGGCGAAGGCGGCCTGGGCGGCGGCGGCCTGGGCGGTGGCGTTCTGACGGGCGGCCTCGGGGAGGTGCGGCGCCAGCCGGCCGCTGCGGATGACCTGGAGGAAGTCGTCCGTCCGCAGGTGGACGCTCGGGTGCAGCTCCTGGGCGAGCAGCCCCGCGACCGGGCTGTTCCCGGCCCCGGAGGGGTCGACGAGGACGAGGACGCCCCCGGCGCCCCGGCCGCCCCCGAGCTCCGGCCCACCTACGGTCGTACGGTTCACAGCTGCTGATCCCTTCGCGGGCCGGGGACGGACGGGTCGGTCGGGTTCGGTCGGTAGCCGGGGCGAGGCGGTGGGAGTGCGAAGGAGCCGGTCGGCCCGGATGCGGACAGCCGACCGCCTCGTCCCTACGACTGATGCGTTTCGGGGATCAACCTAGTCCAAACGGGTGCTCCGAGTCGTCCCCCCTCCCGGTCCGTGGCGGAGGAACGGCCGGTCCGCGGGCAGGTCGGCGGCGGCTCTCAGCGGTCCTCGGCGCGCAGCACGATCGGGTTGGTGAGGGCCGCCATCGGCCCCCAGGGGAGGTCCCCGCCCATCGAGTTGCCCTTGCCCGGCGTCCCGTCGGCCCTCGGGTGGCGCACCTCGGCGCGGACGTACGCGGCGAGCGAGGCGGTGGTGCGCCACACCACGGTGCCGGAGCCGTCGGCGGGCAGTGACTCCTGGTGCATCTGCCCCTCGTCGGTGATCAGGCGGGCGGTGCCGCCGGGCACGCCGGAGACGGTGAGCCGGACGTCCACCGGGGCGTCCGCCGGGACGGTCAGCTCCTCGCCGATGCCCGCCTGACGGCCGTTCCCGGTGGCGGTGAGGTCGAGCTTGACGGCGGCGGACTCGGCCAGCCAGCTGCGCCCGGCGCGCAGCCCGTCGAGGACCGCGTCCCGGGTGAGGTCCTCGGCCAGGACGACGTTGTGGGGCAGACCGATGACCTGCGGGTCGCTGTGGGCGTCGCTGTTGCCCATGGCGGGCAGCCAGGAGCGGCCGCCGTGGCCACCGCCGGGGCCGCCGCCGGGGCCGCCGCTTCGCAGGGCGACGGCGAGGCGGGCGTCCCAGGTGTCGACGGCCGACTCGTCGTCGTACGTCCAGGGCCCGTTCCACACCTCGACGGCGTCGGCCTGCTCGTAGCCGAACTTCCACTGGCAGGCGACGTAAGGGCAGTACGGGTGCGCGGGGACCACCAGGCCGCCGGAGCGGTGGACCTGGCGGACGAAGCGCGGGTACTCCTCGTCGCGGCAGCGGTAGCGCCAGTCGACGGACCGGCCGGGTTCCAGACCCAGGGCCAGCCAGTGGCCGTTGCGGGTGGTGACCTCCTCGCCGGTGATGACCAGCAGGTCGGGGCCGGCCAGCGGGCCCCAGACGGCGTGCGAGGAGCTGGTGTTGTGATCGGTCGAGACGATGAAGTCCAGGCCGGCCGCACGGGCACCGGCGGCCACCTCCTCGGGCAGGCGATGCCCGTCGGAGTGCACGGTGTGCAGGTGGCAGTCGCCCCGGTACCAGGCCCGGCCGCGACCGCGGGCCCTCTCCGACGGGTAGTGCGGGGTGAACGCCGGCCCCGGCTCGCCGAACCGGAGGGTGACCTGGACACGGTAGTCCAGACCCTGCGGCGCGACCTGGTAGGGGCCGAGGACGATGTGCCAGGTGCCGGGGTTGATCGGACCGGGGAGATAGCCGGGGGTGGCGGCGCCCCGGGAGAGGGCGAACTCGGTGCGGAAGCCGCCGGACCAGCCGCGGAAGCCGTCCCCGCCGAGGTCGGTGCCGCGCTCGTCGAAGATGCCGATGTCGCAGGCGTTTCCGGGGGTGCCGGCGGGGACCTGCGGTTTGTCGTAGCCGTAGGAGACGGCGATCTCGCGGACTCCGTCGGGGACTTCGATCGGGAGGTGGACGAAGTCGGGGGCGCCGGTGGGGAGGTGACCGGTGAGGGTGAGGGTGCGGTCGCCGCGGGCCGGGGCCGGGGCCTGGGCCGGGGCCGCTGACGCGGAGCCGGCGGTGGCGGCGTCGGTGGCGAGGCCGAGGGCGGTGGCGGCGCCCGTGGCGAGGCCGGTGCGGAGCAGGGCGCGGCGGGCGGGGTGAGCGGGGTCGGCGGGCATCGGGGCCTCCGGGCTGGGGGTCGGCGGGTCCGCCGGCTCGCCTACCCCCGGGGGTGAACCGGGGGTGAGGCGGGGCCCACCGGGACGGGTCGGGTCGGTGAAGGGGCCCCGGGCCGGGGTGGGGGGTGAGGGCGGGCGCGAGTTGCGGGAAGTGACGAATCGTCGGTTCATAGTCATGTTGTCGGTTCGTATGGCAAGTGGCGATGGGGCGATCGGGAGGCTGGTGTGACATTGAGTCGGCGGATGCTGCTGGCGGCGGTGGTGGCCGGGGGCGCGCTGGCGGGGTGCCGGGCGGGGCGGGGAGCGGAGGGCGGCGGGGCGGCCCCGCTGGGAGTGTCCGCTGCGGGGGCGGCCGGCTCGTCGGGCAGCCCGTCAGCCGTGCCTTCGGCCGGTGTGTCCGCGCGTCCTGCGGCGGGTGGGGCCGGGAGTGCGTCGGCCACCCCGTCGGCCGCCCCGCCGGCCAGGGCCTCCGCCACCGTGCCCACGGGGGCCCTGGCGCCGACCCGGGCCGAGACGGTCCAGCGCTACGGGGCCCTGGCGCCGAGCGAGTGGGGGCTACAGGTCTCCGGCGTGGTCACCGAGCTGCCGAAGGGCGAGCGTGCGGTGGCGCTGACCTTCGACGCCTGCGGCGGACCCGGCGGGAACGGCTACGACGCCGATCTGATCGACTTCCTTCGCGAGCGGAAGGTCCCGGCCACACTGTTCCTGAACACCCGTTGGATCGACGCCAACCCGGACGTCTTCGAGCAGCTCGCCGCCGACCGGCTGTTCGAGATCGCCAACCACGGGACCGTCCACCGCCCGCTCTCGGTGGCCGGCCGCTCGGCGTACGGGATCGCCGGCACCGGCGGGGTCGGCGAGGTGTACGACGAGGTGACGGGCAACGCCCACAAGCTGACCGGGCTGCTCGGACACCCGCCGAGGTTCTTCCGTTCCGGCACTGCCCACTACGACGACGTCGCCGCCCGGGTGGTCGCCGACCTGGGCGAACGCGTAGTGGGCTTCAGCGTGAACGGGGACGGCGGGGCGACCCTGCCCGCCTCCGAGGTGCGGCAGGAGGTGGAGTCGGCACCGCCCGGGGCGGTCGTCATCGGGCACATGAACCACCCGGGCGGCGGGACCGCCCCCGGGATGGCGGCGGCGGTGCCGGGGCTGCTGGCGGCGGGGCGGCGGTTCGTCCGGTTGTCTGACGTGATGTGAGCCATCGGTGGTGTCACGCCAGCCGGAGGCCGCCCGGGTGCCGCTCCTCGATGATGTCGACCAGCCAGTCGAAGACCGTCGGCCCCTCGCCCGCCCGGGCGGCGGTCAGTTCGGCCGCGACCTGCTCGCGGTTGGTGGGGTGGACCTTGGCGAGCCGCCGCTCCAGCTGCCGGACCGTCTCCGGGTGGCCGAGCTCGCGGCGGGACACCTCGTGGTTGCGCCACTCGATGACGTAGTCGCCGTCGTCGGGCGTGCCGTAGCCGCCGCTCAGGCAGTCGGCGAAGGCGTCCAGGTTGCGGCCGAAGTAGCCGTCGACGCCGATCGTCCGTCCGACCACGTCCCAGAAGTCCTCCAGGGTGCCGATCTCGTTGCCGTCGATCACATAGGTCTCCGTCACGCGGACGAGGATATGCCCCGGCCGCGAACGGTCGGGGCGATGGACGGCCACGGCGCCACGGTGAGCGGGGCGATGGACGGCCACGGCGCCACGGTGAGCGGCTACGGCTCGACGACCAGCGGCTACGGCTCGACGGCGATCGCGGTGGCGAGCAGCCCGTCGCGCACCGCCCAGCGGCCGTCGAAGCCGTCGAGGCGGCGGCCGCCGACCACCGGGCCGGGGACCAGCAGGCGGGCGGAGAAGGTGCCGTCAGGGCAGAGGTCGAGTTCGGCCTCCTGGAAGTCCAGCCAGAGCTCGGTCAGCGGGAACCAGGCCTTGTAGACGGACTCCTTGGCGCTGAACAGGATGCGGTCCCACGGCGTGCCCGGGCGTTCGGCGGTGAGCTCGGCCAGCCGCTGCTGCTCGACGGGCAGGGCGATGGCCTCCTGGACGCCCTCCGGGAGCGGCAGCGCGGGTTCGGCGTCGATGCCGACCGAGGCCAGGGTGCCGGTCCGGGCGACGGCTGCGGCGCGGAACCCGTCGCAGTGGGTGAGGCTGCCGATCACGCCGTCCGGCCAGCTCGGCGCGCCGCGCAGGCCCGGGACCAGCGGGCGGTACGGGACGCCGAGGCGGTCCAGGGCGGTGCGGGCGCAGTGGCGGACGGTGGTGAACTCACAGCGGCGCTTGTCCACGGCCCGGGCGATCGCCTCCTCCTCGGCGGGCTCCAGCCGCGCCTCGGGCGGGTCGTCGTAGGCCACCTCGGTCACCACGACGTCCGGCAGCAGGTCCCCGATCACGTGTTCCCCCTCGGTCGGCAGCGCGGACGGAGCACCGCGCGGGTCGAGAGTAACCCGGGCGGGTGGCACCGGTCCGTGGTCTTCCGGAATCGGGGGGCCGTCGGCCTGCGGGCCGGCCTACTGGTCGAGCGGGCGGGCGAAGTCCAGGCCGAGGCTGCCGAGGACGGGGAGCGCGCCGAGGTCGGTGACGCCGCCCACCGGGATGCTGTAGCCCTGGTTCACCGTGCGCGGGACCGCCGATGCCCGTACTGCCGCCGCCGGGGAAGCTGCGAGGGTCGGGGCCAGGGTGGCGGGGAGTGCGGTGCGCATGGGGGCGGCCTCCGGAACGGACGGGGGTGACGACCCGCCAACACCCCGAACGGCGGTGCGGTCACGCATCTTCGCCCCTTCGGCCCTATTGGTAAAGGTTCTTGCCTTGTGTTCATGACAACATCATAGAGGTCTGGACCATGCCGAGGTGGAGCGCATACGTTCCCTTCCACCGGGCGGGCATCGGGCGTCTGATCGCCGAACTGCGGCGCAGCTTCGGCGAGTTGCGCCTGTCATGCCCACGACTTCCCCGGGATCGTCGAACCGGAGGGAACGAACCATGCGCGCCATCGGCAAGAACCTCAGGATCCTCGCAGGCGCCCCGCTCGCGGCCGCCGCCCTCATCGCCCTCACGGCCGGCTCCGCCAGCGCCGCGATACCGATCAACAAGCCCATGAACGGGAAGGCCACCTACTACACCGACGCCGGCTACGGCGCCTGCGGCACCCAGATCAACGCCTCCAACCAGATGCTGGTCGCCGTCTCGCACACCTGGTGGACCTCCGCCAACCCCAACAACGACCCTGTGTGCAAGGGCATTTCGGTCAAGGTGACGTACCAGGGCAAGACCATCACCGTCCCGGTGAAGGACCAGTGCCCGTCCTGTGACTCCACCCACATCGACCTCAGCCAGCCCGCCTTCGCCAAGCTGGCCCCGCTGGGCAAGGGCGTGATCAACGGTCTCACCTGGCAGTTCGTCAAGACCGGCGCGAACGGCAAGACCGTCGCGCTGTCCGAGCCGGTCACCGGCTCGACCATCGGCTGACGCCCCCCGCAGCCGTCGTGCCCGCCCCTGCCGGTGTCCGGGGGCGGGCCGACGTGTTCAGGGCCGTTCCGCCGTGCCGGGCAGTTGCGGGGCCATGGCGAGCAGCAGTTGGACCGGGGGCGACGCCGTCCGGGGGTTGTGGGCCAGGCCCAGGGTGACGGTCGGCACCGGGCGCGTCAGCCGGCGCAGGCTCACACCCGGAATCCGGAA
This sequence comes from Kitasatospora sp. NPDC017646, assembly GCF_044329365.1. Classification (NCBI taxonomy): domain Bacteria; kingdom Bacillati; phylum Actinomycetota; class Actinomycetes; order Kitasatosporales; family Streptomycetaceae; genus Kitasatospora; species Kitasatospora sp. NPDC017646. The sequence continues at coordinate 56,782 of NZ_JBIRJC010000020.1, read as the reverse complement.
GACCCGGGCCCGGCCCTCCGGGATCGGCGCGATGCCGTGCCCGGCCGCCACCGCCAGCAGCAGCTGCTCGTCGTCCGGCTCCTCGCGGACGATCCGGGGCGGCCCGTCGGGCCACAGCTGCCCGGTGATCGACGCGTGCATCCCGGGGCCGTTGTCGCGAGGCCACAGCACCACCGGTTCGTCGCCGATGCGGCTGCGCTCGACCCGGCTCCGGCCGTGGGCCAGCGGGTGGCCGGACGGAACCGCCAGCAGCAGCTCCTCCTCGGCGATGACCCGGCAGGCCAGTTCGGGGACGTCCAGCGGCGGGCGGACGAAGGCCGCGTCCAGCCGCCCGGCGAGGAGCTCGCCGACGTTGTGGGCCGTCCAGCCGGTCTGCAGGGCGACGTCCACCCGGGGGTAGCGGTCGCGGAACTCGGTCATCAGGCTGTCGCAGACGCCCCCGCGCGCCGAGCGGGTGTACGCCACCCGCAGGCTCCCCTGCTGCCCCCGGGCGACCGCCGTGATCCGCCGGTCGGCCTCGGCCACCTGGCGCAGCACCTGCCGGGCCTCCTCGGCGACCGCGCTGCCGATCGGGGTCAACGTGCAGCCCCTGCTGGTTCGTTCGACCAGCCGCACACCGAGCTGCCGCTCCAGTGCCTGGATCTGCTGGCTCAGCGCAGGCTGCGCCACCCGCAGTCGGCGGGCGGCTCTGGTGAAGTTCAACTCCTCGGCCAGGACGGAGAAGTAGCGCATTCGGCGAAGGTCCACCGGTCGATGGTAGGGCCGTCGCGCGGTGGTGGCGGCCGGCGGGCGACCGGGCCGTCCGTGGCGATAAGGGCGCCTTATCGCGGGGCGACGGAACTGGTCTTGGACGCCTCGCGGACCGTCCCGCTTTCCTGGAACCGAGCGGGTGTCGTCAGGGTGAAGGGGCAGGGGATCGGTGTGGACGTCGTCGTGATCGGCAGTGGGGTCATCGGGCTCACCACGGCGCTGCGGCTCCAGGAGCGGGGACTGCGGGTCGTGGTGGTGACGGCGGACGGACTGCTGTCGACGGTCTCGGCCGTCGCGGCGGCCGTCTGGTACCCGGTCGGGGTGGAGGCCGGCGACCGGGTGGCGACGTGGTCGGCCGCCACCTTCGCCGAACTCGCCCGGCAGGCCGGGGACGGCGTGCCCGGAGTCGTCATGCGCGACACCTGGATGCCCGCGCTCCGACGGCAGGAGGCTGCTGCCGAGCCCTGGTGGGGCGCCGGAGTCCCGGACCTGCGCCGCCTGCGGCCGTCCGAACTCGCCCCGGCGTACGCGGACGGCTGGCGGTTCACCGCCCCGACGGTCGAGATGCCGCTCTACCTGCCCTGGCTGCTCGGCCGCTTCCTCGACGGCGGAGGCGAGGTCGTCCACCGGCGGCTCGACACCCTCCACCAGGCCCGCGCCTGGGCGCCCGTCGCCGTCAACGCCAGCGGCCTCGGCGCCCGCCAGCTGTGCGGCGACGACACGGTGCGGCCGGTACGCGGCCAACTCGTCCTGGTGCGCAACCCCGGCCTGCGGGCCTCCCTGCGGATCCAGGACGACCCGGCCGGCTACACCTACGTCCACCCCCGCAGCCGGGACGTCGTCCTGGGCGGCACCTTCGAGGAGGGCACGTGGGACCTCGGGTCCGACCGTCGGACGGCCGAGGCGGTCCTCGCCAGATGCGCCGCCCACGTCCCCGAACTGCGCGAGGCCGAGATCATCGGCCGCCCGGCGGGGCTGCGCCCCGACCGCCGGGGCGGGGTGCGGCTGGAGGCCGAGGACAGGGAAAACGGGCTTCGGACCGTGCACAACTACGGGCACGGCGGGGCAGGGGTGACGCTGAGCTGGGGGTGCGCGGACGCCGCGGCGGAGCTGGTGGCGGCACATCGCTGACGGGCCGGTGGGTGCACGGCCGACGCCGACCGCCGACGAGCATTCGCTCGGTCGGTTCCGGCACCGGTTTCCGAATGCTTCGACGCTCCGGACCGACGAGCCGCCCGCGCCGACGGGCACGCGGGCGCGGGCACACTGGGGTGACGGATGGGCGTTCTGCCGATGACGAGAGGGGAGGCCGGGAGATGGGCGGGGCGAGGAAGCCGGTGCTGTACGTCGTGGTGTGTGCGGCGGGGGTTGCGGGTGGAGTGGGGGAGTTGATCTCGGCGGCGCAGGGGCGGGGGTGGGAGGTGGGGGTGGTGGCGACTCCGCAGGCGACGGGGTTCATCGATGTCGGCGCCGTCGAGGCGCAGACGGGGTACCCGATTCGCTCGGCGTGGCGGAAGCCGGGGGATCCCCGGCCGCTGCCGGATCCGGACGCGGTCGTGGTGGCTCCTGCGACCTTCAACACGATCAACAAGTGGGCTGCCGGGATCTCGGACACGCTCGCGCTCGGGATCCTGTGCGAGTCGTACGGGTGGGGGATTCCGGTGGCGGTTCAGCCGTGTCTCAGTGCGGCTCAGGCGGCGCACCCGGCGTACGAGGAGAGCCTGACCAGGTTGCGGGGGATGGGTGTGCGGATCGCGGAGTTCGTGCCCGGGGCGTACGCCTGGACGCGGGTGCTGGAGCTGTTGGAGGACTGACGGGGGGGGGTGGTCCGGGGCGGGATCCCAGCAGGGTGGGGGTGGTTCGCCGTGATCGGGCCGGGACAGCGTCCGGGCGGGTCGGTGACGGGGGCCGGTGGCGGCGGTCAACGGCAGGGTGTCGTTCTGGTACGCGGCGGGCGGAGTGTCGGAGCCGGGGCCCGCGTCGGGGACGTGGGCGTGTGCATCGTCGCGGGCGGGTGCACCGGGCTCTGGACCGCGTACTACCCGACGAAGGCCGAACCGTCTTTGCGGGTGGCCCTGTTGGAGCGCCGGTTCTGCGGGTACGGCGCTTCGGGGCGCAACGGCGGGTGTCCGGGCGGCACTGACCGGGGCCCGACGCCGTTCGGCCGAGCCGGGCTGCGGGGCGGCAGGGAAGCGGCCAGCGTGGGGGTGTGCTGAGGAGAACGCTGTCCGTCCTGGGCCTGGCCCTGCTGTTCGGTACGCCCGCGGGCCGGGCGGAGGCCGGGGCGCAGCGGTGGCAGGTGGTGGTCGCGGACCAGGGCTCCCGCCGGGTGTTCGTACTGGAGAGCGCCGAGGAGCTGATGGCCCACCAGGGGTCCGACGAGCTGTCCGTGGTGTGGTCCTGGACCGCGGACCGGGCACCGGACCTCGCCGACCTCTCGCCGGCCAGCAGCTGGACCGGTCCGGACGAGGCGAAGAGCCGGATCCGGCAGGGCCGGCGCTACCTGCTCACGACCGCGTCGGGCGGCCTCGCCGCCGTCGTCGACACCGCCACCGGCCGGTCCCGCTGGGCGGCGGACCTCGGCCCGGTGGTCAACCCGCACAGCATCGAGCTGCTCCCGGACGGCAACGTGGCGGTGGTGGCGAGCGGCGGTTGGGTGCGGCTGTACGCGGCCTCGCAGGGGCCGCGCGCCACGGCGTACACCGAGTTCGGGCTGCCCGGTGCGCACGGGGTGCTCTGGGACGGGCCGTCCGGCCTGCTCTGGGTACTCGGGGACGAGGCACTGGTCGCCCTGCGGGTGGGCGGCACCCCGGCCGCGCCCACGCTGACCGCCGTCCGCACCGCCCCGCTGCCGGACCGGGGCGGCCATGACCTCGCGCCGGTGCTGGCCGCGCCCGGTCCGTTCTGGCTGAGCACCCTGCGCGGTCTGTGGCAGTACGACCCGGCGGCCGACCGCTTCACGCCCGTCCACCTGGCTGACCCCGCCGCGGAGCGGGACGTCAAGAGCATCGGCGACGACCCCGGCACCGGGCGGCTGCTCACGGTCGCCCCCGACCACCTCGCGCCGTGCGACTGGTGCACCTCGGCGATCCGGCTGCACCGCCCGGAGGGCGTGCGGACCCTGCGCGGAACCCGCCTGTACAAGGCGCGGTGGTGGGAAGCCCAGTAGCAGATCAGTGACGGACTGTAGTCGATCTTGCTCGGCGGGTCGGCGATACCACCCGTTCTGCTTACCGCGTTCGGCTGACGGGGCATATTGTGTACCCCCGCAAACTACTCCGATGGAAGTCAGTTTCCCGTCACCGTCCGAAAACCTTCTGCGGAGCCGCGTCGACTGGGATAGCGTCGATGGCGTCGGGGGGCCGACACCGTTCAGGGTGTAATCGAACGTCAGTTACCGGGCCGTAACGGCCCGAATTGGTCCTGGAGAAAAGAATGCGGAATTCACCGGAGGAGAGCCGGGCGGACGTCATCGACGACCTGCAGCTCGCGGTCGAATCGTTGGCGGCTTTTCCGGCCCGGAACGCGGCCGGCACGGCGGATGTGACCGAACGCCTGGCCGCGGTCGCCGAACTGTGCCGGTCGGTCGACGGGGTGCTCGACAGCCTGGTCGTCCAAGCGGCCGCCGAGGCCGCCGAGGAGGGCTGGACAGCTGCCCGGATGGCGGCCGAACACTCCGGCTACTACGCCAGGTTGCGGCGCGCGCTGCTCCCCACCAGCGCCGGCGCCGGGCTGACGCAGCAGTGAGCGCGCTGCACACGGGCGTGCACGTGCTGTCCTGCCCCACCCGGTGGAGCGACGTCGACGAGAACGGGCACATCAACAACGCCCGGCTGGTCGGCTACATCCAGGAGGGGATTTACGACCTGTTCTGCCACCACGCGACCGCCGTGCGGGAATCGCTGTTCCCGTCCGGATTCATCATCGCCAGGCACGAGATCGATTATCTGGAACAGCTGCACCACCGCCCCGAACCATTGTCGGTGCGGTTGACCGTGGAACGGATCGGGCGGAGTTCCGCCCATGTCGAGGTGAATGTCTGCCGCGAACCGCTCACCTTTATGCGGGCGCGGACCGTCGTGGTCGCGCGGGACCGGGAATCCGGTCGCTCGCGCAAACTCAGCCCGAACGAGCGGCGCTTTCTGTCGGCGTTTATGTCGGACCGCGTCGCGGACCGGCTCGCGGAGCGCGTCGCGGAGCGCGTCGCGGACCGGGTGACGGCCACGGCGGAGCGGGTGTCGGACAGGGCGTGTGGCGACAGCGTGGTCGCCGTGGCGCAGCCGATGGCGCCGGCCCAACGGACGGCGGCGCGTTCCGGTGCGGGGGTCGGCTCCTCGCGCGGCTCGCGCAGACGGGTTCGCGCCTCGGCGGGCTGACCCGCACGTTCCCGCGCCGACGACGGCGCGGGCCGGTGGCGTGATCGACAACGGCGTCGATCCGCCCGACCGGTCCCGGTCCTGGTCCCGGCCCCGGCGTCAAGGTTCCGTTCAGCCTTCGGGCCCCGCCGGATCGGCGGGTCTCGGCCCGGCCGGACCGCAGTACGCTGAGCAGCACGGGAACCGGTACGTCCCCCGGGGGTCACGGGCTGCGATGAGGCAGGCTCCGCGGACCATCGGCCGCCGCGGACCCGGCCGGGTCCCGCCGACCGGAAGGAGGACGCGATGACCATCTCCTGGCAGGACTTCCTCGCCCGCGTCGTTGAGCGCGGCGAGTACGGGGGCGAGGCCGAGGCTGACCACGCCGCCCGGGTCGTGCTCGGGCTGCTGGGCGAGCACCTGGTGGGCGCGGAGCGGCTGAACCTCGCCGACGCGCTGCCCGGGACGTACGCCTCGCTGCTCCGGGACGCCCAGCCGGCCGCCGAGCCGCTGACCGCCGAGCGCTTCGTGGAGGCCGTGGTCGGCTGGATCGACGGGGCGACGCCGGCGACGGCGCAGTGGGACATCGGGGCGGTGCTCAGCACCGTGGCCGACCTCGTTCCGGAGGAACTGATCGACCGGGTGATCGAGCAGCTGCCGGACGGCTACGACCTGCTCTTCGGGCACCCGCTCCCGGCCTGAGTCGAGCGGGGCCGGTGCCGGACCGGCCCGTCGTGAGGCAAGCCGACTCCGCGAAGGATCCTGCCGGTCGGCCTGCCTCCGGGCCGGTGCCGTGCTGTCGTGCCGCCGCGCCCCGGCCGTGGGACGGCGGCGGACACGGGGGACCGGGTGAGGCTCAGCGGCAGAGTGCGGCGGCGCCGATCAGCCCGGCGTCGGTGCCGAGTTCGGCGCGGCGCACGTCGAGGCCGCGGACGTACGAGAGGGCGGCGTAGCGGTCCAGGTGGCGGGCGAGCGGGGCGAACAGCACCTCCCCGGCGGTGGCGACGCCGCCGCCGACCACCACCCGGTGGAGGTCGACGAGGGCGGCCGTGGCGGCGATCCCGGCGGCCAGTGCCTGGGCGGCCCGGTCGAAGGAGGCCAGCGCGACCGGGTCGCCCGCGGCGGCCGCGGCGGCCACGGCTCGGGCGGTGCGGTCCCGGCCGGGCGGCCGCCAGCCGTCGGCGAGTGCCCGGCGGGCGATCGCGGTGCCGCTGGCCAGGCCCTCCAGGCAGCCGCGGGAGCCGCACGGGCAGGGTTCGCCGTCCAGGTCGACGGTGATGTGACCGAGGTGCCCGGCGTTGCCGCTGGGGCCAGGTCGGACGGCCCCGTCCAGCACCAGCCCGGCGCCGACGCCGGTGGACACCACCAGGCAGAGCGCGCTGTCGGCGCCCTGGGCCGCGCCCTGCCAGTGCTCGGCGGCGGCCATCGCCACGCCGTCCCCGGCGAGGTGGACGGGCAGGCCGAGGGCGGCCACCGCCGGGTGCGCGGTGACCTCGGCGACCAGCGGGAAGCCGCGCCAGCCGGGGATGTTGACCGGGCTGACGGTGCCGCAGGCCAGGTCGACCGGGCCTGCGCTGCCGATGCCGAGGGCCGTCACGGCGGCCCAGTCGGGCGTACCGGCGAGCTGGTCCAGCACCTCGTGCACGACGGCGAGCACGGCCGGACCGGCTTCGGTGGCCGGGGTGGGCAGCTGGAGCCGGTGCCGCAGCCGTCCGTCGCCGTCGACCAGCGCCCCGGCGATCTTGGTGCCGCCGATGTCGACGGCGGCGAACAGGGGGGCGAGCGGCATGGCGGGCTCCAGGTGGGTCGCAGGGGCGGCGCCCCGGCCTGGACGGGGCCGGGGCGCCCTTACCGTACGTGGGTCGACGGGCCGGCCGGTCGACGGGCCGGGCCGTCGGTCAGCGGGCCGCGCTCAGCCGCAGCGTGACCAGTTCGAACGGCCGCAGCGCCAGCCGCACCGCGCCGTCCTCGACCGTCACCTCGCCGCGGGTGCCGTCCCAGGGTCGCTCCAGCAGGTCGCAGGGCACGGCCCCGGCCAGCGGGAAGGAGGCGGTGAGCCGGCCGCGGGCGCGTCCGCCGCCCGCCTCGTAGACCCGGACGACCAGGTCGCCGCTGCGGTCGTCGGCGAGCTTGACCGCGCTGACCACCAGGGCGTCGTTGTCGAGCTCGACCAGCGGCGCGACCCGCTCGGCGCTGCCGGTGACCCGCCGCTCGGGCAGGCCGATCCGGTAGCCCTCGCGGACGGCGTCGGCGATCGCCGCGCCCGGGACGAGCGCGTGCCGGAAGCGGTGCAGGCCCTGGTCGGTCTTCGGGTCGGGGAAGCGCGGGGCGCGCAGCAGCGAGAAGCGGACCGTGGTGGTGGTCCCGCCGTCGGCCGGGCGCACGGTGCGGGTGACGTCGTGGCCGTAGGTGGAGGCGGTCACCAGGGCCACGCCCCAGCCGGGTTCGTCGAGGTGGACGAAGCGGTGGTTGCAGGCCTCGAACTTGGCGGCGTCCCAGCTGGTGTTGGTGTGGGTGGGCCGGTAGAGGTGGCCGAACTGGGTCTCGGCGGCGTAGCGCTCGGTGTGGACGTCCAACGGGAAGGCGGCCTTGAGGAACTTCTCGGTCTCGTGCCAGTCGACCTCGGTGTCGATGTCGAGGCGCTGTTCGCCGGCCCGCAGGGTGAGGGTCTGGACGACGGTGGAGGAGCCGAAGGAGCGGGCGACCCGGACGGAGGCCCGGTCGTCGGAGACGGAGGCGGTGAGGGAGTCCACGCCGGTCAGGTCGGTGACGGTGTTGCGGTAGAACTGGTCGACGTCCCAGGCGTCCCACATGTTGGGGAAGTCGGGGTGCAGCTGGAGCAGGTTGGCACGGCTGCCGGGGGCGACGGTCTCGCGACCGCTGGACACCTCGACGACCGAGCCGATCAGGCCGTCGGCGTCGACCGTGACCTCCAGCAGGCCGTTGCGCAGGGTGAAGCCGCCCTCGGGCCGCTCGCCCGTGGTGCAGCCCGCCTCCGCGGGGGCCACCACGGCCGCCCCGCCCGCCGGGACGGCCGCGCGGGCGTGCGGCGCCGCGTTGAACACCAGCTCGCGCCCGCCCGCGGCCTCCCCGGCCAGCGCCTGCTGGGCCGCGCCGATCAGCCCCTCCAGCTCCGCCGCCAGCGCCGCGTACGTGGCCTCCGCCTCGCGGTGCACCCAGGCGATCGAGGAGCCGGGCAGGATGTCGTGGAACTGGTGCAGCAGCACGGTCTTCCAGATCCGGTCCAGCTGCTCGTACGGGTACGCCGAGCCGGTGCGCAACGCCGCGGTGGCGCACCACAGTTCGGCCTCGCGCAGCAGGTTCTCGCTGCGCCGGTTGCCCTGCTTGGTCCTCGCCTGGCTGGTCAGGGTGGCCCGGTGGAGTTCGAGGTACAGTTCGCCGACCCAGACCGGCGGGTTCGGGTACTCGGCCTCGGCCTTGGCGAAGAACTCGGCGGGCTTCTCCCAGCGGACGGTGGCGGAACCCTCCAGGTTCCGCAGCCGGGCGGCCTTGGCGACCATCTCGCGGGTCGTCCCGCCGCCGCCGTCGCCCCAGCCGGTCGGCGCGATCGAGTGCCGGGCCACTCCCTTGTCCTTGAAGTTCCTTGCCGCGTGGGCGATCTCGCTGCCCTTCATGGAGCAGTTGTAGGTGTCCACGGGCGGGAAGTGGGTGAAGACGCGGGTTCCGTCGATGCCCTCCCAGAGGAAGGTGTGGTGCGGGAACTTGTTGACCTGGCTCCACGAGATCTTCTGGGTCAGCAGCCACTTGGAGCCCGCGTTGCGGATGATCTGCGGCAGGCCGCCGGTGAAGCCGAAGGTGTCCGGCAGCCACGCCTCGTGGTTCTCGACGCCGAACTCCTCCAGGAAGAACCGCTTGCCGTGCACGAACTGCCGGGCCATCGCCTCCGAGCTGGGCATGTTGGTGTCGGACTCGACCCACATCCCGCCAGCCGGCACGAACCGGCCCTCGGCCACCGCCTTGCGGACCCGGGCGTACACCTCGGGGCGGTGCTCCTTGATCCAGGCGTACTGCTGCGCCTGGGACATGGTGTAGAGGAAGTCCGGCTCGTCCTCCAGCAGGGCGGTCATGTTGGCGGTGGTGCGGGCCACCTTGCGCACCGTCTCGCGCAGCGGCCACAGCCAGGCGGAGTCGATGTGGGCGTGGCCGATCGCGCTGATCCGGTGGGCGGACGGGGCGGCGGGCGCGGCCAGTACGGCCGTGAGCTCCGAACGGGCGGCCGCCGCCGTGCCGTTGACGTCCTGGAGGTCGATCGCGTCCAGGGCCCGTTCCACCGCGCGCAGGACCTCCCAGCGGCGGGCGCCGTCCACCGGCAGTTCGGCCATCAGCTCGCCGAGCACCTCCAGGTCCAGCGACAGCTGCCAGACCGTGTCGTCGAAGACCGCGAGGTCCATCCGGGCGAGCCGGTACTGCGGCTGGTCGCCGGCCGTCTCCCTGTCGCCCAACCCGGTCGGCAGGAAGGGGTGGTAGTCCAGGATGACCGGGTTGGCGGCGGCCTCGACGTGCAGCAGCACCTGCTCGCCGCCGGCCGCCGGGGCGGCGATCCGCACCCACTGGTTGCGCGGGTTGAGGCCCTTCACCGGGCTGCCGTCCGGTCGGTAGACCAGGCCCTCGCACTGGAAGCCCGGCATGTTGGCGTCGAAGCCGAGGTCGATCAGTGCCTCGACCGTACGCCCGGCCCAGGCCTGCGGCACCGTCCCGGAGACGGTCAGCCAGCTGGTGCCCCAGGGCGCTCCCCAGGCGTCGCCGACCGCGATCGGGGTGCGCGGCGCGGCCAGGCCCTCGGCGACCGGGACGGGCTCGCCGGGGGCGGTCCAGATGCCGACCTCCAGCGGGACGGACTCGGGGTGGACCGCCGGGAGGATGCGCTCCTCCAGGACGCGCTTGAGGCGGGACTCGACGAGGGTGCGGTCATCGTGCATGTCGGCAGGCTCCGTTGCGTGCTGGGGGCGTTTACAGAGAACGTACGTCGGAGGGCTGGAGCACCTCGGTGATGCCGCGCGCGGCCAGGTGCGCCCGGTCCCCGGCGCGTTCGGCGAGCACGGTGGTCGGGCGGACGCCGGCCTCGGCGAGGCGCATGAAGGCCTCGTACACCGGACCGCCGGGGCCGCAGACCGCCCGGCGGGGCGAGGTGACCTCGTCGCCGGTGGCGACCACCACGGCGGTGCCGCGCGGCTTGGGCGGCTGCCAGGAGCGGCGGGCCTCGGCGGCGGCCTCGGCGAGCCGGGCCCCGGCCGGTTTGACGGCCCGGTCGATGGTCAACAGCCCGAGGCTGTACTCCAGTTCGGGGAAGTCGGCGAGCGAGCGGTCCACGTCGTGGGAGCACCACCAGGTGACGCCCCAGAGGTCCGGGCAGTCCAGTACGGCGTCGACGGTGGCGCCGGTGAACCGGGCCGCGTCCCCGGCGGTGATGTGCGGGGCGGGCGCGCCGACCTCCTGGAGCCAGACCGGGCGGGCCGGGTCGTCGGCCCAGGCCTTGGACAGTTCGACCAGGTAGGCGGCGTGCTGGACGGTGGCGGTGGAGTGGGCGCCGTAGCGCTGGGCGGTGCCGTTGAACACCCAGGAGTGCACGGCGGTGGCGGCGCCGAGGCGGGCCGAGTGCCAGGGCGTGAACGGGTGCTCGTCCAGGTACCAGGCCGCGTCGTACGAGGCGTGCAGGTGCAGCCGCCCGGGCGCGCCCCGCTCGCAGGCGGCGAGCATCCGACGGAGCCAGGCCTCGGCCTCGGCGGGGGTGACCCGGTCCGGGGCGGGGTGCGGGGCGCCGGAGAACTGGTTGATCTCGTTGCCGAGGGTCATCCCGAGGAAGTTCGGCCGCTCGCCGAGCGCCCCGGCGAGGGTGCGCAGGTAGGCGGCCTGGCCGTCGAGGACCTCCGGGTCGGTGAAGATGTTGCGGCGGTGCCAGGTCTGCGTCCAGGACGGCAGGAAGTCGAAGCTGGACAGGTGGCCCTGGAGGCCGTCCACCGCGACGTCCAGGCCGCGTTCGCCGGCCGCGTCCACCAGGGCCGTCAGCTGCTCGACGGCGCGGGGGCGGATCAGGGTGCGGTTGGGCTGGAACAGCGGCCAGAGCGGGAAGACCCGGACGTGGTCCAGGCCGAGGGAGGCGATGGAGTCGAGGTCGGCGCGCACGGCGTCGAGGTCGAAGTCGAGCCAGTGGTGGAACCAGCCTGTGCTGGGGGTGTAGTTGACGCCGAAGCGCGGAGCCTGCGGAGTGGTGGTCACGGGGGCTTCCTCAACTAGGCGGGGCGTACGGGAGACGGGTTCATCCCTTGACGGCTCCCTCCTCGACGCCCTTGAAGAAGAAGCGCTGGCAGACGGCGAACACCACGACGATCGGCAGGAAGGCGATCATGGTGCCGGCCGCGATCAGCCGGGGGTTGGCGGAGAAGGTGCCGTTGAGGTACTGGAGCCCGACGGTGAGGGTGTACTTCTGCGGGTCGTTGAGCACGATCAGCGGCCAGAGGAAGTCGTCCCAGGCGCCGATGAAGGTGAAGATGACGATCACGCTGAGCATGCCGCGCACGTTCGGCAGACCGATGTGCCACAGCCGCTGCCAGACGTTGGCGCCGTCGACCAGCGCCGCCTGGTCCAACTCGGCGGGCACGGCGGCGAAGGCGGTGCGCATCAGCAGCACGTTGAGCATGGCGATCGCCCCGGGCAGGGCGACGCCGAGCAGGTTGTCGGCCAGGCCGAGGCTGCGCACCAGCACGTACTGGGAGACGACGGTGACCTCGCCGGGCAGCACCAGGGTGGCCAGGAACAGGCCGAGGACCAGCTTGGCGCCGCGGAAGCGCAGCCGGGCGAGGGCGTAGCCGGCCAGGGTGCAGCCGACCACGTTGCCGGTGATGCAGACGGCGGCGACGATCACCGAGTTGAGGGCGTAGGTCCACACCGGGATGGTGTCGGCGACCTTGCCGTAGTTGCCGATGGTGGGTTGGTCGGGCAGGAAGCCCGGGGTGCGGGAGTAGACGTCCTCGGCGGGGCCCTTGAGGGAGGTGGACAGCTGCCACAGGAAGGGGCCGATCACCAGGAGCAGGACGAGCAGGAGCAGCAGGTAGCGGGCCGCGGTCCGGGTGGCGGAGGGGGTGTTGAATCCCCTCGCGGCCCGGGGGAGTCGGGCGGCCTTCGAGGTGCGGACGGCGGGGCCGGGTTCGCGGACGGTGGTCACGGGGTCAGGCCGCCTTCCGGTTCAGCCGCAGCAGGATCAGCATCGGGCCGAGGGTGACGACGAACAGCATCAGGCTGAGCGCGGAGGCGTAGCCCAGGTGGCCGTTGAAGCCGCGGCTGTACATCTGGATCAGCATCACCACCGACATGTCACGGCCGCCGGGGCCGCCCAGGCCGTTGGAGAGCACGTACAGCTCGGAGAAGACGCGCAGCGAACTCACCGAGATGAGGGCGGAGACCAGCACCATGGTCGGGCGCACCCCGGGGAGGGTGACGTGCCAGAAGCGGCTCAGTGGGCTCGCGCCGTCCACGGCCGCCGCCTCGTGCAGCTCGCGCGGGACGTTGGCGAGGGCGGACAGGTAGATGACCATGTAGTAGCCCAGGCCCTTCCAGACGGTCAGGGCGATCGCGCTGAACAGCAGCAGCCAGCGGTCGGTGAGGAAGGAGACCGGGGAGTCGGTGAGGCCGCTCTGCCGGAGCACGCCGTTGACCAGGCCCCGGTCGTCCAGCACCCAGCCCCAGATCAGCGCCACCACGACGGCGGAGGCGATCACCGGGGTGTAGAAGGCGGTGCGGAAGAAGGTGATGCCGGGGATGCGGCGCTGGACGAGCAGGGCGAGCAGCAGCGGCAGGACGGTCAGGAGGGGGAGGCAGACCAGCATGAAGACGATGCTGTTGAGCAGGGCGTCGGCGAGCTGGGCGTCGTCGAGCAGGCGGCCGTAGTTCTCCAGGCCGGTGAACCGGCCGCCGCCGAGGGGCCTGGCGTTGGTGAAGGAGAGGATCACCGTGTTGACGGCCGGCCAGAGGTTGAAGACGGCCAGCCAGAGTATCGCGGGGCCGGCGAGCAGCCAGGGGGTGAACCAACGCCGGTGGGTCATGCTGTCGCCTTCCTGGGGCGGGGCCTTCCGGGGGCCGGGGAGGGGCGGGCCGGGGGCCTGGGGTGCGGGTCGTGCCCGGGGGGCGGCGGGTGTGGGGGAGACCCGCCGCTTCGCCGGCGCGGGCTCCGGGCGTGCTCCGGGTCAGCCCTTGAGCAGCTTGTCGCACTGGGCGACGGCCGTGTCCAGGGCCTGCTTGGAGCTGGTCTGGCCGCTGATGGCGAGGGCGAACTGCTGCTTGACGACGGTGCCCATCGCGTCGTCCACCTCCACCGGCTGGATCAGCTTGGCCTTGGCGAGCGAGTCGAAGGCGATCACCTTGGCGTCGCCCGCGTTGGTGCCGTCGCTCTTGCTGAAGAACGGGTCGGTCGCGGAGGCCTTGGTGGACGGGAAGACACTGGTCAGGTGGGCGAAGGCGGCCTGGTTCTCGGGGCTGGTGACCCAGCGGGCGAGGGCGACCGCGGCGGCCGGGTTCTTGGTGTTCTTGGGTATGGACAGGCCCTGGACGTACAGCGGCGGGGTGCCCATCGCTGGGGAGGGGACGACCTTCGGCGCGAGGGTCGGGTTGTCGGTGGCGAGGCTGGTGATGTAGTTGCCGCCGCCGGTGGTCCAGGCCACGGTGCCGGCGCTGAAGAGCTTGGAGTTGCCGGCGTAGGTGTCGGTGAGCACCCCGTTCGGCATCAGGCCGTCCTTGAAGGCGTCGCGGTACTTGTCGAGCAGTGCGGCGGCCTCGGGGGTGTTGAAGGTGAAGGACCTGCCGTCGTCGGCCATGATCTTCACGCCGATGTTGTAGAGGTCGCCGAGGCCCGGCTTGCGGCTCATCAGGTAGTCCTGGCCGCCGGACTTCTCCTTCATCACCTTGGCCTGGGCGATGAGTTCGTCCAGGGAGGTCGGGGGCTTCTTCGGATCCAGGCCGTCTTTCGCGAGGAGGTCGGAACTCCAGTAGTTCACATCGGTGTTGAGGTACCACGGGTAGCCGAAGGCGCCCTGGCGGCCGTTGTAGCGGTAGGCCTCCACGCCACCGGCCACGTACTCGTCGGCGAGTCCGGGGTCGGCCTTGGCGACGTCCAGCAGGACGTCCTTCTTGGCGAGCGGGAAGGCGAAGTCCGGCGGGAGGTTGACCACGTCGGGCAGGGTGCCGGAGGCGGCCTGGCTGAGCACCTTGTCGGAGTAGCCGTCGCCGGGCTGGTCCAGCCAGTCGACCTCGACGCCGGGGTACTTCTTCTTGAAGCCGTCGATCACGTTCTGCATGTAGTCGGTGAACTTGGGTTTGAGCGCCCAGGTCTGGATCGAGACCTTGCCCTTGACCTCGCCGGTGGCGGCCGCACTCGCCACGCTGTCGCTGGTCTTGCTGTCACCGGAGCCGAGTCCGCAGCCGGTCAGGGCCGCGGCGGTGAGGGCCGTCGTCGTCAGTGCCGCCCAGATTCTTCGCATGAGGGTCTCCCGGTCCTGGGGGTGGGTGGGGGATCGCGCCGAGCTCGGGGTGTGGGTTCTCCGGTTGTGTCGTGTTCGGAATCCGACGTACTAAACCGGTCTAGCTCTGGCAGGGACTATGCTCCCGCCTAAACTTGGCTGTCAAGAGAGGAGTCGGGTTCCGTGGGCAGACCGACGATCGCCGACATCGCGCGCCAGGCCGGGGTCTCCAAGGGCGCCGTCTCCTTCGCGCTCAACGGCCGCCCGGGCGTCAGCGAGGCGACCAGGGCCCGGATCCTGCGGGTCGCCGAGGAGATGAACTGGCGCCCGCACCACGCCGCGCGCGCCCTCGGAGGGGCCCGGTCCGACGCCGTCGGCCTGGTGATCGCCCGCCCCGCCCGCACCATAGGCGTCGAACCGTTCTTCAGCCACCTGCTCTCCGGCCTCCAGGCGGTGCTCTCGGCCAGCTCGGTCGCGCTGCACCTGATGGTCGTCGAGGACACCGCCGCCGAGATCGAGGTCTACCGGCGCTGGGCCTCCGAGCACCGGGTCGACGGCTTCGTCGTGGTGGACCTCCAGGTCAGGGACCCGCGGCTGCCGGTGCTGGACGAACTCGGGCTGCCCGCCGTCGTCCTCGGCGGGCCCGGCAAGGGCGGCAACCAGCTGCGGATCTGGGCCGACGACCGGGAGGCGATGCTCTCCATCGTCGACTACCTGGCCGCCATCGGGCACCGCCGGATCGCCCACCTGGCCGGGCTGCCGCACTTCCAGCACACCCAGCGGCGGATCCGCGCGCTGCGCGACGCCTCGCGCCGGCTCGGGCTGGAGGAGGCGGTGTCGGTGCCCACCGACTTCAGCGACGCCGAGGGTGCGGCGGCCACCCGCACCCTGCTCTCCCGGGCGGCGCGGCCCACCGCGATCGTCTACGACAGCGACGTGATGGCCGTCGCCGGGCTCGGCGTCGCGGGGGAGATGGGCGTCGCCGTGCCAGGGGAACTGTCCATCGTCTCCTTCGACGACTCGGTGCTCGCCCGGATCGTCCACCCGCCGCTGACCGCGCTCAGCCGGGACACCTTCGCGCTCGGCGAGCAGGTCGCGCGCAGCCTGCTGGAGGCGGTGGACGGCACCGGGCCCGGGCGGGACCTCCAGATGCCCACGCCCCGGCTGACCGTACGGGAGTCCACCTCGCCGCCGTCACCGGTGGGTGTGGTTGTTGCGCGAGTCGTTGACACGGGTTCTGAACCGCTTTAGCCTCGCTGCGCCGAGAGGGGACCGGCCTGCGCACCGTTCGCCGTCACGTTCCCGCACTCCCCCTCGACGAGCGCCGCCATGCCCGGACGCACCCGGGCCTGCCGCTGCCGGTGGGCCCGGCCCCACCCACTCCGCTCGATCGGAGCCACCGCATGTCAAGACGCCTCCCCCTGCTGCTCAGCGCCGCGCTCGCGACGGCCGTGCTGGGCGTCGTACCCGCCGCCCAGGCCGCTCCCGTTCCGGCCGCGCCGGGCGTCGCCGCGCCCGGGAACCAGCCCTACGCCTCGTACTGGTACCCCAGCACCATCCTCGGCTGGGACCCGGCCACCGACCCGGACGCCCGGTTCAACCGCTCCCGCGTACCGCTCCAGCCGCGCACCAGCGACCCGGCCCTGGCCGCGAATCCCAACGCCCGTGCGGGCGAAGGGAAGATCGCTTCGCTGGTCTCCTTCGCCCCCACCTCCAACAACCCCTCCCAGGGCTCCGCCGACCCCGACTACTACGCCTTCGGCTACTGGCAGTACGTCGACAAGCTGGTGTTCTGGGGCGGCTCCGCCGGTGAGGGCCTGATCCTCGCGCCGAACCCGACCGTGATCGACGCCGCGCACCGCAACGGCGTCAAGGTCTACGGCACGGTCTTCTTCCCGCCCGCCGCGTACGGCGGCCAGCTCCAGTGGGTGCGCGACTTCGTCCAGAAGTCCGGTGACCGCTACCCCGTCGCCGACAAGCTGGTGCAGGCCGCCCGGTACTACGGCTTCGACGGCTGGTTCATCAACCAGGAGACCGGCGGCGGGGATTCGGGCCTCGCCACCGAGGTGCGCAACCTGATGCAGTACACCAAGGCGCAGAGCGGCACCGAGTTCATGTGGTACGACGCGATGACCACCTCGGGTGCGGTCGACTGGCAGGACGCCCTCACCCCCGCCAACTCGCCCTTCCTCCAGGACGGTTCGAAGCGCACGTCGGACTCGATGTTCCTCAACTTCGGCTGGACGGCCGACGGCCTGGACTCCTCCCGCACCCTGGCCCGTCAACTCGGCCGCAGCGAGTACGACCTGTACTCCGGCATCGACACCGAGGCGAACGGCTACAACACCTCCGTCGACTGGAACACCCTCTTCCCGCCCGGTCAGCCGCACACCACCTCGCTCGGCCTCTACCGCCCCGAGTGGACCTGGAAGTCCGCCACCGACCGGGCCGACTTCTACGCCAAGGACGCCCGCTACTGGGTCGGCGCCGACAACGACCCGTCCCACACCGACCTCTCCAGCAGCTGGCCGGGCCTGGCGGGCTACGTCGCCGAGTCCTCGCCGATCACCGCCAAGCCATTCGTCACCAACTTCGACACCGGCCAGGGCGACTTCTACAACGCGGCCGGCACCCGGGTCGCCACCGGCGGGTGGAACAACCTCTCGCTGCAGGACGTCCCGCCGACCTACCGCTGGGTGGTCGACTCCACCGGCAGCAGGCTGAGCCCGTCGATCGACTTCACCGACTCCTACCAGGGCGGCTCCTCGCTGCGGCTGACCGGCACCCTGGACGCCACCAACACCGTGCGGCTCTACGAGACCAGGCTGCCCGTCGCCGCCAGCACCAAGCTCGACCTGGTGGTCAAGACCCCGGCCGCCGGCCCGACCAGGCTCAAGGCGGCGGTTTCCTTCACCGACACCCCGGGCAGCTTCACCACCGTGGACGTCGGGGACAACGCCGGAACCGGCTGGGAGCGCCACACCCTCGACCTCTCCCCGTACGCGGGCCGGACCATCTCCCAGCTCGCGCTGCAGGTGGACGGCTCCTCGGGACCGAACCCCGCGTATGACCTGCGCGTCGGCCAAGTCGCCCTCCACGACGGCCCGGTGGAGACACCGGCGGCACCGGGCGGGCTGACCGTCCTCGGCGCGAGCGACGTGACCGCGGGCGCCAGCCAGTCGCTGCGGCTCTCCTGGACGGCGGCGCCCGGCGGCAACGTCCACCACTACGAGGTGTACCGGCGCTACGCGGACGGCAGCCGTACCTTCCTGGGGGCCACGCCCAACGACGCCTACTTCGTCGGACGGCTCGACCGGGCCGGCAGCGAGGCCGCCACCACAGTGGACGTGGAGGCGGTGTCCACGACGTACGGGCACTCGAACGTCGCCTCCACGGTGGTGGGTTGGAACGGCACCCCGCCCTCGACCTCGACCGACCTGGCGCTGAACCGCCCGGCCACCGCCTCCGGCCAGTGCAACGCCGCCGAGGGCCCGGCCAAGGCCGTCAACGGCAGCGTCAGCGGCGGGACCAGTGACAAGTGGTGCACGCTGACCTCCGCCAAGTGGCTGGAGGTGGACCTCGGTTCGGCGAAGAAGCTGGACAGGTTCGTGGTCAAGCACGCCCAGGCGGGCGGTGAGAGCGCCGGCTACAACACCCGGGACTTCTCCATCCAGGTCCGCTCGAGGACCACCGACCCGTGGACGACGGTCGCCACGGTGACCGGCAACACCGCGGGCACCACCACCCACCCGGTGAACACCACCGCGCGCTACGTGCGGCTGGTCGTCACCAAGCCCACCCAGAGCACCGATCCGGCCGCCCGCATCTACGAGTTCGAGGCCTGGGGCCAGTAGGCCCCGGTGGCACTCCGCAGGAAAGGACCACCCCGTGCCGGTCACCACCATCACCGCCGTCGAGAGCACCGACCTCTTCGTCGGCCCCGAGGACGCCCCGCGCCAGCTGTTGCGGGTGGCCGTCGAGGGCCCGGCCGCCCGGATCACCGTCAGCGGAGCGGGCGTTCGCGGCGAGGCGACCGGCACGGGGGTGGTCGAAATCCCCCTGGAGATCACCGGCGCGTCCCCGGGGGACCGACTTCCCGTGGTGGTCCGGACGACCTGCGGCGAGATGCCGGGCGTCGTGGAGGCCGCCGAACCCGGCTGGACGATGTTCCTGGTCTCGCACTTCCACTACGACCCGGTGTGGTGGAACACCCAGGCCGCCTACACCTCCCCCTGGGAACTGCTCTCCGCCGACGCCACCACCCGGCCGCTCTGGGAGCGCAACGGCTTCGCCCTCGTGGACGCCCACCTGGACCTCGCGCTGCGGGACCCGGTCTACAAGTTCGTGCTCGCCGAAGTCGACTACCTGAAGCCGTACTTCGACCAGCACCCCGAGCGCCGCGAGACCCTGCGGATGCTGCTGGAGCGCGGACAGGTCGAACTCGTCGGCGGCACCTACAACGAGCCCAACACCAACCTCACGGGCGCCGAGACGACCATCCGCAACATCGTCCACGGCATCGGCTACCAGCGCGACATCCTCGGTGGCGATCCCCGGACGGCCTGGCAGCTCGACGTGTTCGGGCACGACCCGCAGTTCCCCGGCCACCTCGCCGCGGCCGGCCTCACCGGCAGCGCCTGGGCCCGCGGGCCGTTCCACCAGTGGGGCCCGATCCAGAAGAACTTCCGCGAGGGCAAGGACGACGCCCGGGTGATGCAGTTCCCCAGCGAGTTCGAGTGGATCGCACCGAGCGGGGAGGGCGTGCTCACCCACTACATGCCCCATCACTACTCGGCCGGCTGGTGGATGGACTCCTCACCGGACCTCGCCACCGCCGAGCAGGCCGTCTACGAGCTGTACCGCAAGCTCAAGCCGGTCGGGGCGACGAAGAACCTGCTGTTGCCGGTGGGGACGGACTACACCCCGCCGAACAAGTGGGTCACCGAGATCCACCGCTCCTGGGCCGCCAAGTACCTGTGGCCGCGCTTCGTCTGCGCCACCCCGCGCGACTTCCTGGACGCCGTCCGGGCCGAACTCGCCGTCGCCGCCCGTCGACCCAGCCCGCAGACCCGCGACATGAACCCGGTGTACACCGGCAAGGACGTCTCGTACATCGACACCAAACAGGCCCAACGGGCCGGCGAGGTCGCGGCGGTGGACGCGGAGAAGCTCGCCGCGCTCGCTGTCGTGAACGGGCTCGGGCGCTACCCGGGGGCCGCGCTCGACAAGGTGTGGCGCCAACTCGCCTACGGTGCGCACCATGACGCGATCACCGGATCGGAGTCGGACCAGGTGTACCTGGACCTGCTCGGCGGCTGGCGGGAGGCGTACGACCTGGCCTCGGCCGTCCGCGACGCGGCGCTGGACGCGCTGACGGCGCGGATCTCGACGGCGGGGGTCGCGACGGCGGGGGTCGCGACCGCGGGGGAGGGGGCGGCGGTGGTGGTGACCAACACGCTGTCCTTCGACCGGACGGATCTGGTCACGGTCGAACTCCCGGACGGCGTACGGTCGGTGCGGGTCCTGGACGAGTCGGGATCGCCCGTGCCGAGCGCGGTCGACCGGGGGGCGCTGCGCTTCCTCGCCCAGGACGTCCCCGCGCTCGGCTGGCGCACCTGGCGGCTGGTGGACGGCTCCGCCGATCCGGCGTGGACAGTCGCCGATGGTGTGGTGATCGCCAACGACCGGTACCGCGTGGCCGCCGACCCGGCCCGCGGTGGCGGACTCGTCTCGGTGTACGACCTGCTGCACCGGCGGGAGTTGATCCAGGACGGCCGCCTGGGCAACGAGCTGCGGGTGTACGAGGAGTACCCGCAGCACCCCGACTTCGGCGAGGGACCCTGGCACCTGGTGCCGAGCGGTCCGGTGCTCGGCTCGGGGACGGTGGCCGGGGAGGTCCGGCGGGAGACCGGACCGCTCGGCGAGCGGCTGGTGATCGGCGGAACGGTCGACGGCATCCGCTACGAGCAGACGGTCACGCTGTGGGACGGCCTGGACCGGGTGGACTGCCGGACCCGGGTCGTCGACCACTCACGCGCCGACCGGCTGCTGCGGCTGCGCTTCCCGGTGGACGTGCCCGGCGGGATGCCGGTCAGCGAGGTCGCGGGCGCGGTCATCGGGCGCGGCTTCGCGATGCCGGACGTCGACTCGGCGGAGGCGCCCTGGACCCTGGACAACCCGGCCAACACCTGGTTCGGGGTGGGCGCCACCGCCCGGGCCGTGCTCACCGACACGGCGGGCGGGGTGACCGGCTCGCGGGCACTGGGCGTGGCCGAGGTCGTCGTGCCCTCCCTGGACGATTCGGCGGACGCCCGCCCGCTGGTGGTCGCCCTCGCCCGGGTCGGGGTCACCGCCACCACCTCGGGGGCGGACTGGGCGCGGTACGGGTGGCTGGACGTGGACTCCAACCTGCCGGACTTCCGGATCGTCGTCGGCGGGCCGGAAGTCAACGGGGCGGCAAGGGCGTTGTTCGAGCGCGCGGGGGAGGAGTACGCGGCCGTGCTGAAGGCGCACGGCGCGGTGTGGGTGCCGGCGCCGACGCCGCTCGCCGAGGTGTGGCGGCCCGACGCCGACCTGCGGGACCTGCGCGCCCTGCCCGCGCTGGTCGTCTCCGACGTGGCGGCCCTGGTGGACGACCTCGCGGACGCGCGGATCACCGCCGTCTGCCCTTCCGCGGTCCCGGACCGACTCGCCGACCGCACCGTGGCGTTGCTCAGCTTCGGTCTCCCCGGCTTCGCGGTGGACACCACCGGCGCGCTGCACCTGTCGCTGATGCGCTCCTGCACCGGCTGGCCGTCCGGCGTCTGGATCGACCCGCCCCGGCGCACCCTGCCGGACGGCTCCTCCTTCCAGCTCCAGCACTGGACCCACGAGTTCGCTTACGCGCTGGTCGGCGGCGACGGCGACTGGCGGGCGCAGCAGCTGCCCGCCCGGGGGCAGGAGTTCAACCACCCGCTGTACGCGCGGATCCTGGACGCTCAGGACGGACCGCTGCCGCCCACGCTGTCCTGGCTGCGGGTCGAGCCGCAGCGCGAGGTGCTGCTCGGCGCGCTCAAGCCCGCCGGGAACCCGATCGCCCACGGTTCGGCCTCGACCGATGGCAGTGACCTCACCGTCCGGCTGGTCGAGTCCACCGGCCTCGGGCGGACGGCCCGGCTCGGCGGTGCGCTCGGGCTGGACGGGGTGCGGCCCGCAGACCTGCTGGAACGCGCGCTCGGGGAGTCGGTCGACGTGCTGGAGCTCGCCGGTTCGCGGATCGTCACGCTGCTCGCGACCCCTGCGGTGACCAGTCCGGTCGTCGGCCCCGTGCCCGGCGCCGACGGTCCCGTGCTCGGCCCGGTCGCCGAACCCGCCCAGCCCGTCCACGCCCGCTACTGGCTGCACAACCGGGGCCCGGCCCCGCTCGGCTACCTGCCGGTGTCGGTCGGGGCCGGGCCGGGCCTGCTGCGGACGGCGGGGGAGGCGGTGGCCTTCTCGGTGGCCCTCGCCTCGCAGCTGCGGGACGCGGCGGTCGAGGGCACGGCCGTCGTCCTGCCGCCCGAGGGCTGGGCGACCAGCCTCGGCAGCCGCCCGTACCGCCTGGAGCCCGGCGGTCACCTGCGCTTCCCCGTCACCCTCACCCCACCAGCGGACGCCGAGCCCGGGCTGCACTTCGCCGCCGTCCGGATCGAGCACGACGGGCAGCAGATCGAGGACGTGGTCACGATCGCCGTCGGTGACCTGCCCGGTCTGTTGCCCGTCTCCGGGGAAGCCCCCGAGGACTGGACCGCCGCCCAGGGCACCGGGGCCGCGACCGCCCGGGACACCGGCCTGTCCGTCGACGTGTCCCACGATTGCCTCCACCTGACCGCCGGCGGCCGCGCCAGCCTCGGCCTCACCCTCACCAACCACACCCGTGGCGAGATCCGCGGCGAGCTCCAGCTCGTTTCCCCGTGGGGCACCTGGGAGGCGATCTCCGACCCCGTTCGCGGTTTCACCGTCCCGGCCGGCTCCTCCGTGAGCGTCGACTTCGCCATCGCCGCCCCCGGATCCACCGACCCCGGCGCCTACTGGGCGCTGGCCAAGGTCATGTGGTTCGGCCGCTGCCAGTACGCCCCGACCGTCGCCCTGGTGGTGGAGGCATGACCCTCGGCCTGCTCGACGGACACCCCCTGCCCCGCACGGCCCTCGACGAGCGCCTCGCCGCCCTCCGGAACGGCCCACGCGCCACCGCCCTGCCCGAGCCGGGAAGTTCGGAGGACCGCCAGCTCGTCCGGTGGGTCGCCCAGGTGCTCCTGACCGAGGCCCTCTGCGAGGCGGTCGCCGCCGAACGCGGCCTGCCGATCAGCGAATCCGGCCCCGCCCGCTCCGTCGGCGCCGCACGCCCCGCCCGTCTCGACCAACGGGCCGCCGTCGAACTGGGCTCCATCACGGCCGCCGCCTACGAGGGCAGCGCAGCCGTCCGCGCCGTCTACGAGGCGGTGACCGCCGAGGTCGAGCCCTCACCCGCCGACATCGCCCACTACCGAACCCTGACCACTCGCCCCCCGGTCACCCGCTGGCACCTCGCCCTCCCCGACGGCGGGTTCGAAGCCGACCCCGACACCCTCCCGGCCGCCCTCGCCGAAGCCCTCCGCACCGCCCCACCCGGCGAGTGGGTCAGCGCGGGCCCCTGGAGGGCCATGCTCCTCGCCACCCTCGCCGTCCCCCAGACCCCCGACCCGACCCCCGCCCTCCGCGACGCCGCCCGCCGCACCGCCTTCGTCCGCTGGCTCGACCACCAACGCGCCCGACGCCTCACCCTGGTCGAGGGCTTGGAACACCCCGGCGACCCCGCCCAACCCGACAACCACCACCGCCACTGAGCGCCGCCGGAGGTAACGTGATCATCCTCTCGCGGCGACGGTGGAGGAGGGCTGGGCCGATGTCAGGGCTTCCGGTGGTGGCAAGCGAACTGCTCAGCGAACACGAGGTCGAGCTGCTACGACGCTCGCTCTCCGAACGGGGCGGGTCGGTTCGGCGCAGCGGTCAGCTCGCCGTCGGCAAGGGGTTCGCGGACGCCCCCGACCTGCTCGACCAGTGCCGCGGACCACGGGACGCACCCGGCAACGACGTTCCTCCCACCGCGGTAGCCGGTCCGCGCACCGGGCCGGGCCCGGCCGACGGAGGGTGGAAAGCCGCGGAGCGCCCCCACGGCACGGAGGGTGACCCGCGTGGCTGACTACTTCCCGTACCGCATCGTCACCAGGAGAGGGGACTTGACGCTGATCTGGCGCCCGGGGGAGGGCGACGCCCGCGATGTGCTCCTCGTCGACGAACGCGGAAGGCTCCTCGCGTTCGAGGAGCTCGCACCGTTGCGGGAACACTGCGACCGCAACGGCTGGGAGCTCGTCCGGGACGGCGAAGGCACCCTCGATCTGGACGTCGTACGGCGGTGGGTCGAGCACCCCGGAGTCGTCCCGGTGACGGCGGGATCGCTGCTGGAGGCGTGGAACTTCTTCGAGGACCTCTACCACAGCGTGAAGGCCGGCCCGCCCCCGCCCTCCCGACGACCGATCCACGACAGCGCCTACGAGAAGCTCTTCGGCGGCGAAGCCCTCGACCCGACCGCCGGCGAGGGAGCCTGGACGGACGAGGAGACCACGGCCGTGCGCGAACTCCTCCGTGCGGGCCTGGCCCTGTGGGAACACGCCGTGCGCGGGCCCGGCACGAGCACGGTGGTGCTGATGTGCGGCCTGCCGGGGGCGGGCAAGACCACCCATGCGATGGAGCTGGTGCGACGCGGCTACGTCCGGCTCTCGATCGACGAGGTGGTCTGGCAGCGACTCGGACGGCGCGACGCCGGCCTGGTACTGGAGGAGGAGGCGTACGACCGGCTCAAGGAGGAGGTCCGCCGCGAGCAGCGGCGGGAACTGGTCGAGCTGGTGCGGGCCGGGCGCGATGTGGTGGTGGACTACAGCTTCTGGAGTCGCGCCGCCCGCGATGACTACAAGGCGCTCATCGAGGGCCACGGCGGCCGCTGGGAACTGATCCACCTCAAGGCCGACCGGGCGACGCTGGAGCGCCGCCTCGAGATCCGCAACGGCGAGGAGGGCGCGAACTCCGTCACGGTGAACGGCCCGCTGTTCAACCGCTACCTGGCCGACTTCCAGGCCCCGGACGGAGAGGGCGAACAGGTCGTCGTGCAGCACTGGAACGGCGGGCCGGTCTGCCGATCGGTCTAGCATCGCCTGCACGGTGACCGTACTCGTGAACGGGCTCCCGGGAGCTGTGGTGCCGGACGGCCGAGCCCCTGGGCCTCGGGCCGGTACATCGCATCGACACGACCCGCCCGGTGGACATCCGGCTGCTGGCGAAGCGGATCAGGGAGACGTGCGCCGAGGGTCACGCACGTTGCGGTTCTCCGCTCCGTGGAGCGGAGGGCCGCCGGCCCGTGGGCGCGGTGGCCGAACTCGTCCGGCGGGAAAAAGGGGTGGCAGGGCTTCCGATCTAGCTGATAGCTTCTCGGTCGACCGTGACACCGCTCGAGGAGGTGAGACCCGTGAACGCTGTACCGATACGGGCGCTCCCCCTTGCCGTCACGACTGGCGATTGACGTAGGTCTCGCCGGGAGCGCCTCTTCACCAAGGCACTCTCGAAGGGCAACTGCCATGAACGCTTTCCTTTTCACCAGTGAGTCCACCGCCGGCAGCGTCGTCGAACGCGACTTCACCGTCAACGGCGTCCCGGGTGTCCTCTGGTCCCCGGAGTCCGGTGCGGTCCGTGCGCCGCTGGTCCTTCAGGCCCACGGCGGTGGTAACCACAAGAAGCACCCCGCGATGTCGGGCCGGGCCGCACACCTGGTGCGCGGCTGCGGCTACCACGTGGCCGTCCTCGACGCGCCCGGTCACGGTGACCGGCCGCGCACCGAGCACGACGAGCGCGAGACAGCCGCCCTGTTCGCGGCCCGGGCGGCCGGCGAGCCGGAGGGCCCGATCGTGGTCCGCTACAACGACCACCTGGCCAAGCTCGCCGTGCCCGAGTACCGCGCGCTGCTGGACGCCCTCCAGCAGCTGCCGGAGATCGGAGCCGGCGGGCCGGTCGGCTTCTGGGGCATCAACATGGGCACCGCGATCGGCGTCCCGTTCGTGGCCGCAGAGCCCCGGATCACGGCCGCGGTGTTCGGTCAGCATTGGCCCCAGACGCTGGCCGAGCACGCGAGGAAGATCACCGTCCCCGTCGAGTTCGACCTCCAGTGGGACGACGAGCACATATCCCGCGAGGAGGGCCTCGCGCTGTTCGACGCCTTCGCCTCGGCGGAGAAGTCCCTGCACGTGAACTCGGGCAAGCACAAGGAACTGCCCCGGTTCGAGGTCGACAGCGCGGTCCGGTTCTTCGCCCGGCACCTCGGCGGGGTGGTGAACGCGTCGGCCTGACGCGCGGTCCGACGGTTCCGGTGAGCAGCACCCGACACTGTGGTGGGCCGATGTCGATCAGGCAGTTCCAGGTCTGAGGTTCTTCCGGTGGTCCTCCGCCCACCCGGCGAAGGGCCACCCGGTTGACCGGATCGTTCCGCATCGGGCCCCGATGGTGTCTTCAGTCGTCGGCGCCCGGCGGGCCAGGATCGGGGCATGAACAGAGCACTCCTCGTCATCGACGTCCAGGAATCCTTCCGCCGGCTGGAGAAGTGGGCGGCCGTCTCCAACCCCGACATCGTCGGTCAGGTGAACAAGCTGGTCGCACACGCCCGCGCGGAAGGAGACCTGGTGATCTGGGTCCTGCACGCCGACGCGGGCAGCGGGACGGTCTTCGACCCCGCCCTCGGGTACGTGCGGATGATCGACGGGCTGGTGCCCGCCGAAGGCGAGCCCGTTCTCACCAAGACCTCCCACAACGCGTTCACCACCACCAACCTGCAGCAGCAGCTCACCGAGCGGGGCATCCGCGAACTGACCGTCAGCGGCATCCGCACCGAGCAGTGCTGTGAGACCACCACCCGGGTCGCCTCGGACCTCGGCTACGACGTCACCTTCGTCACCGATGCCACCGCGACCCACCCGATCGAGCACCGGGCCGCACCGCCCGGGCGGAGCCTCGCCGAGATCCTCGCGGACCCGCGCACGCTCTCCACGGAGCAGATCACCGCCCGCACCGAGTACGCGCTCTCGGGCCGCTTCGCCCGGGTCGCCACCGTCAAGGAGCTGACCGGATCGTGACCCGCGTCGTCTTCCTGCTCGTCCCGCAGCTGCACCTGCTGGACCTCGCCGGGCCCGCCCAGGTGTTCTCGACCGCGGCCGACCTGGGTCTCGGGTACGAGATCGGCTACGTGGCCGAGCAGGAGGACGTCCCCACGGCGCAGGGCCTGCCGCTGCGGGCCGCCACCGAGTGGCCGCCGCTGTCGGCCGGGGACCTGGTCGTCGTCCCCGGCTGGCGCGAACCGTCGCCGGGTGAAGCGTCGCGGGGCGGCGACGGTGGGTCACGCGGCGACGGTGGGCCGTCCCCTGCGACCCTGGAGCGGTTGGCCGCCCACCACACGGCCGGCGGGACGGTCGCCAGCATCTGCACCGGCGCCTCCGCGCTCGGCCGGGCCGGACTGCTGGACGGCCGCCGCTGCACCACCCACCACGACGCGCAGGACGAACTCGCCCGCCGTCACCCCGGGGCGTGCGTGGTGCGCGACGTGCTGTACGTGGTCGACGGCCGGGTGGTCACCTCGGCGGGCATCGCCAGCGGCATCGACCTCGCGCTCCACCTCGTCGCCGGCCGGCACGGGCCCGCGGCCGCCGCCCGGATCGCCCGCGAGATGGTCGTCTACGCCCGGCGCAACGGCGACGAGCAGCAGACCAGCGCCATGCTGAGGCACCGGGCCCACCTCGTCGACGCCGTCCACCACGTCCAGGACCTCATCGACGCCGGGTTCACCACCCGGCTGCGCCTGGCCGAGCTCGCCGCCGCGTCCGGCGTCAGTGAACGCACCCTCACCCGCCACTTCACCGAGGCCACCGGCCTCACCCCGCTGCGCTACCAGCAGGAGCTGCGGCTCGAACGCGCCGAACACCTCATCTCCCACGGCGCGACCGCCGAGGCCGCGGCGCGGGCCGTGGGCTTCCAGGACGCCCGGATGCTCCGTCGCCTGCGCTCACGGGCATGAGAGCTTCCAACCCCGGAGCGCTTCCACCTGCCGCGACCGTGACCCGCCGGTCCCGGGAGTCCGTGCCGGATCCCCGGGAACCCGTGCCGGTACGGTCGGACGCATGACCGAACTCAGCGACTGGAACTATGTGGTGACGGACATCGAGGTCGACGGACCGTGGCCGGGCGCGAACTCGATGCGGTCCTTCGCGTCCGTCGCCACCACGATGGACGGGCGGACGTTCGGCGAGTTCGAGGCGCCGGAGCTGCCTGCGCGCTGGCTCGGCGAGGTGGAGCACACCCACAAGGCGATCGATGACGCGCGTGGCTTCGCCAACCTGCTGCACTTCCTGGCCCGGAACGCAGGGGCGCCCGCGATCACCTCGGAGGCGTGAGCTGCGCCACAAAGATCACGGTTCACCATGGACCTGACACAAGCGTTCATATGATCGTAACGCTTCGCACAACTTCGGTTGATTGCGTAGCGCCCACAGCTGCCCGGGAACACAAGACCCGGGCAACGTAGCGGAAAGGCATCACGAATGCGACGCATCACCATGACGGTCGCCAGCCTGCTGGCGACCGGCGCGGCCTCGGCGATCCTGATGGCCGGCACTGCCCAAGCCGCGACCACGGACACCACCCTGCTCGGCTCGGTTCACCTCACCAAGACCGACAACACGGGCACCACCACCTCGGCCGACTTGTCCTGTTCCGCAGTTCAGGACGGAACCGGCTTAACCTCCATCACCGGCACGGGCACCGTCACCAACCCGAACGCGGCCTGCAGCGAACTGGCCGCCGTCAACGGTGACTTCAGCAAGCTGCTGGTGCACCCCACCTGGATGGTCATGGCCCTCCAGGCTCCGGTCACCGCCACGGCGCAGGGCAGCTGGGGTGCCACCGGCGTCAACTGGTCGCACACCTACGTCAACGGCAGCGAGCTGACCAAGTACACGGGTGACGTGTTCGGCTTCTGAGCAACGGATGTGACCCTGCACTGACGGCGTGGCCGCTCCCGGCTCGGGAGCGGCCACGCTCGTGTGCGGCCTTCGCGCGTTCTTCGCGCGTCATCCGGCCGTGTTGCCGCAGAACTCCGCCTCCAGCTCCTTGGTGAAGACCAAGATCGGGCCCCACTGCGAGCCGTCGGCCCAGTCGCCGTTGACCTCGGTGGAGAGCAGGTGGTGGCCGTCGCGGGTGCCGAAGGTGTACGACCAGGAGCCGTTGATCGCACCGCCCATGCCCCAGACCCGGCCGCAGGAGAGGGCGAGGGAGGCGACGCCCAGGCCGTAGCGGGACTGCGGGATCCACGCGGTGCCCGGGTCCTGCATGGTGAACATCTCGGCGGTCTGGGCGGGCGGCAGCAGGCGGCCGGCCAGCAGCGCCTGGAAGAAGGTGCTCAGGTCACCCGTGGTCGAGATGAGGTCGCCGGAGCCGTAGCCCCAGGACGGGTTGAGCTCGGTGACGTCGTACTCGGGGAGAGTGGGAGCGTCGAAGGGGCCGAGCTTGGAGTAGAAGCGGCCGTGCGGGCCGTGGATGCCGGTGTCGGCGCCGGTCGGCTCGTAGGTGCTCTTCAGGTGCAGTGGCTTCACGAAGCGGTCGGTGATCTCCCGCGCGAGGCTGTGCCCGGTGGCCTGCTCGACGACCAGGCCGGCCAGCACGTAGTTGGTGTCGGAATACTGCCAGCCGGTGCCGGGGGCGAACTGGGGCTTCACGCTGATGCCGAGCTGGACCAGCTGGCGCGGGGTGAAGCCGTCGAAGCGGTGCTGCAGGAACGGCTCTCCCTGGAAGTCCTTGCTGACCTGGTCGGCCACCGCGAAGTTGGCGATCCCGCTGGTGTGGTCGAGCAGCTGGCGGAGGGTGATCCTCGAACCGTCGTAGCCGTTGCCGTCCACCAGCCCGGGCAGCCACTGCTCGACGCTGTCGTCCAGGTTCAGCCGGTGCTCGGCCTCCAGCTGGAGCAGCACGGTGGCCACGAAGGTCTTGGTGGTGCTGCCGATCCGGAACCGGTCCTGCGGGCGCGGCGGCCGTCCGCTGTTCAGGTCGGCGGTGCCGGCCTGCCCGAACCAGGTCGAGCCGCCGTCGTGCACCTCGGCCGTCGCGCCCGGCAGGCCGGCCCCCGTGACCGCCTGGTCGAGGGCGGCCTGCAGACCCTGGTGGCCGCCGCCGGTGGTGGAGCCGGCGGAGGCGGTCGGGGCGGCGGTCAGCAGGGCGCCGGCCATGACGGTGGCGAGAACGGTGCTGATGGTGGTGGTCTTCACGGTGGGTCCCCCTGGTCGGTCGGGCTTCGTCGTCGGTGAAGAACGTACGGCCGGATTCGGGATCCTCTCAAGATTCGATCGCAACGATTCACGCGAAACCGCAGCTCAGTGACCACCAATCATTGCAATGGGGCTGTCGACGAATGCAATCGTGATTGCAACCGCCCGCCGGGCCCGGATACTCGTTCCGAGGACCGAGGCTCGACGGCCGAGGCCCGACGAAAGGAGACGTCCGTGCCAGGCGCCAGGCTGAGCCAGCAGGACCGTGTCGCGATCGCCACCGGTCTCGCCGAAGGGCTCGACTACGCCGCGATCGCCCGGCTGATCGCCCGCCCCACCTCCACGGTGACCCGGGAGATCGCCCGCAACGGCGGCCCCGGCCGCTACCGGGCGCACGCCGCCCAGCGCGCCACCGCCCGCCGGGCCCGCCGTCGACCGGGTCCGGCCCGGCCGGCCGGGGACAGTACGCCCGTGCCGGACGGGCGCGACCCGGCCGCCGTCGCCGAGTTCGCCGGCCGGTTCGCCGACCTCCTGGTGCAACTCGGCCTGCCCCGCATGGTGGCCCGGGTCCTCAGCTGCCTCTACGTCACCGACAGCGGCACCCTGAGCGCCGCCGAGCTGGTGCAGCGGCTCGGGGTCAGCCCGGCCTCGGTCTCCAAAGCGGTCGGCTACCTGGAGGACCAGGAACTGATCCGCCGCGAACGGGACGGCCACGGGCGCCGTGAGCGGTACACGATCGACTCCGACGTCTGGTACCGCTCGATGCTCGCCAGCGCCCAACGCAACGCACTGCTGGCCGAGTTCACCCGCGACGGCGCCGAGCTCCTCGGCGCGGCCACCCCCGCCGGGCAACGGCTCGACACGGCCGCGGTCTTCCTCGCGGAGATCGGGTCCGACCTGGTCCGGGCGGTCGAGCGGCGGCGGTCCGGCAACGGGCTGCTCTGACCAGCGGTTTTCAAGGAGCCGCATCAGGGACGTCCTCCAGGGAAACCCTGAGGGGATCTGCGGGGCGGAACGGGGCCTTCCCCGATGGTGGGGCCGGGAGTGCTCCTGACAGGCTCTCACGCAGCGCGTCGACGCCACCGTCGGTGCGGACGACGAAATCCGTTGGGAGCACTCGCACCGTGAACACCCCTGCGAAGAACAGCCGTTGGACCCGTCTGATGGTCGGGGGCGCACTGCTGGCCGCCATGACGATCGGCGTGAGCGCGCCGGCCTTCGCCGCACCCGGACCGTCCGTCACGAGCACCACGGCGACCGCGCCGCTGCCGCCGCTCGACCCGGCGGCCATCCGTACCGTGCTGGACCAGCGGCCGGGGGCCGCGATCACCGGGGCGTTCGTGCGGGTGGGCGGCAGTGCCGGGAGCTTCGTGGGAGCCTCCGGGACCGGGAACCAGGAGACCGGAGCGGGCGTGGATCCTCACGGGCGCTTCCGGATCGGGAGCATCTCCAAGGCGTTCACCACGACCGTGGCGCTCCAGCTGGTCGGCGAACACCGGTTGAGCCTGGACGACACGGTCCAGCAGTACCTGCCGGAGGTGCTGCCGGAGGGCTACCCGCCCGTCACCGTACGCCAGTTGCTCAATCACACCAGCGGCCTGTCCACCGGGTCGGACGAGATGTGGGGCGACGGCACCACCGCCTGGTTCGCGGCGCACCGCCTGGACGCCTGGACGCCCGAGCAGGTCGTCGCCACGCTGCGGAAGGCGCCGAGGAACTTCGATCCCGGTACCGCGCAGCAGTACAACGGGATGAACACCTTCCTCGCCGGGATGATCGTCGAGAAGGTCACCGGGCACAGCTTCGCCCACGAGGTGAAGTACCGGATCACCGGGCCGCTCGGTCTGCGCCAGACCTCCGTGCCCGACGCGGACGACCCGGCGCTCCCGCACCCGACCGCGCACGGCTACCTGACCGTCCCGGACCAGGGCGGCAACACCGGCGTCGACGTCACCGAGCAGAGCCCTTGGCCGTGGGTCGAGGGCGGCATGATCTCCAGCGCCGCCGACCTGGACCGCTTCATCACCGCTCTGTACCGGGGGCGGCTGCTGCCCGCCTCCGTCCAGGAGAACCTGTTCACCGTCCCCGACGTGCCGAACTTCCACAACAACGACTGCGGCAAGGGCCCGTCCTCCCGCGCCTGCCTGAGCACGGGCCTGCAGCGGATCGAGCAGGACGGCGTGGTCGCCTGGGGCAAGACCGGCTCCCGGCCCGGCTACACCAGCGGGGTGTTCGCCACCCGCGACCTGAGCCGCACGTTGGTGTACTCGGTGAACCCGACGGGCGTGGTGGGTGCGGAGACCCCGTACGTCAGCCGGCTGCTGGTCACCGCCTTCGGGTTCGTCAGCTGAGAGGCGCCCGTCCAGGGCCGGTTCGGCGGGCCGTGCGCAGCACCGCCGGGGTGGGGCCGTCGGGGCGGACGGTGATGCCGAAGGCCTGGCCGGTGGGGCGGGCGAGGAACTCCAACGGGCCCAGGGGGAGGAGGAGTTCCAGCAGTGCCGTGGTCTCCCGGAGGGCGAACTGGGTGCCGAGGCAGGCGCGGGCGCCCAGACCGAAGGGGAGGTAGGCGCCGAGGTGGGTGGGGCGGGTGGCGCCGGGGGCGAAGCGGCTGGGGTCGAAGCGTTCCGGGTCGGGCCACAGGGACGGGTCCCGGTGGGTGAGGTAGGGGCAGACCAGTACGTCGGTGCCGGCGGCGATGCGGTGGCCGGCGATCACGTCGTCCTCGACGGCGTGCCGGGGGAGCATCCAGGCGGCCGGGTAGAGCCGGAGGGTCTCGCTGACGAGGGCCTGCGGGTCGGCGTCGCGCGCCCCGGGGTCGCGGTCGAGCAGCAGGAACAGCCAGGTGAGGGTGGTGGCGGTGGTCTCGTGGCCGGCGACCAGCAGGGTGACCAGCTCGTCGCGGATCAACTGGTCGGTGTACTCAGGGTGTTGGTCGGAAGCGTCGAGCAGGGCGCGGAGCACCCCCGGTTCCGCGGCGTCCGCGGCGTCCGCGGCGTCCGCGGTGCGCGCCGCCTCGATCGCGGCTCGGGCGACGGCGTCGATCCGGGCGAGGTCCTCGGCGACGGCGTCCCGGGCGTCGGCCGCGTTGGTCGGAAGGGTCGGCATCGCGGCCACCACCCTTTCCACCGCCCGCAGTTCGGTGTCCGTCCGCTCGTCCAGCTCCCGCCCGGTGAGCGCCCGCCAGACGGTGTCCAGGGCGAAGCCGCGCATCTCCTCGCCGACGTCGAAGGTCTTCCCGCTGCGCCGGTACCCCTCCCAGCGCTGCGCCGTCCGGCGCGCGGCGGCGGCGATCCGCTGCTCGTAGCGGCGCATGCCGGGACCGGTGAACTGGGACTGCAGCAGACGCCGTCGGCGCTTCCAGGCGTCCCCGGTGGCGGACAGCACGCCGTCGCCGACCAGCATCCGGGCCCGGTGCGAGCGCTTGACGTACCGGTCGGGGTGGCGGCCCAGGACGTGCTGGACCGCGGCCGGGTCGGTGACCAGCACGGTCGGCGTCGGACCGAGCCGGAAGGCGGCGATGCCGCCGATGCCCCGCTGCGCCCGGGCGAGCAGCTCGACCAGCTCGGCCTCCTCGGCGCGCCACTGCTCGACGGCCGCGGGGGCCAGTTCCGGTACGGGGATGGCGTCCGTGGTCACCAGCGGTTCTCCTCGACTCGGCCGACGGGTGGCGGGGCCGGAAGGCCCCGGCTGACTGTACGCCAGACGGGTGGGCCCGGGGCGCGGCGTGGTGACCCGCGGTGACCCGCGGCTCATCAGGCCACCCGGGCGGAGGACTGTCCTGGCGTGCACGAACGGACAGGGATCGGCGGGGCCCCGTCCGGCCCCCTTCCCGTCCCGCTCCTGACGGGGAACTGGACCTGGGAGCACGGCAGCCTGCTGATCCTGCCGATGGACGCCAACGTCCGGGCGGCCCTCCACCCCGGGTGACCGCAGCTGCCCCCGCACACGGCTGCGCCGCGGTCCGTCCCCCTCGACGGACCCGCGGCGCAGCGGCTCGGGTGGTGTCAGGGCGTGTGGGTCACACCGCCTCCCACAGGGCCGGGACGATCGGCGGCTCCCAGCCGACCTGGGCGGTGTGGCCCTGGAGACAGCGGTAGCTGAGGCCTTTGTAGGTGACGATGTCGCCCGCCTGGTAGGTGGTGCCGGGGGTCCGGGCGTTGCCGGGGTCGGGGTTCGCGTTGCCCACGACCAGGGTGAAGCTGGTGGTGTGGGAGGCGGAGCCGGTTCCGGCGACGGTGATGCCGTAGGTGCCGGGGGCGGTGGACGCCGCGGTGGCGACGGTCATCGTGGCCGAGGCGCCGGACTGCACCGAGGACGGGTTCAAGGAGCGCTGGGCGGAGCTCAGCTGGCCGACGTAGTACTGCGAGCCCTGGAGGCCCTGCTCCTCACCGGTCCACCAGGCGAACCGGACGTGCCGGGCGAGGGTGGGGTTCTGCTGGGCGAGCGCGAGGGCGTTCTCCAGCAGGACGGCGGAGCCGGAGCCGTTGTCGTTTCGGCTACGACCACACCGCGGTCAGCAAGATGGAGCACGGCGCCCGCCGGGTCACCCCGAGGATCGCCGAAAGGATCGACGAACTCCTCGGTTCGGGCGGCGAGTTGCTGGCCGCCGAGCACGCCCACGCCGCCGGGGCGCTGCGGATGCAGGGCGGCCGCAACGCCACCGCGATGGCCTGCTTCGACCGCGCGCTGACCTGGGCCGAACTCGCCGGGGACCGGGCCACCGTGGTCGGCACGCTCAGCGACCTGAGCGTCCTGGCCCGGCTGGACGGCGATGCGGCGACCGCGCTCGGTTACGCCCGCGAGATCGACCGGGTCGCCCCCGGCCGCCCCTGGGCCGGTGCGATGGACCGGATCAGCCGGGCCCGCGCGCGTGCCCTGACCGGCGACGTGCGCGGCACGCTCCGGGAGATCGGCCTGGCCCGGACGCACGTCGAGCACCTCGACGCCCGGGACGAGGCGGACGTGCCGTGGCTGTCCATCGCCTCGATGCGGCTACGGGTGGAGTCCGCCGCGGCCGCCGCCCTGCGCGACCTCGCCGCCGCCGTCGACGACCCCCGGCTGGCCCGGCGGGCGCTGGCCGCCACCGAGACCGCGCTCGGTCTGCTCGGCCCGACCCAGCTGCCCTCCACCCGACTGCTGTTCACCGTCCGGGCGGCCGACTGCCACGCCTGCGCGCACGACCCGCGGGCGGCCGTCGAACTGCTCGGGCCCGCGCTGGAGTCGTCCCCGGTGGCCGCGCTGCCCTCGCTGGTGGGGCACGAGCTGCGTGGCCTGCGGGGGCGCCTCGTGCCGTACGAGCCGCAGGCCGCGCGGCGGTTGGCGGAGCTGGCAGGGTCCTGACCCCGGTGCCCCAGGAGGGGGCGCGGGACGGCGATGCGTCCGAGCGCCGTGCGCACCGCACTCCGGTGGCCCGAGAACCCGGCCGCGGATGTGCCCCGTTCGCGCCGCTCACACGTCAACTTCGTGCACTGATCTTCCGTCGATCGGGTTATTCATGGCGTTAACACGTCGAATGACTGACCATGTCGACGGCTCCCGCTAGAGTCTCTGACGTTTCCGTTCGTTAGTCAGCGAATAACTTGGGGGGAGCGTGCTGTCCGCCATCGCACGCCGGCTCGCGCATCCGTTCCTGCTGCTGGGGGTGCTGTGCACGGCCGTCGCGACACTGCGCTTCCACTGGACGCCCGACAAGGTCTCCCCGCTCGTGCTGATCGCCGTCATCGGCTACCTGGCGCTGCTGGAACGGGTGATCCCGTACCGTACCGACTGGCACCCCAGTGGCCGGGAACTCCGCCGGTACGGCGTCTACTTCGTGCTCAGCATGGTCGGCGGCGGGCTGGCCCAGGGGCTGGTGACCACGCTGGTGGAGCTGCTCGGCCCGGCCCGTCCGGCCCTGCCGTTCGCGCTGGAGATCCCGCTCGCCCTGCTGCTCGGCTCGCTCGGCGACTACCTGGTGCACCGCTGGTCGCACCACAACCGGTGGCTCTGGCGGCTGCACGGGGTGCACCACGTGCCGGACAAGGTGAACGTCGCCAACAACGGCGTGAACCATTTCCTGGACGTCCTGTTCGCACAGTCCGTGGTCCAACTCCTGCTGGCGTTGATCGGATTCTCGCCGGACTCGGTGTTCGTGGTCGGAATATTCGTCATGGCGCAGGGGTATTTCGTCCACGCCAACATCGACGTCCGCATCGGTCCGCTCGGCCACGTGCTGGCCGGCCCGGAACTCCACCGTCTGCACCACAGCACCGACCTCGCCGAGGCCGGCCACTACGCCTCCGACCTGTCGCTGTGGGACCACGTGTTCGGAAGCTTCACCTGGCGGCCCGGGAGGACCCCGGAAGCCGTCGGCCTCACCGACCCGGCCGCGTTCCCGACCACCGACGAGATCGGCGCCACCCTGCTGCACCCGTGGCGTCGGACGAAGACCACCGAGCAGTCCGCCTGACACCCAGGCCCCGACGAACCTCCCCGCGAGGCCGCCCCCTCGCCCGTGCCCGCGCCACCACCCCTCGGATTGGACCATGACCACCTCGCCCTTCGCCGTCCCCTGCGAACGGATCGCGATCACCGGAATCGGCTGCCGCCTGCCCGGACACGCCAACGACCACCGCACCTACTGGCGCAATCTGATCGAGGGCCGGGACTGTCTCACCGACACCCCCGCCGACCGGTACGACACCGGCACCCTGGGAAGCCGGGACCGGGCCAAGCCGGGGCGGCTGACCGGCGGCCGGGGCGGCTACATCGACGGCTTCGACACCTTCGACCCGGACTTCTTCGGGATCAGCCCGCGCGAGGCCGCCCACATGGACCCGCAGCAGCGCAAGCTCCTGGAGGTGAGCTGGGAGGCGCTGGAGGACGGCGGGCTGCGCCCCGGCGAGTTGGCCGGACGGGACGTCGGCGTCTACATGGGCGCCTTCACCCTGGACTGGAAGATCCTCCAGTTCGCCGACCTCGACTTCGCCACCATCGCCGCGCACACCGCCACCGGCACCATGATGACCATGGTGTCGAACCGGATCTCGCACTGCTTCGACTTCCGCGGCCCCAGCGTCTCGATCGACACCGCGTGCAGTTCCTCCCTGGTGGCCGTCCACCTCGCCTGCCAGAGCCTGCTCCGCGGAGAGAGCGAACTCGCTCTGGCCGGTGGCGCGTTGCTGCACATGGCGCCGCAGTACACGATCGCCGAGACCAAGGGCGGCTTCCTCTCCGCTGACGGCCGCTCGCGCGCCTTCGACGCCTCCGCCGACGGTTACGTGCGGGCCGAGGGGGTCGGCGTGGTGGTGCTCAAGCGGCTCTCCGACGCGCTGCGCGACGGGGATCCGGTGCACGCCGTCATCCTCGGCAGCGGCGTCAACCAGGACGGCCGCACCAGCGGCATCACCGTCCCCAGTGCCGACGCCCAGGCCGCCCTGATCGAGCGGGTCTGCGCCGAGGCCGGGGTGCTGCCCGGCAGCCTCCAGTACGTCGAGGCGCACGGCACCTCCACGCCGGTCGGCGACCCGATCGAGGCGGCCGCCCTCGGCCGGGTGCTGGGCATCGGCCGCCGGGCCGGGGAGCGCTGCTACGTCGGCTCGGTGAAGACCAACATCGGGCACACCGAGGCCGCCGCCGGCGTCGCCGGACTGATCAAGACCGCGCTGGCCCTGCGGCACCGCCGCATCCCGCCGCACCTCAACCTGGAGCGGCCCAACCCCGGCATCGACCTGGCCGCGCTGCCCTTCGACATCCCGACCGCCCCCGTCGACTGGCCCGAACACCGGGGACCGGCCCGCGCGGGCGTCAACTCCTTCGGCTTCGGCGGCACCAACGCCCACGTCCTGCTGGAGGAACCGCCGCCGCCCGCCCCCGTGGAGCCCGCGCCCCGGCCGGCCGTCACCGTACTGCCACTGAGCACCCGGGACGTCGCCGGACTGCCCGAACTCGCCGCCGCCGTACGGCGGGAGCTGGCCGCCGGCGTCTCACCGGCGGACCTCGGCCACACCCTGGCGCACCGCCGCCAGCACCTGCCCGAGCGGCTCGCGGTGGTCCACTCCGGACCGGCCGACCTGGACGAGGCGCTGGCCGCCTGCGAGCGCGGCGAGACTCACCCACAGGTCGTCCGGGGCCGCGCCCGGGAGCCCCGGCAGCGGCGCCTGGCCTGGGTGTTCACCGGCATGGGCCCGCAGTGGTGGGGGATGGGCCGGGGCCTGTACGAGAGCGAACCGGTCTACCGGGACGCCGTGCGGGCCGTGGACGCGGAGATCCGCGCCCAGGCCGGCTGGTCGCTGCTGGAGGAGCTCGGACGCGACGAGGCCGACTCCCGGATGGCCGGGACCTGGCTCGCCCAGCCCGCCAACTTCGCCGTCCAGCTGGGGCTTTCGGCACTCTGGCAGAGCCACGGACTGCGGCCCGACGCGGTGGTGGGCCACAGCACCGGCGAGGTCGCCGCCTTCCACCAGGCCGGGGTCTACGACCTGGCCGACGCTGTCCGGGTGGTGCTCACCCGCAGCAGGCTCCAGCAGCGGCTGGCCGGGACGGGCTCGATGCTCGCCGTCGGCCTGCCGGAGGCCGAGGCCGAGCGGCGGATCCGCCCGTACCGCAGCCGGGTCTCGCTCGGCGCCGTCAACAGCCCCTCCGCCGTGACCCTCGCCGGGGACACCGAGGCGCTGCGCGAACTGGCCGGGGAGCTCGAACGGCAGGGCGTCTTCGCCCGCCTGCTGGACGTCGAAGTCCCCTACCACAGCGTGCGGATGGACCCGATCCGCGGCGAGCTGACCGCCGCGCTGGCCGGGATCGCACCGCAGCCGGCACGGCTGCCGCTCTACCTGACCGCGCGCGAGGGGACCGCCCGGGGGCCGGAGCTGGACGGCGAGTACTGGTGGCACAACGTGCGCCACCCGGTCCGCTTCCGGGCCGCCGTCGAGCGGATGGCCGAGGACGGACACCGGGTGTTCCTGGAGGTCGGCCCGCACCCGGTGCTCGGCCACGCGATCCGCGAGTGCGCCGAACGGGCGCACACCCT
This sequence comes from Kitasatospora sp. NPDC017646, assembly GCF_044329365.1. Classification (NCBI taxonomy): domain Bacteria; kingdom Bacillati; phylum Actinomycetota; class Actinomycetes; order Kitasatosporales; family Streptomycetaceae; genus Kitasatospora; species Kitasatospora sp. NPDC017646. The sequence goes on along the minus strand of NZ_JBIRJC010000020.1, from coordinate 17,850 downwards.
GCCCTCGATCCGCCGCGGGCAGGACGAGCCCGAGCGCATCGCCCGTACTCTGGCCGAACTCCACGCCCTGGGAGTGGAGTTGAGCTGGGACGCGCTCCAGCCCGCCGGGCGCCCGGTGCCACTGCCGGGGTACCCGTGGCGGCGCGAGCGGTACTGGGTGGAGCCCGAACCGGTCGCGCGGGTCCGGCTCGGGCGGGTCGACCACCCGCTGCTCGGCCGCCGCACCGCCGCCGTGCAGCCTTCCTGGACCACCGCGCTCGACCCCGAGCGGCTGCCCTACCTGGACGACCACCGGATCGAGGGCAGGGTGGTCTTCCCGGCCGCCGGATACCTGGAGATGGCCGCCCAGGCCGTCCGCGCGCTGACCGGCGGCACCGAGGTGGTGCTCGCCGAGATCGAGCTGAACCGGGCGCTGTTCCTCTCCGACACCGAGCCCGTCCCCGTGCAGCTCGGCTACGCCCCCGAGGACGCCCGCTTCACCATCGCCTCCACCCCGGCCGGCGGCGAGCCCACCGTGCACGCGGGCGGGCGGGTCCGCACCGGCCAGCGCCGCTCCCACGGGCCCGTCGCCGACCTCGACGCGCTGCGCGCCCGCGGGCGGCACCTCGACGGCCCCGACTGCTACCGGCGTCTGGCCGAACGCGGCTACGACTACGGGCCCGCCTTCCGGGCCGTCGCCGAGGTGTGGACCGGGCCCGACGAGGCACTCGCCCTGATCCGCCCCACCGAACGGCTCGGCCCCGACGCGGCCGACCACCACCTGCACCCGGTGCTGCTCGACGCCTGCTTCCAGACCCTGCTCACCACCCGGCTGCACGCCCCCGGGGGCGGCGGCGTCCGGCTGCCGGTGTCGATCGAGGAGGTCCGCCTCGACGCGATCGGCTCCCGGCCGCTGTGGGTGCACGCCACCGTCACCCGGGACAGCGGCGAGGAACTCCTCGGCGACCTCGCCCTGTACGCCGAGGACGGCACCCCGCTCGGGCGGATCACCGGTTTCAAGGCCACCGACGTCGCCCGCGCGGCCGCCTCGGTGAGCCTGGCCACCATCGACGGCTGGCTCACCGAACTCGTCTGGCAGGACGCCCCGGCACCGCCGAACCAGCGGCCCACCCCAGACCTGCTGCTCTTCGCGGACGACGGCGGCCTCGCCGAGCGGCTCGCCGGGCTGGCCGCCGACCGCGGCGCCCGCTGCCACCTCGTCCGGCCCGGCCGCGCGTACGACTTCACGGAAGCGACGGCGACCGTACGGCCCGACTCCGCCAAGGACCTCCGCCGGCTGTTCGCCGACCTGGACCCGGCCTACCGGACCGTCGTCCACCTGTGGAACCTCGACCTGCCCGCCCTGGACGCCACCGACCCCGGGCAGCTCCACCGGCTCGCCACCCACGGCGCCTACTCGCTGGTCACCCTCGCCCAGGCCCTGCCCGCCGCCCGCCCGGACGGCCGACTGCACATCGTCACCCGGGGCACCCAGGCCACCGGGCCGCAGGACCGGGTCGAACCGCTAGGCGCCCCCGCCTGGGGCATCGGCCGGGTGCTCTGGCAGCAGGAACTCGTCGCCCAGCGAGGCTGCCTGATCGACCTGGATCCGGCGGTACCGGCCCGGGAGCAGGCCGAGGCGCTGCTCGCCCAACTCACGTCCGCCCCAACCGCGTCCGCCGAGCTCGCGTCCGCCCCAACCGCGTCCGCCGAGCACGCCGCCGACGACGAGCAGGAACTCGCCCTGCGGGCCGGCCGCCGGCTCACCAGCCGGCTGCGCCCCGCCGAGGGCCTCGCCCGACCGCTGCCGCCGGTCCTGCGCCCCGACGGCAGCTACCTGGTCACCGGCGGGCTCGGCGCGCTCGGCCGACTGCTCTGCCGCACCCTGGTGCGGCGCGGCGCCCGGCGGCTGATCCTGCTCGGCCGCACTGCCCTGCCCCCGCGCGCCGAGTGGCACACCGTCGACCCCGCCACGCCCGCCGGAGAGCGGATCGCCTTCCTGCGCGAACTGGAGGCGCTCGGCGCCGAACCGCTGCTCGCTCCGGTGGACGTCACCGACGAGACCGCCCTCGGCGCCTGGCACGCCGAGTACCGCGAGCGGGAACTGCCGCCGATCCGCGGGGTGTTCCACCTCGCCGGGCAGGTCAGGGACACCCTGCTGACCCAGATGGACCGCCCCGCCTTCGACGCCGGATTCGCCCCCAAGGTGGTCGGCGCCCACCTGCTGCACCGGCTGCTGCGCGCCGAGCCGCTCGACCACTTCGTGCTGTTCGCCTCCGTCGCCTCGCTGCTCACCACCGCCGGCCAGACCAACTACGCCGCCGGGAACGCCTTCCTGGACGCCCTCGCCCACCACCGCCGGGCCGACGGCCTGCCCGCGCTCAGCCTGGACTGGGGGCCCTGGGCCACCGGCATGATCGAGGAACTGGGCCTGGTCGCCCACTACCGCGACGCCCGCGGCATGAGCTCGCTGCCGCCGGATGCCGGCACCGCGGTACTGGAACGCGTCCTCGGGCAGGACCGCGCCCAGCTGCTGGTCGCCACCGTGGTCGACTGGCCGACCTTCCTCGCCTGGTACCCGGCCCCGCCGCCGCTGGTCGCCGAGCTGGCGGCCGGCGCCGCCGACCAGGCCCCGACCGGGACCGGCGGCTTCCTGGACGGCTACCGCACCGCCGACCCGGACACCCGCCGACAGCTGGCCACCGAGCGGTTCACCGCGGCCGCCGCGGCCGTGCTGCGCGCCGGCGCCGAGCGGATCACCCCGGACACCAGGCTCGGCGCCCACGGCCTGGACTCGCTGCTCGCCATGGAGCTGCGCGCCCGGGTGCACGCCGAACTCGGCGTCGCCCTTCCGGTGGTGGCCCTGCTCAGCAACGGCAGCGTCGCCGACCTGGTCGACCTGCTCGCCGCGGGCCTGGACGCGCTGCTCGCCGCGGAGGGCGGGCCCGAGCGGGCCGAGGTCGAGCTGCACACCGACGAGACCCGCTACCCGCTCACCCACAACCAGCAGGCACTGTGGTTCCTGCGTCAGCTGCACCCCGACGGCTTCGCGTACAACATCGGCGGCGCGGTCGAGGTCCGCGCCGAACTCGACCCGGAGCTGGTGTTCGCCGCCTTCGCCTTCCTGGTCGCCCGGCACCCCGGGCTGCGCGCCGCCTTCACCGCGGAGGAGGGGCGCCCCGTCCAGCGGATCCGCGCCGAAGCCGTCGCCGACACCGGGCTGTTCGACGTCGAGGGGCGCCCCTGGGAGGAGATCCACGAGCTGATCGTCCGCGAGTACCGGCGGCCGTACGACCTGGCCGAGGACCCGCTGGTACGGCTGCGGCTGTTCCGGCGCGGGCCCGACCGCTGGGTGCTGATGAAGGCCGTCCACCACATCGTCTCGGACGCGATCTCCACCTTCACCTTCATCGAGGAGCTGTTCGAGGTCTACCAGGCGCTGAGCCGGGGCCGCACACCCGAACTGCCCCCGGTGGCCGCCCGCTACCTGGACTTCCTCAACCACCAGAACCGCTTCCTGGCCGGGCCGCAGGCCCAGCGGATGCTGGACTACTGGCGCGCCCACCTGCCCACCGGGATGCCGGTGCTGGAGCTGCCCACCGACAAGCCGCGCCCGGCGGTGCAGACCCACAACGGGGCCTCCGAGTTCTTCCGGCTGGACGCCGGACTCACCGACCGCGTCCACGCGTTGGCCCGGGCCCACAACGCCACCCCGTTCATGGTGCTGCTCGGCGCCTACTACCTGCTGCTGCACCGGTGGTCCGGACAGCAGGACATCGTGGTCGGCAGCCCCGTCACCGGCCGCACCGAGGAGGAGTTCGCCTCCGTCTACGGCTACTTCGTCAACCCGCTGCCGCTGCACGTCAGCCTGGCCGGGGAGCCGACGGTGACCGAACTGCTGGCCCGGGTGCGGGAGAGCGTGCTCGGTGGGCTGGACCACCAGGAGTACCCGTTCCCGCTGCTGGTCGAGAAGTTGGGCCTCCAGCACGACCCGAGCCGCTCCGCGGTGTTCCAGGCGATGTTCATCCTGCTCACCCACAAGGTCGCGGTGGAGCGCTTCGGCTATCGCCTGGAGTACATCGAACTCCCCGAGGAAGAGGGGCAGTTCGACCTGACGCTGTCCGCCTACGAGGACCGTGCGGACGGCTGCTTCCACTGCGTCCTCAAGTACAACTCGGACCTCTTCGAGCCCGCCACCGTACGGCGCCTCGCCGCGCACTACCGCAACCTGCTGGACGCCATGACCCGGGCCGCCGAGGCCGAACCGGTCGGCCGGCTGCGGATGCTGGACCCGGCCGAGCGCCGGCGCATCCTCGCCGGGTTCAGCGGCGTCCAGCGGCGGATCGACCACGACGTGCCGCTGCCCGAACTGATCGCCAAGGCCGCCGCCGAGCACCCGGAGGCGGTCGCGGTGGTCGCCCCCGGCCGGGACGCCGTCCGGCGGCTCGGCTACGGCGAGCTGGACCGCCGCTCCCAGCGCACCGCCCTCCGGCTGCGCGAACTGGGCGTCGGCGAGGGCTCCGTGGTCGCCGTGTGCCTGGACAAGTCGCCCGAGCTGGTCACCACCCTGCTGGCGGTCTGGCGGGCCGGCGCCGCCTACCTGCCGCTCGACCCCGGGCACCCGGCCGACCGGCTGGCGTACCAGGTGGCCGACGCGGGGGCGTCCCTGGTCGTGGTGGACGAGCGGCACCCGGTCGCGGCCGACCTCCCGGCCCCGCTGGTCACCCTGGAGGAGCTGGACCGACCGGCCGCCGACACCGGACCGCTGCCCGCCGCCGACCCCGACCGGCCCGCCTACGTGATCCACACCTCCGGCTCCACCGGCCGCCCCAAGGGTGTCCGGGTCGACCACCGCCACCTGGCCGCCGTGACGGCCGGCTGGCGGGCCGAGTACCGGCTGGACACCGAGGCCCGGGTGCACCTCCAGATGGCCGGGACCGCCTTCGACGTGTTCACCGGCGACCTCGCCCGGGCGCTCGGCGCCGGCGGCACCCTCGTCCTGGTCGACCGCGAACTGCTCTTCGACACCGCCCGGCTCCACCGGGTGATGCGCGAAGAGGCCGTGGACTGCGGCGAGTTCGTGCCCGCTGTGGCCCGCGCCCTGCTGGCGCACTGCGAACGCGAGGGCCTGCGGCTGGACTTCCTGCGGCTGCTCGTCGTCGGCTCCGACTCCTGGAAGGCCTCCGAGCACCAGCGCCTGCGCGCCCTGTGCGGCCCGGCGACCAGGCTGGTCAACTCCTACGGGCTGACCGAGGCCACCGTGGACAGCAGCTACTACGAGGGCGCCGCAGAGGCGCTGGAACCCGGCCGGATGGTCCCGATCGGGCGGCCCTTCCCGAACAGCGAGCTGTACGTCCTCGACCGCTACGGCGAGCCCGTCCCCGTCGGGGTGCCCGGCGAGCTGTGGGTCGGCGGCGCGGGCGTCGCGGCCGGCTACCCGAACGACCCGGAGCAGACCGAACGGCGTTTCCGGACGCTCGACCTGGACGGCACGCCCAGGCGGCTCTACCGCACCGGCGACCTCGGCCGCTGGGACGCCGACGGCACCGCGCACCTGCTCGGCCGGATCGACAACCAGGTCAAGGTGCGCGGCCACCGGATCGAACCGGGCGAGATCGAGGCCCACCTCACCGCCCGGCCCGACATCGCCGAGGCGTGCGTGACGGTACGCCAGGACGCGGGCGGGGAAGCCGTCCTGGCCGCCTACCTGGTGCCCGCCGAGGGCGTCCGGCCGGACCGCCGCGAACTGCGCCGCCACCTCGCCGAACACCTGCCCACCGTGATGATCCCCTCCTACCTCGCCGAACTCGCCGCCCTGCCGCTCACCCCCAACGGCAAGGTCGACCTGGCCGCCCTGCCCGAGCCCGCCCCCGACACCGGCGACGAGCGGCCCGAACCGCCCGTCACCCTCTACGAGAAGCGGGTCGCCGAGCACTGGCGCAAGCTCCTCGGGCTGGCCGAGGTCGGCCTCCAGCACGACTTCTTCGAGCTCGGCGGCAGCTCCATCCGGCTGATCGAACTGATCCACCACCTCCAGACCGAGTTCGCCATCAGCATCCCGGTCGGCCAGCTGTTCAAGGTCACCACCCTGCACGGGATGGCCCGCACCGTCGAGCAGATCGTCACCGGCGAGCTGGCCGGCGGTCAGCCCCACCTGTGGTTCAACTCCGCCGCGCCCGAGGACCGCACGTTGTTCTGCTTCCCGCCGGCCGGCGGCCACGGCCTGGTCTACCGACAGCTCGCCGCCCACCTGCCCGAGCAACGGATCGCCGCCTTCAACTACCTGACCGGCGGGGACAAGACGGCCCGCTACGCCGACCAGGTCGAGGCGCTGCACCCGGCCGGGCCGTACCGGCTGCTCGGCTACTCGCTCGGCGGCAACCTCGCCTTCGAGGTGGCCAAGGAACTGGAGCGGCGCGGCCGCACGGTCACCTCGGTGCTGCTGGTCGACGCCTACCGATCGCTGGACGCCTTCGACCTCGGAGAGGAGCACGTGGCAGTCTTCGAGGACGAACTCCAGGAGCACCTGCACCGCCACACCGGCTCGCGGATCGTCGCCCGGGAGACGCTCGAACAGGCCCGGGACTACCTGGAGTTCTGCAGCAGAACCCCCAACAGCGGTACGGTCCGGGCCCAGTTGGACGTGCTCTGCGAACGCGGGCGCCTCGCCGTGCACGTCGGCGACGAACCGGGCTCCTGGCACGGCGCCTCCACCACCGGCACCACCGTGTACGTCGGCCACGGCAGCCATGCGGAGATGCTCGACGGCGAGTCCGCCGCCCGCAACGCCGAACTGGCGGCCGCGATCCTGGCCGGAGGCGCCGCCGATGGCCGGGGCTGACCGCGGGCCGGACTGGTCCGCCCGGGAGCGGCCGGCCGGCGGCCCGCCCCGGGTGATCGTGATCGGGGCGGGCCTGGCCGGCCTCGCCACCGGCTGTTACGCCCAGATGAGCGGGCTGGAGACCCGGATCTTCGAGAAGCACGTGCTGCCCGGCGGCTGCTGCGCCGCGTGGTCCCGCCGCGGCTACCTGTTCGACTACTGCATCGACTGGCTGATCGGCACCGCCGAGGGCACCGGCGCCCACCGGGTCTGGCGCGAACTCGGCGCCCTGGACGGCAAGTCGGTGACCCACTTCGCCACCTTCAACCGCGTCGTCGACGAACACGGCCGCTCCGTCACCTTCCACACCGACCCGGACCGGCTGGAGGGCCACCTGCTGGCCCTCGCCCCTGGCGACGCCAGGCCGATCCGGGCCTTCTGCCGGGACCTGCGCCGCTTCGCCGCGATCGACCTGCCCTGGGACCTCACCCCGCCGCCGCTGCGGACCACCGCCGAACGGCTGCGCACCCTGCGCGCGGTGCTGCCCGCCTTCCGGCTGTTCTGGCGCACCGGGACCACCCCGATGAGCGGCTTCGCCGAGCGCTTCCGGGACCCGCTGCTGCGCCGGGCCTTCCCCGCCATGTTCCTCCAGGAGCCGGCCGGCTTCCCGCTGCTGCCGTACCTGTACACCCTGGCCGCCGCCCACACCGGCAACGCGGGCTTCCCGCAGGGGGGGTCGCTGGGGCTGGCCCGCTCGGTGGAGGAGCGGTACACCTCGCTCGGCGGGGTGATCGGCTACCGCTGCCGGGTGGACCGGATCCTGGTCGAGGACGGGCGCGCCGTCGGTGTCGAACTGCGGGACGGCACACGGCACTTCGCCGATCACGTGGTGGCCGCCTGCGACGGCCCGACGGTGCTCGACCGGCTGCTGCGCGGCCGCTACTCCAGCCCCGCCACCGACCGGCTGTACGGCGAACTGCTGGAGAAGCCGGGCAACCTCTACCCGGCCGTGGTCTCCGCCTTCGTCGGGGTGGACGGCCCGCTGCCGCAGGGCGAACCGCACTGCAGCACCTACCTGCTGGCACCCGAGGACGCCGGGCGGCTGCCCGGCTCGCTCCAGCAGAGCCTGGTGGTGCAGCTGCGCTCCGCCTACGCGGAGGGCTTCGCGCCGCCCGGCAAGTCGGTGCTGCACTGCACCTACTTCAGCGACTACCGCTCCTGGAAGGACCTGCGGATGCGCGACCGCCGGGCCTACCGGGAGCGCAAGGAGCAAGTGGCCGCGTTCGTCCGGGAGTTCCTGGAGCGGACCCACCCCGGGCTGGGCGCGCGGATCGAACTGGTCGACGTCGCCTCACCGGTGACCACCGAGCGGTTCACCGGCAACACCCGCGGCAGCATCCTCGCCTGGCAGGCCTTCTCCGAGGCCGAGGACACCGTCAACCGCCTGGTCAACCGGGACCGGATGCGGCTGCCCGGGCTCAGCGGCTTCTCCATGGCCGGGCAGTGGGCCTCCCTCGGCGGCCTGATCCGGGCCGCCACCAGCGGCCGGTACGCGGCGCAGTACCTCTGCCGGGAACTCGGCCGGCCGTTCCGGGCCTGGCCCAGCGACAACCGGGAACCCTGGCACCCGGGCAAGTGGGGCCACCTCCCGCAACTCGACCGGGCCACCACGGGAGTGAGCGAATGAGCCCCAGGCAGAGCGTGGTCGTCGTCGGCGGCGGGCTCGGCGGCCTGTCCACCGGCTGCTACGCGCAGATGAACGGCTACCGGACCCGGATCCTGGAGATGCACGAGCTGCCCGGCGGCTGCTGCACCGCCTGGGACCGCGGCGAGTTCACCTTCGACTGCTGCATCAGCTGGCTGCTGGGCAGCGGTCCCGGCAACGAGATGCACCGGATCTGGCTCGAACTCGGCGCACTGCAGGGCAAGCGGATGCGCAACTTCGACGTGTTCAACGTGGTGCGCACCCGGGACGGCCGGGCGGTCTACTTCTACTCCGACCCGGACCGGCTGGAGGCCCACCTGGTGGACCTCGCGCCCGAGGACGCCCGGCGGATCCGCCAGTTCTGCGACGGGCTGCGCACGTTCCGCCAGGCGCTGGCCCGCTACCCGTTCCTCAAACCGGTCGGGCTGATGGGCCGCTGGGAACGCTGGCGGATGCTCGCCTCCTTCCTGCCGTACTTCAACGTGATCCGGCGCTCGATCTCGGTGCTGATGAGCGACTACTCGGCGCGGTTCCGCAGCCCGCTGCTGCGCGAGGCGTTCAACTTCGTGCTGTACGAGAAGCACCCCAACTTCCCGGTGCTGCCCACGTACTTCCAACTCGCCTCGCACGCCGGGCAGTCCGCCGGAGTGCCGGAGGGCGGCTCGCTGGGCCTGGCCCGCTCGATCGAGCAGCGCTACCGGCGGCTCGGCGGCGAGATCACCTACAACGCCAAGGTGACCGAGATCCTGGTGGAGCGGGACACCGCCGTCGGGGTGCGGCTGAGCGACGGGCGGGAGGTGCGCGCCGACATCGTGGTGGCCGCCTGCGACGGCCGCACCACGGTGATGGACCTGCTCAAGGGCCGCTACCTCAACGACACCTACCGCAGGCTCTACACCAGGACGCTGACCGAGCCGGGCATGGTCTTCCCCGGCTACCTGACCGTCTTCCTCGGCCTGCGCCGGCCCTTCCCGGCGGGCGACCCGTGCACCACCTACCTGCTGGAGGAGGAGTTCGCGGCGCGGCTCACCGGCATCCGCCACCCCAGCATCAACATCCAGTTCCGCAGCCGCCACTACCCGGAGCTGTCGCCCGACGCGACCACCGTCGTCTACGCCAGCTACTTCTGCGACATCGCTCCCTGGCGGAGGCTGAGCACCGGACCCGAGCAGGCGCCCCGGTTGCGGCGCGGCGAGGAACTGCACACCCTGCCGGTGGGCCGGGGCCGGGAGTACCAGCGGGAGAAGCGCCGGGTGCGCGACGCCGTCATCGAGTTCCTGGACGGCCACCACCCCGGGCTGCGGGAGGCGGTGGCCGTCCGGGACGTCTCCACCCCGCTCACCCAGGTCCGCTACACCGGCAACTACGACGGCACGGTGCTCGGCTGGCAGCCCTTCGTGGAGGGCGGGGAGACCCTGGAGGAGGAGATCAAGCGCAACGGTCCGGGACTGCCCGGCCTGGCGAACTTCTACCTCTCCGGCGTCTGGGCGACCACCGGCGGCCTGATCCGCGCGGCCGCGGCCGGCCGGCACGTCGTCCAGTTCATCTGCCGCGACGACGGCCGTCCGTTCACCGCCGAGGTGGACGACTTCGCCCCGCCACCCACCCTGATCACCGAAACGGTCGGGCCCGACGACCGGCAGTTTGGAGTCACCTCGTGAGTGATGTGGTTCGGATCGAGAAGTGGATCGTCCGCGAGCACGTGGACGGCGTTCCGGACGTGGACCGGATGTACCGGAAGGTCGTGGAGGAGGTGCCCGTCCGGCTGGCCGAGGACGAGATGCTGCTGCGCACCCGGTGGGTGTCGGTGGACCCGTACCTCCAGGGGATCGCGCTGGACACCCCGGTGGGCGACCACATGGGCGCCGACTCGATCATGGAGGTGGTGCAGGCCGGTCCCGCCGCGCGGTTCGCGGTCGGCGACCTGGTGCAGGGCTTCGGCGGCTGGCGCAGCCACGTGATCGGCGACGGCGCGTCCCGGCTCTGGCAGACCGGCACCTTCCCGATGGTCTTCCCGGCCTACCGGCGGCTGGACCGCGCGGACTACGACGAGCGGCTGCCGATCACCACGGCGCTCGGCCTGCTGGGCGGCCCGGGAATGACGGCCTGGGGGACGGTGGAGAAGTTCCTGGACGTCCGCCCCGGCCAGACGGTGCTGGTCAGCGGGGCCAGTGGGGCCGTCGGCTCGGTGGTCGGCCAGCTCGCCAAGCACCGGGGGGCCAGGGTCATCGGCACCACGGCGACCCCGGCGAAGGCCGAGTGGCTGGCGGAGCTGGGCTTCGACGCGGTGCTGAACTACCGCGACGGCGACGAACCGGAGCGGCTGGCGAAGGAGCTGGCCGCCCTCGCCCCGGACGGCGTCGACCGCTACTTCGACAGTCTGGGCGGCGCGCTCACCGACGCGGTCTTCGGGATGCTGGCGGTGGACAGCCGGGTGGCGGTCTGCTGGCAGTGGGGGAGCCAGGTGGGCGGTGAGTGGTCGGGCCCCCGGCTGCTGCCGATGATCATGTTTCCGCGCACCCTGATCCGCGGCGTCTTCGCGCTGGAGTGGTTCACCGACGAGAACTGGTCCGCGCTGCGCCGGGACCTCGGTGCCCTGGTGCGCAGCGGTGACCTGAAGTACCGGCAGACCGTCCACCAGGGGTTCGACTCCATCCCGGCGGCCTACCGCAGTCTCTACGCCGACCGGTCGGCGAGCCGGGGGAAGGTGCTGGTCGAGCTCTGAGCGGCGGCTCGGAGTGACGGCGTTTCAGTGTAGTGGTTGACTAGTGTTCTAGTAGAGCGTAACAATTCACGGGCAGGCCCCCCGGCCGGGCCCGACCCAGGCCTTCAGCGGGCCCGAGTCGGGCCTGAGCCAGGTCTGAGTCAGGCCTCGTCTTCTTCACGGATCGAGGAGATGCCCCGTGATCGAATTCCACGTGGACCGGGCGGACAGCCTCCCGGCCTACGCCCAACTCGTCCGCCAGGTGCGGGAGGCGCTCAGGCTCGGGGTGCTCAAGCCCGGCGACCGCCTCCCGGCCGTCCGCGACGTGGTCGTCTCGTGCACGATCAACGCCAACACCGTGCTCAAGGCCTACCGCGAACTGGAGCACGTCGGCCTGGTCGAGGCCCGGCAGGGCTCCGGCACCTTCGTCACCGGCTCGCTCGGCGCCGTCGAGCCGCACGACATGGCGCGGCTGCGCACGGGGCTCTCCCGCTGGGTCGGCGAGGCCCGCGAGGCCGGACTGGAGGACGAGGACGTCAAGGCGCTGGTCACCGCGGTGCTCGCCGAGGAGCCGACCGCCGCCGAGCGCCGGTGGCACGGGGCGGACGCGTGATCGCCGCCGAACCCGCGTTGACGGTGCGCGGGCTGACCAAGAAGTACCGCGGCGTCACCGCCCTGGACGATTGCGGCTTCACCCTCCCGGCCGGCGGCGTCATCGCCCTGGTCGGCGCGAACGGCGCCGGCAAGTCGACCCTGATGGGGATCGTCAGCGGCATGGTCCGCCCCACCGCCGGGGAGTACCGGGTCGGCGGGCGGGTCGTGCTGCTCTCCCAGGACAAGCCGCTCTACCGCGGCTTCAGCGTCGCCGACATGCTGGACTTCGGCCGGCACACCAACCACGTCTGGGACCAGCAGCGCTCGCTCGGCTGGCTGGAGCGGTTCGACATCCCGCTCGACCGGCGCTGCGACAAGCTCTCCGGCGGGCAGCAGGCCCAGGTCGCGCTCGCCGTCGCGCTCGGCGCCTGCCCCTCGCTGCTCCTGCTGGACGAGCCGCTGGCCAACCTCGACCCGGTGGCCCGCAAGGCCGTCACCGGCGAACTGCTCGGCGAGGTCGCGGAGACCGGGATGACGGTGCTGCTCTCCACCCACGTGGTGGCCGAACTCGCGGGCGTGGGCGACCACCTGCTGCTGCTCTCGCACGGCCGCAACATCCTCGACGGGGACACCGAGGACCTGCTCTCCCAGCACCTGCGGCTGACCGGCCCGCGCTCGGCGCGGCCACCGGTCGAGGGCGAGGTCGTCCACCAGTCCCACACCGCCCGGCAGTCCACCTTCGTGGTGCGCGGCCTGCTCGGCGCGGCCACCCCACTCGACGCCGCCGGCTGGACGGCACACCCCGTCACCCTGGAGGACGTCGTGCTCGCCTACCTCAAGACCTCACTCGGGGAGACCGGACTGTGAGTGCCTCCGTCACCACCCCGGCGCAGGCCGCCGGGGCCCGGCCCGCGCCGGCCGCCCGGGGGAACCTGTGGCGCGGCATCCTCTGGCTCACCTGGCGCCAGCACCGTGCCCAGCTGATCTCCTTCACCGTCCTCACCGTCGTCATCCTCGCCTGGATGGCCTTAAACGCCGCCGAGTTGCGGAGCGCGATGGACCTGTGTCACGGCCCGGACTGCGCCAAGGCGGTCGCCGACGAGCGGCTCGGCCGGATCAGGGACGCCGCCGACATCGCCGGCTACCAGCTCAACTCCGTGGTCTTCCTGCCGGCCATGATCGGCACCTTCCTCGGGGTGCCGCTGCTGGCGAAGGAGTACGAGCACCGCACCCTGGTGCTCGCCTGGTCCCAGGACATCAGCCCGCAGCGCTGGCTGTTCGGCAAGCTCGCCGTGCTCGGCACCTTCGTCGTCGTGCTGTCCGCGGCGCTCTCCGCCGAGAGCCTGCACGTCGCCCAGCTCGTCCACCTCGCCGACCGGCGCAGCCTGTTCGAGGGGACGCTGTTCCAGGCCGGCGGCTGGATGCCGCTCACGCTCGGCGTCGCCTGGGGGATGCTCGGCGTGGCGGTCGGCGCGGGGCTGCGCCGGCTGCTGCCCGCCTTCGCGCTGGTGCTCGGCGCCTTCGGGGCGCGCACCACGCTGATGGACCAGCTGCGGCCGCACCTGCTGGAGCCGCTCACCCGGGTCATCCCGCTCGGGCCGGACCGGACCGCCGGCGCCGACCCGTACGGGCCGGTGCCCGACGAACTGCTGCTGGACGGCGGCAAGTCGCCGTTCGTGGACGCCGCCGGGCACGTGCACTCGTACAGCGACGTGATGACGCAGTACTGCGGCAGCATCCCGGACGGGCGGGGCGAGGCCTTCGTCTCCTGCCTCAAGCAGCAGGGGCTGGTCGGGGTCCAGCAGAGCTACCAGTCGGCGGGGCGGCTGGGGACGTTCCACCTGATCGAGAACGGGTTGAACCTCACGGTGTTCGTGCTGTCGCTGGCGGCCGCCTGGTGGCTGGTGCGGCGGGCGCGGACCACGGCGTAGCGGGGTGCGTCGGAGGGTGGGCCCCTCGGCCTGGCGGAACCGAGGGGCCGGTCTCGGGTCAGCCCAGGGTGAACCAGCTGCTGCGGGACTTCTTCCACTCCGGGTGGGTGAGGTCCTTGGCGGCGGTGCCGTCGCCGTACAGGTCGGCGGAGCCGTTGTCGGTGATCAGCTGGGCGCGGGCGCCGGGGGCGTCCAGGTCCGGCACCTCCGGGACGGCCTCCCAGGCGCCGGCGTCGCTGGTCGGCAGGTCGATCAGCTTGACCGGCGCGGCGGCCGGCCGGCCGTCCCAGCGGTAGAGCGCGTACGGGGCCGAGTTGTCCTCGGCCGCCCAGGAACCGGCCACGATCAGGTACTGGCCGCGCGCGTTGCGGCGCAGGTCGCGGACGGACAGGCCGCCGAGGTCCAGCTCGATCGGCTCGCCGATGGTCGCGTGCGCCGCCGAACCGTCCAGCAGCGACGGGAAGTTGGTGACCGGCACCAGCAGCGCCCGGCCGCCGGGGACCGCCGGGGCGAGAGGCGCGCGGAAGCCGATGTAGGCGGTGGTGCCGCTGCCCGGGGCGAACTCCAGGCCCTCGACGTCGAATCCGTCGATCTGCTTGGGTGCCTGCCCGTCCGCGGCCCCAGCCGCGAAGCCGTAACGGTCGCCGTGGGCGGAGTCCCAGGCGATCAGGTCGTCGCGCAGGCCGTGGTACGAACCGGCCGGCGACAGCTGGGTATCGGCGCCGGAGCCGGTCACCGTGGTGGCGAACAGGGTGTGCCGGTCGGGCTTGACCTTGCCGTCCTTGTTGTTGCCGAGCGAGCCGGTCCAGTAGATCGTGTCGCCGACCCGGGCGGCGGCCTCGATGTCGATCTCCTTGTCGACGCCCAGGACCGAGCCGAAGTCCCAGGTGCGCACCGGGGCGCCCGAGTTGTCGCGGTCGTAGAGCCGCAGGGTGTTGGACTCGTCGTCGCCGACCAGGATGTAGCCGCCGCCCGCGTCCACGGCGGCCGAGGCGTCGCTGGAGCCGGTCAGGTAGCGGCTCGCGGCGGAGTCCCGGACGGCGGGGGAGGCGGCGTAGTGCAGCGTGCGGGTGGCGGTCCTGCCGCCCAGGCCGGTGACCTTGACGGTCAGGTCGGTGTACCCGACGCCCCGGGCGGCGACCGCCAGGGTGCGGCCGGCGCCACTGCCGGTCACCGTGACGTCGCCGGTGCGCGCCACGCTGCCGCGGGTGCTGGCGGAGGCGGCGACCGTCAACGCCGAGGCGGAGGCGCCGCTCTGGGCGACCGTGATGCCCACCGTCGGATCGCCGACGGCGCCGACCGCGCCGGACAGGTAGTCCGCCGAGAAGGTGATCGTCGGGGTGCCGTACGAGGCCGCGGCGGACGGCACCGCCGGGAGCGCGAGCACGGGCACCGCCGCGACGGCGACGGCCAGCGGCAACAGGCGACGGGAGGAACGGATCACGGTGACGGCCCTTCGACGCGGGGGAGTTGGGGCGGAGCCAGCCTGCTGTGCGTGAGCGAACACCGACCCTACGTCAGCGAACGGCACGACGAACAGCAGGCTGCCGGAACCGGTTCCGCGTGCTTCCGCCCTCTTTCCGCCCTCTTTCCGTGTTCTTTCCGTCCTCTGTCCGTGCGCGGTCAGCCGGTGATCCCGGCCGCGCGCAGCCGGCGCTCGACCTCCTCCCAGGTCGGGACGGCCGGGGCGGTCCGGCGGGAGCCCATGCCCTTGTCCTTGAAGCCGCTGGAGGTGGAGACGCACACCACCGGGCCGTCGTCCGGCGCCTGCGCGCCGAGGCCGCGCAGCCCGGCCAGGCCGGCCGCGGCCGACAGCTCGGCCCACAGCCCGGCCCGGGCCAGCTCGCCCTGGGCGGCGAGGAGTTGGCCGTCGTCCACGGTCAGCGCCCGGCCGCCGCTCTCGCGCACCGCCAGCACGCCCCGGTAGCCGCTCACCGGCGAGGCGATCGAGTAGGCCTCGCTCGCGCCGACCGTCACGTGCGCGGCCGGCGCGCCCTCGGCGAACGCCCGGTGCAGTGCGCCGGAGGCCGCGGACTCGCAGGCGAACACCCGTGGCACCCGGTCGGCCAGGCCCAGCCGGCGCAGTTCCTCGAAGCCCTTCCAGACGCCGAAGAGCAACTCGCCGTACCCGGTCGGAACGAACACCGCGCTCGGCACGCCGACGTCCTGGAAGATCTCGTACGCCACGGTCTTGTAGCCCTCCGGGCCGTACGCGTGCCCGGTGTGGGTGGTGGTCAGGTTGCTGACCGGGTGCAGGCCGAGACGTTCCACCACCTGGCGCAGCAGCGGCCAGCGGGCCTCCCAGGGGACGGGCAGCACCACGGCGCCGTAGGCGTTGAGGAAGGCGTCCACGGCGGGCGGCGTGTCCGGGCCGGTGAACACCACGCAGGGCAGCCCGGCACGGGCGGCGTAGGCGGCCGCCGAGGCTCCGTGGTTGCCGGAGGACGCCACCGCGATGCCGGGTGCGCCGGCGCCGACGGCGGCGCTGGTGGTGCAGCGGTTCAGCCGGTCCTTGTGGCTCCACGTCGGATTGCGGGACTCGTCCTTGACGTACACGCCCGGCTCGATCTCGACCAGCGGGGTGGCCCCCTCGCCGAGCCCGGGCGCGAGCAGCGGGGGCAGCAACGGCGCCCAGCGCTCCAGGCCGCCGCGGGCCCGTACGGGGGCGAACAGGGCGGCGGGATCGGCCTTGTCGTAGGCGTAGTCGACGTCGACGGGGTAGGAGACGTCCTCCGTGCTGGTGCGCGGGCAGCCCGAGGTCAACGGGGGCCAGAGGGGGTAGTCGATGGTGGGGTCGCCGAGTGAGCGCTGTCCGGTCGCGAGGGAGTCGTCGGTTGCCATGTAAGCAGCCTAAGGGGGTTTCGGGTGCTACAGGGCGGATTTTCGAATCCTCGGTTCCGGTCGGCGGTCGTGGCGGTGCCGGTGCTACCGGCCCTGCCCGTTCCGGCGGACGGCCGAGACGTCGAACTCCAGGACGACCTTCTCGCCGACCAGGACGCCGCCGCCCTCCAGCGCCGCGTTCCAGGTCACCCCGAAGTCCTTGCGGTTGATCGTGACCGAGCCCTCCAGCCCGACGCGCAGGTTGCCGTAGGGGTCGACGGCGTTGCCGGTGTACTCGACGTCGATGGAGACCGGACGGGTGGTGTCCTTGATGGTGAGGTCCCCGGTGACCCGGTACTCGCCGGTCCCGCGCGCCTCGACCGCCGTGGCGACGAAGGTGATGGTCGGGAAGTTGGGGACGTCCAGGAAGTCGTTGGCGCGCAGGTGCTGGTCGCGCTGGGCGACGCCCGTGTCGATGCTCCCGGCCTGGATCGTGAGCCGGGCGGAGCTACGGCTCGGATCGCTGCCGTCCAGGTGGGCGGTGCCCTCGAACTCGTGGAAGGCGCCGCGGACCTTGGTCACCATGGCGTGCCGGGCGACGAAGCCGATCCGGGTGTGGGCGGGATCGAGGACGTAGTCCCCGGTGAGCTCGGAGAGGTCTGCGGTCATGGTCGGGGTTCCTCCTGATGGGGGTCTCGGGCCCGGGCCCGGGCGCGCCCGGGCGGTCCCCGGACCACGCTAGGAGCTGCGCCGCGCCGGGGCTCGTCGGATTGCGCCGTCCGCCGGGTGTGACGGGGGTGGCGGGGTGGGAAGGCTGGCCGGAACACCTGAGGGGCGGACGGGAGCGGAGGCGCGATGGACAGCGGGATGAGGGCGATGGTCGACGCGGTCGAGGAGGCGCGGCGGCAGCTGCGGGAGAACGCGCTGCCCAAGTCGAAGGAGGGGTGGCGGGCCAAGGTCCCGGCCGCGGAGGAGGGGGTGATGCTGGGCGCGCTCGCCGATCTGGTGGAGGTCACGGCCGAGCTGGCGACGGCCCTCTCGGACCGGATGGCCACGATCGAGAGCCCGCGGTTCTACAAGGGGGCCGGCAGCCGGCTCGGGGACCAGGCCCGCTACCTGCGGGAGGCCGAGCAGAAGGTCGCCAAGCGGCTGGGCTGAGCGTGCCGCGGTCGTGGGGGGCCCCCCGGGGGCCCCCCCCCCCCCCCCCCCCCCCCCGGGGGGCGGGGGCGCCCCCCCCCCCGGGGCGGGGGGGCCGGGGGGGCCCGGGGGGGGGGGGGGCCGCCCCCCCCCCCCCCGG
>NZ_JBIRJC010000019.1:0-159520 GCF_044329365.1 Kitasatospora sp. NPDC017646 | reverse complement strand
TCCTGACTCCCGTACCAGTGAAGTCAGGATGATCAAGAGATCACGCAGTGACCCGCTTTTGATCCGCCGTCCGTGGTCCTCGTTTCACCCGTCGCCGACACTTTCTGGCTGCGGCACGGTGGCGACGCATCGTGGATGGCCAGGCGGCCGAGGGTGAAAGCCGGACGGTCGGACCGACAACAAGCTGAGGAGTGAGAGGTGACGGCCACTATTTACACGTTGAACCTTGCGTTTGCTCGGGGCGGGCTGAAGCGACCCCCGGTCTGTGCCGAAGCGGGGCTGCCGAATCCTGGCGGCGGATACCGCTGCGTGGACCCACCTGGGGTCTCTGTGCGTGAGCGATGCGTGAGCGGACGGGGTAGAAGGAAGCGCTCCGAACTGGATCACGAAACCCGCCGCGCGGCGCTGACCTGCAGGTTCAGCGCCACGCGGCATCAGGCGTCACTCCCCGTCATGACCCGGGTTCGTCTTGTAAAGCGGGGGTCGTCGGTTCGAACCCGACAGGGGGCTCAGCAGTGGAACAGTGAAGAACGCCCCGAGCCGGAGTCCGGTTCGGGGCGTTCGTGCAGGTGGAGTCCACAAAGGGTCCACATCCCCCGAGGGGGATGGCGCTCTCAGCGGGTGCCGAGATGTCTGGCGTTTGGATGCCTACTCCGGCCGTGCCATCGGCGTGCCAGAAGCGTCCTGGGGGTCGTCGTCCTCACCAAGCGCCTTGCGAGCGGCATCGCCCATCTTGTCGGCGATGGCACGGTCCCGGTCGCTGGTCATGTGCTGGTAGATCCGCGCGGCCGGGTGGTGCTGTGACCCATCCTGGTCATAAGACGAAGAACAGTCCGTCCTGTCCCTTGGCGGCGTGGCGCTCAAGGTGTTCTGAGCCCGCCCATGTCGGACAGGGTGCCGCACGCCAGTCCGTGTAGAGCCGGGTCGTCCCTTCGAACCCGACAGCCGGCCCTTCGGCGTTGGTGGGGGCGGGGGTCAGTCCGGGGGGAGGGTGAGGGTGGCGAGGGCGCCGCCGGCGGGGTGGTTGGTGAAGGTGAGGGTGGCGCCGATGACGCGGGTGTGGCCGGTGGCGATGGTGAGGCCGAGGCCGTGGCCGCGGCCGCGTTCGGGGGCGTTGGTGCGGAAGCGCTGGGGGCCGTGGTCGAGGAGGTCCTCGGGGTAGCCGGGACCGTGGTCGCGGACGGTGATGCGGCGGCCGTCGACGTGGAGTTCGACCGGGCCGGCGCCGTGGCGGTGGGCGTTGAGCAGCAGGTTGCCGAGGATGCGGTCGAGGCGACGCAGGTCGGTGCGGACCTCCTGGTCGGAGGTGATCCCGATCGAGACGTCGAGGCCGGTGAGGGCGACGGTGCGGCGCACCGCGCGTTCCAGGGGTACGGCGGAGAGGTCGGGGGACTCGACGTCCGCGTCCAGGCGGGAGACCTCCAGGAGGTCCTCGACGAGCGCGCGCAGGGCCTGGACCCGGTTCTGCACCAGTTGGGTGGGGCGGCCGGGCGGCAGCAGTTCGGCGGCGGTGACCAGGCCGGTGAGCGGGGTGCGCAGTTCGTGGGCGACGTCGGCGGTGAAGCGCTGTTCGTCCTCCAGGCGGCGGTGCAGGGTGCGGGACATCAGGTCGACGGCGGCGGCGAGGTCGGCGACCTCGTCCTTCCCGTCGACGAGTTCACCGATCCGGGTGTCGGTGCCGCCGGCCGCGATGCCCCGGGCGGCGGTGGCCGCGGTGCGCAGGCGGCGGCTGATCCGGTCCGCGACGAGCACGCCGGCCAGCACAGTGGTGAAGACTGCGGCGATGACGGTGATCAGGATGATCCGGTCCAGGTCGGCGATGGCCCGGCGGTCCTGGGTGAAGTCCACCCGGACGGAGAGCACCCCGTCCTGGACCGGGCCCGCCGCCCACATCGACTCGCCCTGCTGGTCGGTCGCGAGCACCGTGCCCTGCCGGCCGCCGGCGGCGAGGTCGTGCAGCCGTGCGGGGAGGGCCGGGTCGTCGACGGCGGCGCCGGGGCTGGGGAGGTTGCGCCCGTAGTCGGTGAGGGCGGAGGTGAGGGCGGTGAGCGCCGAGGAGCGTGCCTGGTCGACGTGTTGACGGATCATCGCCTGGTGGACCAGAAGGCCGACGGCCACCGCGACCAGGACGGAGATGGCGGCGACGGCGGTGGCGATCTGGCGACGCAGGGTCATCCGGCGCAGCGTCAGCCGCGCGAGGGACGGCCGGGGCAGGCGCGGGGTCATGCGGGGCGCCGCAGCTTGTAGCCGAAGCCGCGGACGGTCTCGATCCGGCCGGAGCCGATCTTGGCTCGCAGCCGCTGCACGTGGACGTCCACCACCCGGGTGTCGGCGCCCCACTCGTAGTCCCAGACGCGCTCCAGCAGCGCCGAACGCTCCAGCACGATGCCGGGCGCGGCGGTGAACTCCAGCAGCAGCCGCAGTTCGGTGGGGGTGAGCGGGACGAGGTGGCCGTCGACCCGCACCTCCATGCTGTCGGTGTCCACCTGCAGACCGTCGAAGTTGCGGACGGCGGGGGAGGGGGCGGGGGAGGCGACAGGGGCTGCCGGGGCGTCGGAAGAAGGGGTGGCAGGGGAGGAAGGAGAGGAAGCACCGGGAACCGGGGGGACGGCCGCCGGGGCCACCCGGACGCGGCGGAGTACGGTACGGATCCGGGCGACCAGGACCGCGCTCTCGAAGGGCTTGACCACGTAGTCGTCCGCGCCCGCCTCCAGGCCGGACACCACGTCCACCGGGTCGGTGCGGGCCGACATCATCAGGATCGGCAGCTGGCTCTCCTCCCGGATCCGGCGGCACAGGCCGACCCCGTCGAGCAGCGGCAGCATGACGTCCAGCAGGAGCAGGTCGGGGTGGACGGCGTGGAAGGCCTCCAGCCCCTCCAGGCCGTCGGCGGCGGTGGTGACCGGGAAGCCGTAGCGCTCCAGGGCCATCCGGGTGGCCTCCCGGATCACCTCGTCGTCCTCGACGAGCAGGATGTGCGGCTGGGCGGGGGCGGCTGCGGTGGTCATCGCTTCGCTTCCGGGACGACGGTGGGGGCGTACGGCTGGGACGGCTGGGCGGGCTGGGGCTGGGGTCGGCCGGGGCGTGCGGTCGGGACGGCCGCGCCGGCGCCCGGCTTCGCCTCGGCGGAGGGGCGCATCGGGACGGGCACCGCGCCGCCGGATCCGGATCCGGATCCGGTGGGCGGCTCGGCGCCCGGGGCGGTGGGTGTGAGCAGGCCGATGCCGTCCACCCGCTTCTCGACCAGCGCGAGCCTGGTCCCGTCCCAGTGGTAGTGGCTGGTGGTGCGCGTGGTGACGGTGGTCGGCTCATACAGCCACAGGTCGGAGCCGAGGGTCTCAGCGCCGAAGTCGGGCTTGATCTGCACCCGCAGGATCGGCAGGACGCGATCGCCGACGAGGGTGTAGACGTGCAGCACGACCTGTCCGGGAGTGGTCACGGCGGTGATCAGTTCGGGCTGCCCGTCGCCGGTGAGGTCGCGGAACTCGGGGGCCCGCACCTCGCAGTCGGTGCAGGAGCCGAGCGCGCGCCGCTCCTCCGCGCTCACCGCCGGGTCCTCGGCGAGGAGGGTGTGGACGTCGACGGCGGCGAGGTCGTGCCCGGGGACGGTCAGGTCGGGTACCGGCTGCGGCGGCGGCGCCTGGGTGGCGGACCCGGTCGCGGAGGTGGCGGGCGGCGGCGCGGTGGCCAGTCCGGGCCAGAGCGGCTTGGCCGAGGGCGGCCGGGTGACGGCCGCGCGCGGACCGTCGTCCCGCAGGCCGCCGGGGGCGGGACGGCCGAAGGCCAGGACACCGAGGACGGTCAGGACGGCCAGGGTGGCGAGGGCGGCCGCGGGCACGGCGCCGGAGCGGCGGCGGAGCGGGGTCGGTGGTGCCACGGTCGGTGCTCGTCCTCCTGGTCGCGGTGCGGTGCCGGTTCGTCGTCCTCGTGGCCGTCCTGCTGCCGTAGCCGTTGTGACCGTTGTAGCCGGTCCGTCCCGGCGGCCGTTCCGGTGGGTAGGTCGTGGGGGCGGTGACCGGCGGTTCCACCTCCGGTGCGGGCGGTCCGGTCAGGCGGCCCGGTCAGGTGGCCGGGTCGGCCAGCACGATGATGTTGTCCGTCCAGTGGCCGTCCGAGCCGATCCGCCCGCCGCAGGTGATCAGCCGCAGCGCGGGCCCCGGGGTGTCGCCGTACACCGTGTCGGTCGGGAAGTGGTCCTTGGCGGCCTGGAGCAGGCTGCGGACCTTGAAGTCCGCGGTGCCGCCGTCCGAGCGCCGGATCCGGATCAGGTCGCCCGGGTGGAGTTCCGGCAGGTGCTTGAAGACCGCCGGGCCGTACTTGGTGTCCAGGTGTCCGATCAGGACGGCGGGGCCCGCCTCGCCCGGGGTGGGGCCGTTGCGGTACCAGCCGACCTGGTCGGCGTGGTCGGCCGAGGGCACCTGGACGGTGCCGTCGGCGTTCAGACCGAGGTCGGTCACCGGGGCGTCCACGTTGACGGACGGGATCTGCAGACGGGTGGGCGGCGAGGCGGCGAGCGGTTGGGCGTCGGCGGTCGGGCCACCCACGGGGGCGGTGCCGGTGGGCGCGGTCGCGCCGGGCGCGGCGGCCGCCGGGTCGTGGCCGGAGGTCTCGATCCGCACCACCGGGGTGTCCCGGCCGGACAGCGCGAGCGAGGTCCCGAGCACCAGGCACAGCAGGCCGGCGGTGCCGAAGACGCTCCGGCGCAGGATGCTCGGGGCGGGCCGGGCGGCGCGCCGCCGCCCGCGGCCGTGCCGCTTGGCGGTCCCCGCCGCCCGGGGCACCCCGGCGCCGCTTCCCCGCCCGGCCGGGTGCGGAGGAAGGGCGCCGGGGTGCCCGGCGGACTCGGGACCGGTGTCAGCCACGCGCACCGGAGCGGCGGCGCAGCAGGGCGAAGCCCAGCGCACCGGCACCGACGGCCGCGACGGCGCCGCCGCCCGCCAGCATCAGGCCGTTGCCGTCGGTCTCGCCCGAGCCGTCACCGGCCTGGGCGGCACCCTTCGGCACCGCGCGGACCTGCGGCTGCGCGCCGGCGGGGGCGGGCTGCGCCGAGGGGACGGAGCCGGCCGGGGCGGGCCTGGCCGGCGCGGCGGCGGAGCCGGGCGCGGCTTCGGCGGCGGCGGGGGCAGGGACGGCGGAGGGGCGGCCCCCGCCTGCGGCCGAGCCCGCCGGGGCCGCGTTGGCGGGGGCGTGGGCGGTGGGAGTGGCGGCCTGCGGGGCTCCGTCGGCCCAGGCCTGCCCGCCGGTGACCGCGGACATCAGTGCGGCGCCCGTCAGCGCGCAGACCGCCAGCATCCGGCGGGCGGGCGAGCGGTGGGTACGGCTCCTGCTCATACGGTGGTTCTCCTTCGTGCTCCGGTGAATGCGGCAATGGCGAGACCGCGGCTCTCGCGGACGCACGCTGCCTGTACGGCCGGCCCGTACGGGCAGCCGGTGCGTCGTCAGTGACGGTAGGAGGCCCGTGTCGCGGCGCCCGCCCGGCCGTGTCACGGTGGCCCATCGGCTGGGTAACGGTTCCCGGGCCGAGCGGAACGGGCCCGTGACGGAAGCCGTGACGGAAGCCGGAAGCCGTGACGGAAGCCGTGACGGAGCCCGTGACGCACGCCGGAACACACTCGGTGACACCGAACACATCCGGTGACATGCGTCCCGGGCTGAGTACTTCCGCCCGCCCATCCGTACATTCCGGTGGGGGACAAACCGAGAGAAAGGTGGCAGTGATGAGCATCCTCGCCAACCTCCTTCCGACGCTGCGGAGCGACCGCGGCGACCGCGGTGGCCGCGGGTACGGCGGCCGCGGGGACGACCGCGGGGACTTCCGTGGCGGCCGGGGCGACTTCGACGATTTCCGCGACTTCGGCGACGACGACCGTCGTGGCCTTCGCGGCCTGCGCCGCTGGAACCGGTGCTGACGGTCACGGACCGGTGATGGTCCCTGGCTAGGACGAACTGGTGTGGTCCCTGCGGCGGTTGACGGCCGTCGACACGGGTGACGGCGACGGCCGGGAGGACCCGGTCGTCGCCCCGGCCCCGGCCGTACCGCTGCGGCGGACCTTCCGGCAGTTCTGGCCCTACACCCGAGGGGGGAGGCGCTGGCTGATCCTCCTGGTGGCGATCGTCCTGCTCGGCCCGGTGGTCGACGCGGCGATGATCTGGCTGTTCAAGATCGTCGTCGATGACGTGCTGGTGCCGCGCAGACTCGGGCTGTTCCTGCCGGTGGCGCTCGGTTACGCCGGGCTGACCCTGTTGGCGGGAGGCCTGGGCTTCGTCGACGAGACGCTCTCCACCTGGGTCAGCGAGCGCTTCCTCCTCAATCTGCGCACGGACGTGTTCCGCCACCTCCAGTGCCTACCGCTGGGCTTCTTCGAGCGGCGGCGGCTGGGCGACGTACTGTCGCGGCTGACCGGGGATGTCGAGGCGGTCGAGACCTTCCTGCTCTCGGGCGTCCTGGAAGCGGTCGCGTACGTCGCCGAGCTGACCGTCTTCCTCGGCCTGCTGTTCTACCTGCGCTGGGACCTCACGCTGACGGCCCTGGTGGTGGCCCCGCTGTTCTGGATCACCGCCCGGCGCTTCTCGGGGAAGGTGAGGACCGCGTCCCGCGAACGGCGCCGCCGCAGCGGTTCGGTCAGCGCCCTGGCCGAGGAGACCCTCGGCAACATCGCCCTCGTGCAGGCGTACAACCGGCAGGACTGGGAGCAGAAGCGCTTCCTGGGGGAGAACCTGGCGCGGTTCCGCGCGACCATGGCGGCGACCCGGCTGCGCGCGCTGTTCGAGCCGATCGTGGAGATGCTGGAACTGGCCGGTGCGCTGATCGTGCTCGGCCTGGGGGCCTGGGAGTTGACCCAGGGCCGCCTCACCCTGGGCGAGCTCCTCGTCTTCGTCGCCCTCCTGAGCCGCCTCTACGGCCCGGTCAAGGGGATCGGGCGGCTCAGCAACGGATTCTTCTCGGCCGCAGCCGCCGCCGAGCGGATCATCGAACTCCAGGACCAGCAGCCGGACGTGGCCGATCCGCCGAAGCCGCTGCGCCCGGCCCGGGTGCGCGGGGCGGTGGCCTTCGAAGGGGTGCGGTTCCGCTACCCGGACGCGCCGCGGTTGGCGCTGAACGACGTCTCCTTCCACGCCGAACCGGGCGAGACGGTCGCGCTGGTCGGGGAGAGCGGGGCGGGCAAGTCGACCATCGCCAAGCTGCTGCTGCGCTTCTACGACCCTGAGCGCGGTGCCGTCCGGCTGGACGGCATGGACCTGCGCGACCTGGCGCTGGCCGATCTGCGCGAGCACATCGCGGTGCTGCTGCAGGAGACCCTGGTCGTCCACGGCACCATCAGGGAGAACATCGCCTACGGCCGTCCGGGAGCCACCGACGCCCAGATCGTGGCGGCCGCCCGGGCCGCCGACGCGCACGAGTTCGTCAGCCGGCTGCCGGAGGGCTACGACACGGTGGTGGGCCAGCAGGGGCGGCTGCTGTCCGGCGGCCAGCGCCAGCGGATCGCGATCGCCCGGGCGATGGTCCGGGACGCTCCCGTACTGCTGCTGGACGAGCCGACCACCGGGCTGGACTCGGAGTCGGGGCGGCGGATCCTGGAGCCGCTCGGGCGGCTGATGAGCGGACGGACGACGATCATCATCTCGCACAACCTGCTCACCGTACGGAACGCCGACCGGATCGTCCTGCTGCGCGGCGGCCGCGTCGTGGCCTGCGGCAGCCACCGCGAACTACTCGCCCAGGACGCCGGCTACGCCCGCCTCGACCGGGCCGCGACCCCGACCCGGGCCGCCGGATGAGCGGCCGCGGGCCACTGCCCGCCGGAACGCCGGCCGCCCCCGCATGACGGGTGACCCCTACCGTCCCTACCGTCCCTACCGTCCCTACCGGCCCTACCGTCCCTACCGTCCCTCCCGCAGCTGCCGGAGGGTCCAGCCGGGGCCGAGGGTTTCCGTGTGCGCGGTGAACAGTTCGGCCGCGCGGCGGTAGGAGAGGCGGGCGCGGCCGGTGTGGGGGCAGCGGTCGGCGGCGGGGGTGCCGGCCGGGGCCCGGCGGTCGGTGAGGAAGAGCGGGCCGCCGGAGCGGCCGGCGATCAGCAGCGGCAGCAGCCGGGCGGTGCCGGTGCTCCAGCGGAGCTGGGTGCGGTCGCAGCGGGGGCGGGTGCGGCGGCCGGGCAGGTCCAACTGGTCGGTGTCCAGGGCCAGTACGGTCTCGATGGCGGCGCCGGACTCGTGCAGCAGGTGCCAGAGCGTCTGCTCGCGCAGTGGTGCCCGTCGGACGAACAGGGCGTGCAGTTGTTCGGCGGTCAGCGGGGCTCCGGCCCCGGCCGG
This sequence comes from Kitasatospora sp. NPDC017646, assembly GCF_044329365.1. Lineage (NCBI taxonomy): Bacteria > Bacillati > Actinomycetota > Actinomycetes > Kitasatosporales > Streptomycetaceae > Kitasatospora > Kitasatospora sp. NPDC017646. The sequence continues at coordinate 151,210 of NZ_JBIRJC010000019.1, read as the reverse complement.
TCGGGCCAGCGGGCGGGGGCGCAGGCCGGCGCTCGGGTCGCCGTCGATCCAGCCCCGGGACCGCCACCAGGCCACGGCGGCGCGCAGGGTGGAGAGTTCGCGGTTGAGCGTGCGCGGGTCGGTCTCGGCGGTGCGCCGCGCGACGGCGGTGCGCAGCCGTCCGGCGGCGTCCGGGTGGTCGAGCAGCGCGAGCGGCAGTACGGGCGGGCGGGCACGCCGCCGTTCGGGGCCGGTGGGAGCGGGCCGGTCGGCGAGTGCCCAGGCCCAGGTGCTCAGGGCGATCCGGTAGATCCGCCGGGAGCCCTCGGCGAGCCCGGAGGCGGCCAGGTAGCGCTCGACGGCAACGCCGTACTCGACCGGGGGGAACTCCGTCATCCGTCCGCCTTCTTCCGCAGTAAACGACATGAACCAGCGCTGCGGAAATATATCCGTCCTCCGCAGTAAATAGCAGCTCATTCGCCATCTGATCGGTGATTTACTGCGGTGGATCCCGCTGGCCGGAAAATTGATGCCGAACGGCTCAGGTTTTTCGCCGGAAACCCTTGAAACCCGCTTCCGCGCGAGCGCAGACTGACTGCCCATGGCAGTGGAAACAGAACGGATCCCGGCCCCTGCGCGGCGTCCGGGAGACCGTCTCGCCGTGCTGGGCGAGCGCGAATTCACCCGCTTCTTCATCGGGTACACCACCTCCCTCCTCGGCTCCTCGATGGCGCCGGTCGCGGTCGCCTTCTCGGTGCTCGACGGCGGCGGGAGCGGCACCGACCTCGGCTGGGTGCTGGCCGCCCGGATCCTCCCCGTGGTGCTGGTCCTGCTGGCCGGCGGGTTGATCGCCGACCGGCTGGGCAGCCGCCGGCTGATGCTGGGCTCGGACGTCCTGCGCGGGCTCGTCCAGGCGCTGTTCGCCGTGCTGCTGGCGACCGGGCACGCGCCGGTCGGGGCGATGGTGGCGCTGGTGGCGGTCTGGGGGATCGGCGAGGGCCTGTTCATGCCCGCCTTCGGCGCGATCGTGCCCGACCTGGTGCGCCGCAAGGAGTTGCTGGCGGACGGCAACACCCTGCTGGGCCTCTCCCGTTCGGTGTCCACGGTGGCGGGCCCCGCGCTGGCCGGCCTGGTCACGGCGGTGCGGGGCCCGGCGGTGGTGCTGCTGATCGACGCGCTGACGTACGGCGTCGGCGCCCTGGCGCTGGCGGGTCTGCGGTCGCCCGACCGCCCGAGCCCGGGCGGCGCGGGCTCGGTGTGCGGGGAACTGCGGGCCGGCTGGTCGGAGTTCACCACCCGCCCGTGGCTGTGGATCACCACCGCGCAGATGGGCCTGTTCAACCTGCTGGTCTGGGCCCCCTTCCTGGTGCTGGGCCCGCTGATCTCGCAGCGGGAGCTCGGCGGCGCCCGGGCCTGGGGCCTGGTGATGGGCGTGTACGGGGCGGGCGCGGTGCTGGGCGGGCTGCTGATGCTCGGCCGCCGCCCGGAGCGGCCGCTCGCGGTGGCCGGCGTGGCGGCCCTCGGCTGGGCGCTGCCGTCGGCCGCGCTGGCGGCCGGGGCGCCGCTGGCCTGGGTGGTCGCCGCCGCGCTGGTGGCGGGGGTCGGTTCGGCGGTCTGCGGGACGTTGTACGCCACCACGATGCAGCACTGGGTCCCGCCGGAGCTGCTGGGCCGGCTGACCTCCTTCGGGGCGCTCGGCGCCTTCGCCGTCGGCCCGCTCGGCCTGGCGGCGGCCGGTCCGCTGTCGGACCGGTTCGGTGCCGGCGAGGTGCTGTTGGTCGGAGCGGTCTGGCAAGTGGTGGCCGGGGCCGTAGTGTTGGGCGTACCGGCCGTACGGAACCGTCGCTGGGAGGAGGGCCCGGATCACTGACCCACCCCTCGGACGGCTCCGGGGCGCACCCCCGGCCGACACCGGTGCGGCCCACCGCGCACCGCATCCGGCCGGCCCCGGAGCACAGCCGGTCGCTCCGCCCACGCGTGCGTGCCTCCGCGGCGGGCGGGGTGGCCGGGTCGGTCGTACCGTGGACGGAGGGGGTACGGAGGAGGTTCACCATGCCCGGTTCGCTCACCATCAGCCACCACCAGAGCGCGGCCACCCTGGACCACGCGGACGCGGAGCGGCTGGCCACCGTACTGGCCGACCTGGCGTACCTGCTGGAGATCCCGGGCCCGGACCGGATCACCGAGGCCCAGCTGGCGGTGCTGTGCGAGGGCCACTCGCCGGACCGCGCCGAGCTGGTGCACTGGTGCGCGTCGACCGCCCGCAGGTTGAAGGAGCAGCTCTGACCGGACCGACCGAGCGCCCGCCCCGCCCGCCGTACGATGGCGCGCGGGGCGGGCCGGTCCGGAACGCCCCGCGGTCGCCGGGCTGGCCGGTGGCCGGCCCGGTGGAGGGTGGGGGCCCGAGCGTGCCGCAGTCCTGGTCGTTGTCCTGGCTGACCGTGCCGACCCCGCTGCCCAGCGGTCCGATGCACATCGCGGTGACGCCGTTGGGCGTGGCGGCCGCCGGTTACGGCGGACGGGACGGCGAGGCGCCGCCGTGCACCGATCCCATGAAGATCACCGCTGTCACCGAGCGGATCGGTGCCTACCTGGCGGGACGCACCCGGGAGTTGGGCCTGCCGATCGACTGGAGCCTCAGCTCCGGGCCCCACCGCGCCGTCCTGCGGACGCTCTGGGAGCAGGTGCCGTACGGCCGGACCATCACCTACGGCGAACTGGCCGCCCGCAGCGGGGTGTTCGAGGACGTCACCGAACCCGGCCTGGCCGCCCGGACGGTCGGGCAGATGATGGCCGCCAACCCGGTGGCCCTGTTGGTGCCCTGCCACCGGGTGGTGGCGGCGGACGGGATCGGCGGCTTCGGCGGCGGCCGGGTCGGGATCGACGTGAAGCGCTGGCTGCTCACCCTGGAAGGGGTGCTGGAACCGACGCTGGACTGGAACGGTCCGCTGTAGTGTCAGCCGTACGGTCGATGGAGCAAGACGGGGCGCGGCATTCCAATATGTTCGAATAAATAGTCGAACAAATATCGATCAGTTGATCTAGTCGTACTATTTGTTCGGTTATTCAGAGCCACTCGAACGAGTGATTGCGGCTTACCCCGAACGGGCCCACCATGAAGCTGCAACCAAGAATGTGCAAGGCGACACTTCATCGGGCATGCGAAGGGCTTCCCCTATGTCGACCGAAACCAATGCCGGTATTCCTGCGCCGGGCGCGCAGCCGGAGATCCGGCAGCAGCAGTCCCTGAGCACGGCGGGCGCGCGGAACCTCGCCACGACCACCAAGTCCGCGCCCCAGATGCAGGGCATCAGCCCGCGCTGGCTGCTCAGGATGCTGCCCTGGGTGCAGGTCTCCGGCGGCACCTACCGGGTCAACCGCCGTCTGCGCCACAAGGTCGGCCGCGGCCGGGTGAGTTTCGTCAAGACCGGTTCCGAGGTGCGGATCGTCCCGCAGACGCTGGTCGAGGTGCCGGTGCTGCGCGGGTACGAGGACGAGGCGGTGCTGGAGGAGCTGGCCGGCCGCTTCGTGCAGCGGCAGTTCGACGCGGGCGACGTCCTGGTCACCGCCGGCACGCCGATCAGCGAGGTCTTCCTGATCGCGCACGGCAAGCTCGACCGGCTCGGCACCGGCAAGTACGGCGAGGAGACGGTGGTCGGCACCCTGGCCGACGGCGACCACCTGGGCGACGAGGTGCTCCAGGAGGAGGACGGCAGCTGGCCGTACACCGTCCGCGCCGCCACCGCCGGCACCGTGATGGTGCTCGCCTGGCCGTCCTTCCAGGAGCTGCACGACCGCTCCGAGTCGCTGCAGCTGCAGATCATGGAGTACCTGAACGGCTTCGAGCGGGCGCAGAACAAGCACGGCGAGGCCGCGATCGACCTCTCCGCCGGCCACCAGGGCGAGTACGACCTGCCCGGCGCCTTCGTGGACTACGAGCTCAAGCCGCGCGAGTACGAGCTGAGCGTCGCGCAGACCGTCCTCAAGGTGCACACCCGCGTCGCCGACCTCTACAACAAGCCGATGAACCAGACCGAGCACCAGCTCCGGCTGACCATCGAGGCCCTGCGCGAGCGCCAGGAGCACGAGCTCATCAACAACCCGGAGTTCGGCCTGCTGGAGAGCGCCGAGTACGAGCAGCGGATCCAGACCCACTCCGGGCCGCCCACCCCGGACGACATGGACGAGCTGCTCAGCCGCCGCCGCAGCACCAGGATGTTCCTCGCCCACCCCAAGGCCATCGCCGCCTTCGGCCGGGAGTGCAACAAGCGCGGCCTCTACCCGGGCACCGTCGAGGTCGAGGGCAGGCAGGTCAGCGCCTGGCGCGGGGTGCCGATCTTCCCGTGCAACAAGATCCCGGTCGTCGGCGGGCACACCAGCTCGATCATCGCGATGCGGGTCGGCGAGGACAACCAGGGTGTCATCGGCCTGCACCAGACCGGAATTCCGGACGAGTACCAGCCGAGCCTTTCGGTGCGGTTCATGGGAATCGACGAGAAGGCCATCATTTCCTACCTGGTGAGCGCCTACTACTCGGCCGCGATCCTGGTTCCGGACGCCGTCGGGGTGCTTGAGAACGTGGACGTCGCCCAACGCTGACGGACAGCCGCCGGCTCGGTTTCCGGTCGAATCCGCGCAGCCCGGCCGGGGACCAGCAGCCCCGGCCGGGCGGCGCGCCGCGGCGCGTACGGCCACCGGCCCGCCGTCCCGGCGCACCCGGCCGCCCACGGGCCGGCCGTCCCATGACACGCGCCCTACAGGGGGAGGAACCCATGACGAGCTCCACGCTGGAGCGGGACCACAAAGAGGGCCACGAGGCGGCCGACATCCTCGCCCGCGCCCGCGGGCTGGTCGACCCGGTCCTGCGGGCCGCCGTCGACTCACTGCCGGGCACGATGCGCAAGGTGGCCGGCTACCACTTCGGCTGGTGGGAGGCGGACGGCACGCCCTCCGAGGCCCCCTCCGGCAAGGCGATCCGCCCCGCCCTGGTCCTCGCCGCCACCCAGGCCCTCGGCGGCAGCCCCGGCACGGCCGTCGCGGCGGCCGCCGCGGTGGAGCTGGTGCACAACTTCACCCTGCTCCACGACGACGTCATCGACCGGGACGACACCCGCCGCCACCGGCCCACCGCCTGGCGGGTGTTCGGCACCACCGAAGCCATCCTGGCCGGCGACGCGATGCACTCCCTCGCGCTGCGCCTGGTCGCCGAGGACGCCCACCCGGCCGCCCGCGGCTCGATCCGCCGGCTCGCCGACTGCGTGGTCGAACTCTGCGAGGGCCAGCAGATCGACTGCGCCTTCGAACAGCGCAACGACGTCTCGCTCGCCGAGTGCCTGGCGATGGCCGAGGCCAAGACCGGCGCCCTGCTCGGTGCCGCCTGCGCGATGGGCGCGCTGTACGGCGGCGGGTCCGAGGAGGCGGCGCAGGCGATGGACGGCTTCGGCCGCGAGATCGGCCTGGCCTTCCAGTTGATCGACGACCTGATCGGTATCTGGGGGGATCCAGCGGTCACCGGCAAGCCGGTCGGCGCGGACCTGGTCGCCCGGAAGAAGTCCCTGCCGGTGGTCAAGGCGCTCGGCTCGGGCACCGCCGAGGGCCTCCGGCTCGCCGAGCTCTACACACTGGAACGCCCGCTCAGCGCCCAGGAGCTGGCGCAGTGCGCGAGCGCCGTCGAGGCGGCCGGCGGGCGCGGCTGGGCGCAGGGCGAGTCCTGCGAGCGGATGGCCGCGGCGATGGCGCAGCTGGCCGTGGCCGTGCCGGAGCCGTCCGCGGCCGACGAACTGCTGGCCCTGGCCGAGCTGGTGACCCGCCGCACCCACTGAGTCGTCGTACCCGGCGAACCGTACCCACCGAACCGCACCCACCGAACCGCACCCACCGAACCGCACCCACCGAACCGCACCCACCGAGTCGCCGCCCGGTGTGGGAAGCCGGCCCGACTGGCCTCTCGCTCCGGCCGGCCGGCCTCCCGCTCCGGCCGGTCACCGTCGGCCTGCACGTCACCCGTACGCGGCCAACAGCCGCTGCTCCTTGGCGGGTTCGATGCCCTGCTTGAACAGCGACCCCGGCGCGCCCTTGCGCCCCTCGGCGTCGGTGTCCTCGACCGGCCCCCGGCTGCGCAGCCACTCCCAGGTGTCCCGGGCGGTCTCCGTGAACGGGCGGCAGCGCAGCCCGGCCTCCCGGGCGCGGCTGCTGTCGACCTGCCAGATGTACGCCCAGTCCGGCAGGTCCGGTGCCCAGAAGGGGAGTTCGGTCCAGGGCTCGACCCGGTCCGGTCCCTCGGCCAGCAGCGGGCCGTCGTCGACCCGGACCAGCTCGGTCTCCGGGGCGCCCGCGACCTCCCGGCAGGTCTCCAGCCACTGTCCGAAGGTGAGCTGCCCGGGCGGCGCCGTGGTGAGGAAGCGCCCCGCCGTCCCGGCCGTCAACAGGTCGAGCCCGAAGGCGGCGAAGTCCCGGACGTCGATCACCTGGATGGCCCGCCCCGGATCGCCGGGTGCGAGCACCCGCCCGCCGCGGGCCATCCGCTCCAGCCACCAGGGCAGCCGCCCGCCGACCTCGTAGGGCCCGACCAGCAGCCCGCTGCTGAGCACCAGCGTGCGGTCGGAGCCGAAGCCCGCCAGCGCCGCACGCTCGCAGCCGGCCTTCAGCTCGCGGCCGAACGGCTGGTCGGGCGGGGTGTCGGCGGGGCAGGGGAGGAGCGGGGAGTCCTCGGTGATCACCTGGGTGGCCCAGTCGGCGCAGGCGTGCACCGAGGAGACGAAGGTGTAGTGGTCGGCCCGCTCGCGCAGCAGCCGAACGGAGAGCGCGACCTGGGCGGGCTGCTGGGCGGAGGTGTCGACGACGGCGTCCCAGCGGCGGCCCTCGACGAGCCGCGCCAGGTCTTCGGCGCTGTCGCGGTCGCCCCGGACGGCCTCGACCCCGGGCAGGTCGGGGGCGTGGCGGCCGCGGTTGAAGGTGGTGACCTGGTGGCCGCGGGCGAGCGCCTCAACGGCGTAGGCGCGCCCGAGGAAGGACGAGCCACCGAGCAGGAGGATCTTCATACCGCCCAGCCTGTCCCGGCGGCCCCGCCCGTACGCCCGGCTTAGCGCTGAGCAGAGCGCCGGAGCGGAGCCGCCGGAGCAGGCGCAACGACCGGGAGGCCGGCCGGGACCGCCGGCCGGGACACCGGGGCCGCTGGCCGGGACGCCGGGCCGGGCGCCGCCCGACGTGCCACCCCACCCCGCCCCACTTAGCATCCCAAATGTACTGATATGACACGATCCATGACCTGATCCGGCCTGGGAGAGCGACAGCATGGTCAACCCGGCACTCGTCGATCCGGCCACCATCCGCGCGACCGCGGCCGAGGCCTGGATCCGCGGCCACCCCGTCCTGCGGACCTACCGCAGCCTCTACGCCCAGGCCCTGGACGACGCTGACCCCGGCTACGCCGGTGGCTTCGGCGCCTTCCACCACACCGCGCGCCCGGCCACCCCCGCCGACACCGACGCCGTCACCGCCGACAACGACACCCTCCCCTCCCGCGCCTGGCTCGACCTGCGCGCCGAACCCTGGGTGCTCTCGGTCCCCGCCCAGGACCGCTACCACGTCCTCGCGGTGCACGAACTCGACGCCCTGCACGCCGGGTTGATCGGCTCCCGGACCACCGGCCAGGAGGCGGGGGACTACCTGGTGGCCGGCCCCGACTGGCACGGCGAGCCGCCGCCCGGCCTCAGGGGCGTGATCCGCACGGCCACCCGGCTGGTCGGTCTGGTCGGCCACACCCGCCTCACCGGGAGCACCCCCGCCGACCTCGCCGCTCTGCGGGCCGTTCAGGACCAGTACCGGCTGCGCCCGCTGCACGAGTACGCCGGCACCCCTGCGCCCGCCCCCGCCCCCGACCCGGTCTGGCCGGTCTGGCGCGACGAGGTCCTGGAGGGCGTCGAGTTCCTCACCTTCCTGGACTTCCTGCTCGGCTTCTTCCCCCTCACCGACGGGCTCCCGTCCGCCGAGACCGAGTTGCGCGGCCGCCTCACCGACCTCGGCATCGACGGCCGCGGCGAGTTCGAGCCCGCCGTCCTCCCGCTGGAGGTCCGCGCCGAACTCGACCGGGGGATCGCCGACGGCCGCGCCCGGCTGACCCGCGCCGTCGCCGAACTGCGCGACTGCGCCAGCCTGTTCGGCAGCCGCGAACAGCTCGGCGCGGACTTCCTCCGACAGGCCGTCGCCGCCGAGCTCGGCCCGTACGGGCTGCCCGTCGAGGAGGTCTGGTACGGCCGTTGGGCGGCGGACGGCGAGGGCCGCCGCCCGCCGAACGCCAGCGACCGCGACCACCGGATCCGCTTCGCCCCGGACGCCCTGCCCCCGGCCCGCTTCTTCTGGTCCGCGACCGTCTACGCGCTCCCCGGCCACCGGCTGGTCGACAACACCCTGGACCGCTACTCGGTCGGCGGCCACACCCCCGGCCTGGTCCGCGACCGGGACGGCGGCCTCACCCTCTACGTCCAGCACAAGCGCCCCGCCGACGCCGAGCACTCCGCCAACTGGCTGCCCGCCCCGGACGGCCCGTTCGCCGTCGTGCTCCGGATCCACGGCCCGGAGGCATCCGTCCTGGACGGCCGCTGGCAGCCCCCGCCGCTCACCCCGCACTGACCGGCCCCACCCCGGCCCAGACCTGACCCGGCCCCAGGCCCGACCCGGCCCCAGGCCCGACCCGGCCCCAGGCCTGACCCGGCCCCAGGCCCGACCCGACCCGGCTCCGACCCGACGAAGGACCCCCGATGAACCTGCCCGAGCTGGAGGCCCTGGCTGCCGACGCCTACGTCTACGGCTACCCGCTCGTCGCCGGCCTCACCATGGTCGAGCGCTTCGCCAAGGGCGGCCTGGGCACCCTCCCGGCGGCGCCGTTCAACCACTTCAGCCACGCCACCCGGCTGGCCGGCCCCGGCGACCAGTTCGTCTCGGTCAACAACGACACGATCTACTCGATCGCCCAGCTCGACCTGTCCGAGGGCCCGCAGGTGCTGCACGTCCCGGACACCGAGGGCGCCTACTACGTGCTGCAGTTCATCGGCGCCTGGACGGACAACGTCGCCTACCTCGGCAGCCGCGCCACCGGCACCGACGCGCAGACCTGGCTGGTCGTCCCGCCCGACTGGCACGGCACCGCCCCACACCCGGACCGGGTGATCGAGCTGCCCACCACCCTCGGCACGATCGTCGGCCGCTTCGCCTGCAACGGTTCGCGCGACCTCCCGCGGGTCAAGGCGCTGCAGGCCGGGCTCCTCCTGGAACCGCTGGAACCCGGGGGCCTGGTCGCCGGACTGCCCGAGCCCGACCCGGACGTCCCCGAGCGGCTGGCCTTCTTCGAGCGCCTGCGGGTGTGGATGCAGGCCTTCCCGCCGGCCACCCCCGACATCGAGTACCAGCGCCGCTTCGCCCCGCTCGGCCTGCTGGACGACGGGACCTCGCCCTACCGCGCGGCCGCCGCGGAGTGGACCCTCGCGCTCGCCAAGGGCCTGGCCGCCGGACGCGAACGGGTCGAGGACGCCACCCGCCCGCCCGAGGAGCACCCGCTCGGCGAGTGGCGCTCCGCGCTCCACCTCTTCGACTACAACCTCGACCACCTGGGCCCCGGGACCCTGGACGACCCCGAGTGGCGCATCCCCGACCGCCGTGCCGCCTACCTCAGCCGCGCCGCCGCCGCCCGGGCCGGCCTCTGGGGCAACCACGCCTACGAGGCCTCGTACGCGGTCACCTACGACGACTCCGACGGCCGCCCGCTGACCGGTGCCAACAGCTACACCCTCCGCTTCGAACAGCCCCCGCCGACCGAGGCCTTCTGGTCCGTCACGATGTACTCGGTGCCGGATTACTACCTGGTGGAGAACCCGATCAACCGCTACTCCATCGGCGACCGCACCCGCGGCCTGGTGTACGGCCCGGACGGCTCGCTGACCCTGACCCTCCAGCACGAACCGCCCGAGGACCCGACGGCCGCCGCCAACTGGCTGCCCACCCCGCTCGGCGAGTTCCGCCCGATCATCCGGCTCTACCAGCCGAAGCCTTCGTTGCTGGACGGCAGCTACCAGATCCCTCCGATCCGCCGCACCTGACGCCGGCTTCCGCCACCCGGCCCGGCCACCCCGGATCCTGCTACCGGCCCGACGCCGCGCCCGTCGGGTGCGGCGACGCGCCGTCGGTCGGAGTCGCCGAGGGCGCCGCCGTACCGGTCGGCGCCCCGGAGGGCGACGGCGTGCCCGAGCCCGACGGCGACGGCGTGACCGTCCGGCTCGGCGTGGACGAAGGCGGAGCCGTGGCCGTCGCGCTCGCCGTGGCAGGCGCCGACGTCCCCCCGCTCGGTGCCGACGAGGGCACCGACGAGGGCTCCGCCGAGGAGGACGAGGGCCCGCCGCGGTTCTGCGGCCCGCCCTCCAGGGTGACCACCGCCTGCGAGGGCGACAGCGCGATCCGGGCGGTCCAGTGGGTGGTGGGTGCGAGGTCCTCGTCCACGGTGACGATCACGGTGATCCGCTGCCCGGGTGCCAGCGTCCCCGAGTCGCGGCTGAGCCGGAGCCAGCCGGCGTCCGTCACGGCGTGCCAACGGATCTCGGTGGTGCCGGAGTCGGTGAGGGTGAGCACCGTCCGGCTGCCGTACTCCCCGGCCTCGACGGTGAGCAGCCCGGCCGGGGCCGGGTCGGCCGCGCCCGGGGCGGAGGCCCGTTCGACCAGCGGGGCCGGGGCGGCGATCAGGGTGGGGCTGCCGAGCGGGGTCGCGCCGCGGCCCGGCACCGGGACCAGTGGTCCCTGGAAGCTGATCCGTGGAAATCCGGGGGGCAACGTTTCTGCACCACCCGCGCCGCCCCCGCCGCCCGCATCTGCCAGCTCCAGCCCCGGCGTCCCCGCGCCCCCGGCCGCCTCCGCCCCGGCCGCCGACCACGGCGGCCGCTGCCCGGCGTCCCGCCCGGCGTCCCGCCCGGCCTCGTCCACCCGCACGGCCGAGACCGAGGCCGTCGACCCCGACCCACCACCGCCCCGGTGCCCGGCCCACAGCGCGACCACCGGCGCCGCCAGGACGGCCGCGAGCACCCCGGTGGTCACCACCCGCCGACGGACCGCCAGCCCCCGGCCCGCATCCGGCGCCCGGTGCCGGGGGAAGCCGCCGGGGTCGAAGCGCGGTCCCGGCTCGACCGCCGCCGAACCGCGCCGCCCCGCCGCCCCGGCCGCCGAGGGCGCCACCCCGCCCGCCGAGGAGGGCGCCGTCAGCAGCGGCAGCCCCGACAGTCCCGCCGCTCCCTCGGCCGCCTCTCCGGCGGCCACCCGTTCCGCCGTCCCCCGGCAGGTCGGGCAGTCCACCACGTGCTGCACCAGCTCCCGCCGCAGCGCCGGGCCGAGCACCCAGTCCCGCCAGGATTCCGCCCCGGCCCCGCCCAGCCGGTCCAGTTCGGGGCAGCTGCCCACCCCGAGCACCAGCAGCGCCGCCCTGGTCCGGGCCACCTCGGCCTCGGCGGTGGAGAGCAGCCCGCGGGTCCGTTCGAACGGCAGGCCCAGGACGGCCGCCACCTCCAGAGGGGTCAGCCGGTGCCGGACGGACAGCTCCAGCGCCTCGCGCTGCTCCGGGTCCGTCCCGGCCGCCTCCGGCCAGGCGAGCGAGGCCAGCTCGCGCCGCCGCCGGACCGCCTCGGCCTCGGTCAGCTCCGTCCCGAGCCCGGCACCCGGCTCCGCCCCGGGATCCACCCGGGCCTCCCCACCCGTCCCGTCCGCCAGCCGCCGCAGGCAGCAGTACCGGGCCAGCGAGAACAACCAGGCCCGCACCAGCCCGGGTTCGGCCAGCCGGGCTCCGTGCCGCCGGGCCAGTTCGCGGACCTCGCGCAGCGCGTCGGCGGCCGCGTCGTGCTCGCACAGCACCGAGAGGCAGTAGGTGAACAGGCCGTCCGCCTGCCGGTCGTACGCCGCGAGCACGGCGTCCTGCGCCCCGACGGGCCCAACAGTTCGCGTTGTCACCCGTCCGACGGTAGGGACAACCGGCCGTCCGCCCCCGCCGTTCACCGCGCGTGTACTTCTTTCGGGTAACAACATCGCCCATCTGTGTGGACGCCCGGCGCGTCCGGTCGGGGACCGCGGCTGTCACACCCAGGCACTACCGTGGGCCGCATGCCTCCGCGTTCCAAGACCACCGCCAAGCCGCGCCCGGCGTACCGCTGCACCGAGTGCGGCAACCAGCTGCCCAAGTGGGTCGGCCGCTGCCCGGAGTGCAACGCCTGGGGCACGGTCGAGGAGTACGGCGCGGTGCCGATCCGCACCACCGCCGCCGGCCCGGTCAGCGCGCCCGCCCGCCCGATCGCCCAGGTGGACGGCCAGGTCGCGACGGCCCGCTCGACGGGCGTGCCGGAGCTGGACCGGGTGCTCGGCGGCGGCCTGGTCCCCGGCGCGGTGGTGCTGCTGGCCGGCGAGCCCGGCGTCGGCAAGTCCACCCTGCTGCTGGACGTCGCGGCCAAGGCGGCCACCGGGCAGCACCGCACGCTCTACGTCACCGGCGAGGAGTCGGCCGGCCAGGTCCGGCTGCGCGCCGACCGGATCAACGCCCTCTCCGAGCACCTCTACCTCGCCGCCGAGCAGGATCTCGGCGCGGTGCTCGGGCACATCGAGGCGGTCGGCCCGGGCCTGCTGATCCTGGACTCGGTGCAGACCATCGCCTCCGCCGAGCTGGACGGCGCTCCCGGCGGCCCGGCCCAGGTCCGCGAGGTGGCGGGCGCGCTGATCCGGGCCTCCAAGGAGCGCGGCATGGCCACCCTGCTGGTCGGTCACGTCACCAAGGACGGCCAGATCGCCGGCCCGCGCCTGCTGGAGCACCTGGTGGACGTGGTGCTGAGCTTCGAGGGCGACCGGCACGCCCGGCTGCGGCTCATCCGCGGGGTCAAGAACCGCTACGGCGCCACCGACGAGGTGGGCTGCTTCGAGCTGCACGACGAGGGCATCGTCGGCCTGGCCGACCCGTCCGGCCTCTTCCTGACCAGGCGTGACAAGCCCGTCCCGGGCACCTGCCTCACCGTCACCCTGGAGGGCAAGCGCCCGCTGGTCGCCGAGGTGCAGGCGCTGATGGTGGATTCGCAGATCCCCTCCCCGCGCCGCACCACCTCGGGCCTGGAGTCGCCCCGGATCGCGATGATCCTGGCCGTGGTCGAGCGGCACGGCGGGGTGAAGCTCGGCAAGCAGGACATCTACACCGCGACGGTCGGCGGCGTGAAGCTGTCCGAGCCCTCCGCCGACCTCGCGGTCGCGCTCGCGGTGGCCAGCTCCTCCACCGACACCCCGCTGCCCAGCAACCTGGTGGCGATCGGCGAGGTCGGCCTGGCGGGCGAGGTGCGGCGGGTGACGGGTGTGCAGCGCCGGCTCGCCGAGGCGCACCGGCTGGGCTTCACCCACGCCCTCGTCCCGCCGGATCCGGGCAAGGTGCCGCCGGGCATGAAGGTGGTCGAGGTGGCGGACATCGGCGAGGCGCTGCGGGCCATCCCCGGCCGTCGCCGGGCCGCCGCCAAGCCGCGCGGCGAGGCGCGTGGTGAGGCCCCGTCGGCCCCGCCGGCGCCCCGCGCCGCGAAGGTCCCCGCGTACCCGGAGGAGCTGATGGACGGCTGGGAGCCGCTCGACTCCGACGAACTGCGCTGACCCCAGCCCTGCCGAAGCCGCACGCAGTTAGACTTTCCCCAGTCTCATTGGCCAGAAGGCAGTACCGGAGCGGTACTGAGCGACAGAGCAACAGACCGCGGACCGGCGCACGGCGCGAGGCGCGCGGCACGGGGTCGACCGGAGGAGTCACGTGGCAGCCAGCGACCGGGGGGCGGACAAGGCCTCCCGTGAGGAGGCCCTGCTGCGGGCCTCCCTCACCGCCATCGCGCCCGGTACCGCGCTTCGTGACGGCCTGGAACGGGTCCTGCGGGCCAACACCGGCGGCCTGATCGTGCTGGGCTTCGACAGGACCGTCGAGTCCCTGTGCACCGGCGGCTTCGTGCTGGACGTCGAGTTCAGCGCGACCCGGCTGCGCGAGCTGTGCAAGCTCGACGGCGCGGTGGTGCTGGACAAGGACATCACCAAGATCGTCCGGGCCGGCGTCCACCTGATGCCGGACTCCACCATCCCCACCGACGAGACCGGCACCCGGCACCGCACCGCCGAGCGGGTCAACCGGCAGACCGGCTACCCGGTGGTCGCGGTCTCGCACTCGATGCGGCTGATCGCCATGTACGTCAACGGCACCCGCCGGGTGCTGGAGGACTCCACCACGGTCCTCTCCCGCGCCAACCAGGCGCTGGCCACCCTGGAGCGCTACAAGCTGCGCCTGGACGAGGTGGCCGGCACGCTCTCCGCCCTGGAGATCGAGGACCTGGTGACGGTCCGGGACGTCACCGCCGTGGCCCAGCGCCTGGAGATGGTCCGGCTGATCGCCACCGAGATCGCCGGCTACGTGCTGGAGCTCGGCATCGACGGCCGCCTGCTCTCGCTCCAGCTGGACGAGCTGATCGCGGGCGTGGAGCCCGAGCGCGAACTGGTCGCCCGGGACTACTTCCCGGAGCGCGCCGCCAAGAAGGGCCGGACGGTCACCGAGGTGCTGGGCGACCTGGAAGCGCTCACCCACGCCGAGCTGCTGGACCTCCAGACGGTCGCCAAGGCGCTCGGCTACTCCGGCTCGCCGGAGTCCCTGGACGCCGCCGTCTCCCCGCGCGGCTACCGCCTGCTGGCGAAGATCCCGCGCCTGCCCAATACGGTGATAGAGCGACTGGTCGAGCACTTCGGCGGCCTGCAGAAGCTGCTCGCCGCCAGCATCGACGACCTGCAGACGGTCGAGGGCGTCGGCGAGACCCGCGCCCGCTCGGTCCGCGAGGGCCTGTCCCGCCTTGCCGAATCGTCCATCCTGGAACGCTACGTCTGACCCGACGTGCGGCAGACCGCGCACGGCCCCCGGAGAAACGGTTCCCCGGGGGCCGTCCCGCGTCTCCGGGACCCCCACGAAGCCGGGGCCCCGCTGAACCGGGCCCCCACGAAGCCGGAGCCCCCGGCCGCGCTGCGGTCGGGGGCTCCGTAAGGGAGTGACGGGGGCTCAGTTGTCCAGTCGGATCGAGGTCCGCGCCGAGACCTTGTCCCCGGAGAGCCCGGTGAGTTCCGCGAGCACCACGTACGTACCGCTCGCCGGCGCCGCCTGGTCGGCGGTCGCGCACTGCGGCTTGCTGCGGCTGCGGTCCCAGGTGAAGGTCTCGGTCTGGCTGCTGTTCGCCGGGATCTGCACCCAGATGCTGCCCTTGTCGGGCGGGCAGTCGCCGGAGGACCACACCCGGTCGTTGTTGCTGCCGCTGCTGACCGTGATCACGGAGGCGGTGCGGCCCAGGTCCACCCGGCAGTTGGCACCGGAGGAGTTCTTGACCGTCAGGGCCAGCTTCGGCTTGTCCTTGGGCTGGTACGAGTTCTGGGTGCCCGCCAGCTCCAGGGCCACCTGGGAGGAGGAGCAGACCGGAAGCGCCATCACCTCGGGGGTGTTCACCGCCGGGGCGCCGCCGCCCGAGCCGCCGGACCCGCCGGCCGAACCGCCGCCGGACCCGCCGGCCGGAGCCGGGTTGCCACCGGTGCCGCCGGCACCACCCGTGCCGCCCCCGCTGAGGCCGACCTCGCTGCCACCGCCGCTGGCCACCGGCCCGCCGCCGGTGCCGCCGGTGGCGGGGTGCGCCGCAGGGCCGCTCGGCGAAGCGCCGGGCGCGATCGTCTGAGCGGGTGTCTGGCTCTCGGACTGGGTCGGTGCGGCCTGGGCGGCCTTGCTCGGTGAGCCGCCGTCACCGCCGCCCTGATCGGTCATCAGCCAGGCGATCAGGGCGACGACCGCCGCGACGGCGACGAGCACGACGACGCGCCGACGCCAGTAGATCGAGGCCGGCAGCGGTCCCACGGGTTGACGCAGAGAGGGCACGACCAAACTCTACGAGACTGTGTGTGTCGATTGACTCACCAACACCGCACAGTCGCCCCTTCTTTCACATGATCCGCCATTTGATCCGTTCGAGGGAGAGGCCGAATCCGGACTTCCGGGTCATTTCGGATCAAGCGGAATACAATCCGCCACTTCGGTCGCGCCCACCGCCATGGGAGGATCGAAGGGCCATGACTGCCATCACCGCCACCGAAGCCCCCTCGCCGCCGATGCCCCTTCCGCTGCTGCACTCGACCGTCATCGACTGGTACGAGTCCAGCAAGCGCGACCTGCCCTGGCGGACCCCGGACGCGACGCCCTGGGCGGTCATGGTGAGCGAGTTCATGCTCCAGCAGACCCCGGTGAAGCGGGTGCTGCCCGCCTGGCAGGCCTGGCTCACCCGCTGGCCCGCCCCCGCCGACCTCGCCGCCGAGGCGCCCGGCGAGGCGGTCCGGATGTGGGGCCGGCTGGGCTACCCGCGCCGCGCGCTGCGGCTGCACGCGGCCGCCGTGGCGATCACCGAGGAGCACGGCGGAGAGGTTCCGGACGACCACGCCACGCTGCTCTCGCTGCCCGGGGTGGGGGAGTACACCGCCGCCGCGGTGGCCTCCTTCGCCTTCCGCCAGCGGCACGTGGTGCTGGACACCAACGTCCGCCGGGTCTTCGCCCGTGCGGTGACCGGCGTCGAGTACCCGGCCACCGCCACCACCGCCGCCGAGCGCCGCACCGCGGCCGCGCTGCTGCCCGAGGACGCCGGGACGGCCGCCACCTGGGCGGTCGGCGTGATGGAGCTGGGGGCGCTGGTCTGCACCGCCCGCGGGCCGGAGTGCGGGGACTGCCCGCTGTTCACCGTCTGCGCCTGGCAGCGAGCCGGCCGCCCGCCGTACGACGGCCCGGCCCGGCGCGGCCAGACCTACGAGGGCACGGACCGCCAGGTGCGCGGCAAGCTGCTCGCGGTGCTGCGCGAGGCGCACGGCACGGTGCCGCAGGCCCGGCTGGACGCCGTCTGGCCGGACGCGGTGCAGCGCGCCCGGGCCCTGGACGGGCTGGTCGCCGACGGCCTGGTCGAGCCGGTCGAACAGGGCGTCTACCGGCTCCCCCAGTAGGCGGGACGGCGACGGCACGACGGCGCCCCCGGAAGGCTCGAAGCCTCCCGGGGGCGCCGTACGCACGAGCGGACCGTCAGACGGCCGCCGCCTCCAGCGAGGCCTCGGCCGGCTTCTCGCCCTTGCCGGTGCCGCGCAGCGGCACCTCGCGCAGGAACACCGCGGCGGCGATCGCGATCACGGCCACCCCGGCGCCCCACAGGAAGACGGTGTGCATGCCGTTGGACACCGCGTGGTGGTAGGCGTCCTGGATGTAGTCGGGCATCTTGCGCAGCTCGGCGGGGCTGGTCTGGCCCGGGTCCTTGGCGCCGCCCTGGGGCAGCGGCTTCCCGGCCAGCCGCTCGCTCATGGTGTCCTTCACCCGGTTGTTGAACAGGGCGCCGAACAGCGCGACACCGAAGGAACCGCCGATGGTGCGGAAGAGGGTGGCGGTGGAGCTGGCCACGCCCATGTCCTTGAGCTCGACGCTGTTCTGCGCGACCAGCATGGTGATCTGCATCAGGAAGCCCATGCCGGCACCGAGCACGATCATCCAGCAGGCCGAGGTGAAGCTGCTGGTCTCCGTGCCCATGGTGGAGAGCAGGATCAGGCCGCCGGTCATCACGATGGTGCCGATGATCGGGAAGATCCGGTACTTGCCGGTCTTGGTGACGGCCTGGCCGACCACCAGCGAGACGACCAGCATGCCGAACATCATCGGCATCAGCAGCAGGCCGGAGTTGGTCGCCGAGGCGCCCTGGACTATCTGCTGGTAGAGCGGCAGGAAGACGGTCGAGCCGAACATCACGAAGCCGACGACGAAGCCGATGATCGAGACCAGGGTGAAGTTCAGGTTCCGGAACAGGCTCAGCGGCAGCATCGGCTCCTGGGCCCGCTGCTCGACGTAGCAGAAGCCGATCAGCGAGGCGACGGCGAGCGCGGCCAGGCCCAGGATCTCCTTGGAGCCCCAGGCGTACTGCTGGCCGCCCCAGGTGGTGATCAGCACGAGCGAGGTGATGCCGACGGTGAGCAGCACGGCGCCCGGGTAGTCGATCCGGGCGGTGTTGCGGACCTTCGGCAGCTTCAGGGTGACGATGACCACGGCGAGCGCGATCACGCCGAGCGGCAGGTTGATGTAGAAGGTCCAGTGCCAGCTCAGGTGGTCGGTGATGAAGCCGCCGACCAGCGGGCCGCCGATGGTGGCGAGGGCCATCACGGCGGCGAACATGCCCTGGTACTTGCCGCGGTCACGCGGCGGGACGAGCGCGCCCATGATCGACATGACGCCGACCATCAGACCGCCGGCGCCCAGGCCCTGGACGGCGCGGAAGCCGATCAGCTCGTTCATGTTCTGCGACAGGCCGGACAGCGCCGAGCCCACCAGGAAGATCACGATCGAGGTCAGGAAGGTGCCCTTGCGGCCGTACAGGTCGCCGAGCTTGCCCCAGATCGGGGTGGAGGCGGCGGTGGCCAGGGTGTAGGCGGTGACCACCCAGGAAAGGTGATCGGCGCCGCCGAGGTCACCGACGATCGTCGGCATCGCGGTGCCGACGATCAGGTTGTCGAGCATGGCCAGCAGCATCGTGACGACCAAGCCGACCATCACGAGGCGGATCTCGCGGGGTGACCGCGGCTGTTCCTCCTCGGCCGTCTTGTCCTCCGGTACCGGGCCGGCGGTCTTGGACTGTGACATGGGGTGGGGTCTCCCGGAGGGGTGGTTCGGACGAGCGTCGCGCCGTGTGGCGGCTCACTTACTTGTCGCCCGGCTAGTTTACCGATCGTCGGCACGGTAAGTTGTTTCCTAGCCGGTCGTCAAGCCAGTTTTAAGACCGGCCGCCTGGGCAGGGAGAATGGGCCCGGGGCGGACGCCCACCCTGGGATCCGCAGCAGTCACCGACGCAGTCATGAGGCAGGCCATGGGCACTCCGCACAGCCCCCGCAGCGACACCCGGGCTCGCATCATCGAGGTGTCGTTGGAGCTCTTCTCGGAGCAGGGCTACGAGCAGACCTCACTGCGCGAGATCGCCGACCGCCTGGGCGTCACCAAGGCCGCGCTCTACTACCACTTCAAGACCAAGGACGACATCGTCCTGGGCATCGTCGAGCGGATGGCCGCGCCGATCGACGAGACCATCGCGTGGGGCCGCGAGCAGGACTGGAGCCCGGCGATGCGCGACGAGCTGATCCGCCGCTTCGCCGACGGGATGACCGAGCGGGCCCCACTGCTGCGCTTCTTCCACGAGAACCAGCCCGCGCTGCGGGAGTCCCCCGCCGGACTGGCCTTCCGGGAACGCATGATCACCATGATGCAGCTGGTGCACGGCCCGGACGCGGACTTCCAGGACCGGCTGCGCGCCGCGATGTCCCTGTTCACCATCCACTCGGCGATGTTCCTGCTCAAGGAGGGCGAGACCCGCAGCGAGTACGAGAACGTCTGGGGCGAGAAGCCGCGGACGGCGGACCTGGAGGGGGCGATCGCGGCGGCCCAGGAGGTCGCGCTGGAGATCGGCGCCCTGGTCGGCCGTCCGGTCGCGGTGCGCCCCTGAGCCGAGCGCTCAGAACGCCCTGACGCCGCGTCCGGAGAGGTAGGCGATCGGGTCGACCACCGCGCCGTAGCGGTTGCTGGTGCGGATCTCGAAGTGCAGGTGCGGCCCGGTCGAGTTGCCGGTGCTCCCGGACAGCCCGACCCGCTCGCCGGCCGAGACCCGGGCGCCCGCCGGGACCGACAGCACGGAGAGGTGGGCGTACTGCGCGAAGTGCCCGTCGGCGAGCCGCAGCACGACCTCCTTGCCGTACGCGCCGTCCCAGCCGGCCGACACCACGGTCGCTTCGCCGACCGCCAGCACCGGCGTGCCCGGGAAGACCGCGAAGTCCACCCCGGTGTGGTACCCGGCCGCGTACCCGGAGTTCGCCACCCCGTACGGGTTGCTGGTCGGTGCGTCCGGCACCGGTGCCGACCAGTCGGGGGCGGGTGCGGGGGCCGGTGGGGCCTCCGGCTCCTGGGCGGGCGCCGCGGCGGGCGCGGGCTCCGCGGCCTCCGGTCCGAGCGGCAGCAGGTTGGGCGCCACGGTCACGAAGGCCTGCGCCGAGGGGGCGCCCTTCGGCAGTTCGTACGGACTGGGGCCGGCCACCTGCACCAGGCCCGGGTCGGGCGCATGGGCCCGCGGGGCCGTGAAGGCCGAACTGCCGGGGGTGGTCGGCCGTACCGTCTGCGCCGAGGCGCTGCCCGGAGCGGCCGCCAGCGCGACGCCCGCCAGCAGCAGCGCGGCCGCCGCCCCGGCGGAGACCACCGCGTGGTCGCGCTCGGCCCGCTGCCGGCTGCCCGGCAGGGTGGCGTGCCGGGGCGTCATGAGCAGGCGCAGCGGCGGCATGGCACGGCTGCGGACGGTGTGGCCGATCCGGGGCTGCCAGGCGGCCGCCTGGGCCGTCGCACGGACGGCGAGCCGGCGCAGGGCCGGCCCCACGGGCGGGACGGTGGACATCGCCTGGCGTACCTCACGGTCGTACGGGGGCGGCACGGAGCGCCCGGTCGGGCGCTTCGCGGAGCGGGGACCACACAGGTCTAGCGGTCACCGGGCACGGTCCCAAATGCGTCGACGTACTACGGCAGGTAGTCGGGACGGGAGTCGGACGGTCCGGCCGGCGGAGCGGTGATCACGGGCTCGGATCGCCCGCGACCGGTCCGATCCGCCCCGCGGGCTCGCCCGGCCCGACTACTAGGCGCGGTCGTACGACGCCGAACCGCTGTGACCAGTGCCACCCGGCCGCGGGGTTCCGACGGCCGGCGGGCGCGCGGAAAAGCGTCCGGCCCGCCCCCGCGCGATGGCGGGGGCGGGCCGGACGGAGAGACTTCAGTGCCGTGCGGTCACGGCCTGACCGTCGGGGACGATCAGTTGTCGACCGGGCGGACCCGGATCCAGGTCTCCAGGTAGTTCGCGGACTCGTTCTCGACCTCGATGCTGGTGCCGGTCTTCGGCACGTCGACACCGGCGTACGGGTCGTCCTTCGACCACCAGGACTTCAGGTCGGAGAACTCGTCGACGCCCTTGGACTTCGGGATGACCGTCTCGACGTCCGCCTTGTGCAGGGTCAGCGCCGGGACGCGGCGCGAGCCGAAGGTGGAGTCGAAGCCCTGCATGCGCGGACGCATCAGGGTGCCGTCCGACCACTTCATCGGCGTCGGGTGCGAGTCGACCGGCAGGACGAGGCCGTGGCCCGGGTGGGCGCTGACGTTGTTGTCGGTCTGCGACTCGTCCCAGTACCAGATCAGCAGTCCGGGCTGGTACGCGTAGTGCTCGACCCAGTTGGGCTTGGCGGCCGAACCGAAGTTGTACGGGCCGGTCTTCAGCGTCTGGTCGAACGACACGTACTGCTTGTTCTCCGCGATGTAGTACTGCGCGTAGTCCTTGGTGTACGAGCCGCCGAAGCGGGTGAAGCCGGCGGCGGTCCAGCCGTTGTCGCCGTTCTCCGCGTCGTCGCTGAACACGGTGGCGCCGTCGGCGGTCACCGCGATGTTGTCCACCGCGAAGCCGCGGTAGTGCAGGCCGCCGTCGGTGGTGTTGTGGTAGCGGAACTGGATCTTCTTGCCGGCGTAGGCGTCCAGGTTGAAGGACAGGTCACCCCAGGCGGCGGTGAGGCCGCTGAGGGCCGGGCGGCCGTTCTCCTTGGGCAGGGCGGCGCCGTTCCAGGTGCCGTCGACGACGGTCCAGGTCTTGCCACCGTCGGTGGAGACCTCGCCGAAGACGTAGTCGAAGTCCTGCTCCAGCTCGTACCAGGCCTTGGCGTTGATGCCGGCCTTGGTCTTGCCGGTCAGGTCGATGTCCCGGGTCAGCGTGACGTTCAGGTTGTCGGCGCTGCCACTCCACCACTCGCTGTTGCCCGCGAAGGGCTTGTTGATGTCGGTGGTGATGCTCTTCTTCGGCAGGTCGACGAGGAGCGCCTGCGGCAGGTTGGAGTTGTACTCCACCGGGCCGATGTGGTGCGTCGACTCGGTGCCCGCCTTGGCGTGGTCGACCTTCAGCCAGCCGAGCTGGTACTTGCTCCAGGCGTCGAGGTCGTTCGGCATGTCGCCGATGCTGTCCTTGCCCTCGCCGAGCCAGGAGCCGGAGGACATCAGCGACCAGAAGCCGACGGAGTTGTCGATGCCCTTGCCGGCGGTGTCGTAGAGGTCCGGCAGACCGAGGTCGTGGCCGTACTCGTGGGCGAAGACGCCGAGGCCGCCGTTCTCCGGCTGCATCGTGTAGTCGCCGATCCAGAGGCCGGTGTTGCCGACCTGGACGCCGCCGAGCTTGTTGCCCTCGGGGCCGGCCTGGCCCGTCAGGTTGCCGTAGACGTAGGAGCGGTGGGCCCACAGGGCCTTGCTGCCCTGCTTGCCGCCACCGGCCGACTTGTCCTCACCGGCGTGCACGATCTGGAAGTGGTCGATGTACCCGTCGGGCTGGTTGAAGTTCCCGTCGTGGTGCGAGCCGTAACGGTCCCACTGGTCGTACTGGGCCAGCGTCGCCTTGATCTGCGCCTCGGTCTGACCCTTCGCCAGCTGGTCCTTGTACCAGATGTCGACGGCGTCGCGGATCAGGTCCTGCGCGCTGGCGCAGACGTTGGAGCCGCAGTAGTCGGAGCCGTACCGGGCCTCGTTCCACGGCACCCGGACCCAGTCCGAGACCACGCCGTCGACCGAGTAGCGGCCCGAGGACTGCTTCTCGTAGAAGGTCTTCAGCGAGGGCTTGTCCTTGGAGAAGTACAGGTCCTGGTAGTGCTGCTGGTTGTAGTCGGCCTGCCAGGCGGTCGAGTTGTTCGTGGCGCGGTCCGGCGCCTCGATCTCGTTGTGCTTGGGGCCGGCCTCGCCGCCGTACTTGACCTTGCCGTCGGCGGTCTTGGTGGTGTTGTCGACCTGGTCGCCGAAGTCGACCAGGATCGTGAAGATCTTGTCCGTGCGCTCACGGGCGAGCTCGACGTACTTGTCCTTGCCGAGCTTCACGCTGGTGCTGCCGTTGTGCTGCTCGACCTGGGCGGTGCCGTTGAGCAGCTGCTCGGTGGCAGCCTTCTTCTCGGCGTCGACCTTGGCGGTCATCGGGCCCGGGATGTTGTGCTCGGTGTTGACGGCCTGGACCGCGTCCGCCGGGTCCTTCGGAACCGGTGCCGAGCCGGCCGCGACGGCGCTGCTCGGGAACAGACCCGCGCCGAGCGTGACTATGACCGCCGCCGCGGTGGTGACCGCTGCGGCTCTCCTGGTGGTCTTCAACGTTGTGACGCCCTCCCCGACCGAGCCGACTCTTGGCCAAGGCCCGGTAAACCAATATGAAAGACAGGTGGACGTCATTTGACCGAAGCGAGGCTGGAAAAGATAGACCTTGACCCTGACATGGGCACGGCGCTATGCTCGCCGATTTTCCGTCAGTTGACGGTCGGTCGGAAAGCCCCAGGTCCGGGCCCTGCAAGGGGAGGCGGAACGCACCGAGCCCCCGGCGCGAACGCCGGGGGCTCGGTGGCTGTGAAGTTGTCTGTTAAATGTTGCCCTTACTTCGTCAGATCGGGACCGGACGAAGCGACGGCGGCCGGGGTGTCCGCGACGGCCGACTTCTCCTCGCCGCGGAAGGTGAACTTGGCGTCCTTGCCCTCGCCCTCCACGTCGACGACCACGATGTGGCCGGCCCGCAGCTCGCCGAAGAGGATCTTCTCGGAGAGGTGGTCCTCGATCTCGCGCTGGATCGTGCGGCGCAGCGGACGGGCACCCAGGATCGGGTCGTAGCCGCGCTTGGCCAGCAGCTTCTTGGCCTCGACGCTGAGCTCCAGGCCCATGTCCTTGTCCTTGAGCCGCTCGTCCACCTTGGCGATCATCAGGTCGACGATCTGGATGATGTCGTCCTCGGACAGCTGGTGGAACACCACGATGTCGTCGACACGGTTCAGGAACTCGGGGCGGAAGTGCTGCTTGAGCTCCTCGCCGACCTTCGCCTTCATCCGCTCGTACCCGGTCTGGGTGTCACCCGTGGCCGCGAAGCCCAGGTTGAAGCCCTTGGAGATGTCCCGGGTGCCGAGGTTGGTCGTCATGATGATGACGGTGTTCTTGAAGTCGACCACGCGGCCCTGGGAGTCGGTCAGTCGGCCGTCCTCCAGGATCTGCAGCAGCGAGTTGAAGATGTCCGGGTGGGCCTTCTCGACCTCGTCGAAGAGGACGACCGAGAACGGCTTGCGGCGGACCTTCTCCGTCAGCTGGCCGCCCTCCTCGTAGCCCACGTACCCGGGCGGGGAGCCGAACAGCCGGGAGACGGTGTGCTTCTCGGAGAACTCGGACATGTCGAGCGCGATCAGCGCGTCCTCGTCGCCGAAGAGGAACTCGGCGAGCGTCTTGGACAGTTCGGTCTTACCGACGCCGGACGGGCCGGCGAAGATGAACGAACCACCGGGGCGCTTCGGGTCCTTGAGGCCCGCACGGGTGCGCCGGATGGCCTGGGAGAGCGCCTTGATGGCGTCCTTCTGGCCGATGACGCGCTTGTGCAGCTCGTCCTCCATGCGCAGCAGCCGGGAGGTCTCCTCCTCGGTCAGCTTGAAGACCGGGATGCCGGTGGCGGTGGCCAGGACCTCGGCGATGAGCTCCTCGTTGACCTCCGCGACGACGTCCATGTCGCCGGCCTTCCACTCCTTCTCACGCTTGGCCTTGGCCTGGAGGAGCTGCTTCTCGTCGTCGCGCAGGGACGCGGCCTTCTCGAAGTCCTGCGCGTCGATCGCGCTCTCCTTCTCGCGGCGCACGTCGGCGATCTTCTCGTCGAACTCGCGCAGGTCCGGCGGCGCGGTCATCCGGCGGATGCGCATCCGGGAGCCGGCCTCGTCGATCAGGTCGATCGCCTTGTCCGGCAGGAAGCGGTCCGAGATGTACCGGTCGGCCAGGGTGGCGGCGGCGACCAGGGCGGCGTCCGTGATGGAGACCCGGTGGTGGGCCTCGTAGCGGTCGCGCAGACCCTTGAGGATCTCGATGGTGTGCGGCAGCGAGGGCTCGGCGACCTGGATCGGCTGGAAGCGGCGCTCCAGCGCGGCGTCCTTCTCCAGGTGCTTGCGGTACTCGTCCAGGGTGGTGGCACCGATGGTCTGCAGCTCGCCGCGGGCCAGCATCGGCTTGAGGATGCTGGCGGCGTCGATGGCACCCTCGGCGGCGCCCGCGCCGACCAGGGTGTGCAGCTCGTCGATGAACAGGATGATGTCGCCGCGGGTGCGGATCTCCTTGAGCACCTTCTTCAGGCGCTCCTCGAAGTCACCGCGGTAGCGCGAGCCGGCCACCAGGGCGCCCAGGTCCAGCGTGTAGAGCTGCTTGTCCTTGAGCGTCTCCGGGACCTCGCCCTTGACGATCGCCTGCGCCAGGCCCTCGACCACGGCGGTCTTGCCGACGCCGGGCTCACCGATCAGCACCGGGTTGTTCTTGGTGCGGCGGGACAGCACCTGCATGACCCGCTCGATCTCCTTCTCGCGCCCGATGACCGGGTCGAGCTTGGCCTCGCGGGCGGCCTGGGTCAGGTTGCGCCCGAACTGGTCCAGGACCAGCGAGGTCGACGGGGTGCCCTCGGCGGGCCCGCCGGCCGTGGCCGACTCCTTGCCGCCGCTGGCCTGGTAGCCGGAGAGCAGCTGGATGACCTGCTGGCGCACCCGGTTGAGATCGGCACCCAGCTTGACCAGGACCTGGGCGGCGACGCCCTCGCCCTCGCGGATCAGGCCGAGCAGGATGTGCTCGGTGCCGATGTAGTTGTGGCCGAGCTGCAGCGCCTCCCGGAGCGACAGCTCCAGGACCTTCTTCGCCCGGGGGGTGAAGGGAATGTGACCGGACGGGGCCTGCTGGCCCTGACCGATGATCTCCTCGACCTGCTGGCGTACGGCCTCAAGAGAAATCCCGAGGCTCTCCAGGGCCTTGGCGGCGACGCCCTCGCCCTCGTGGATCAGACCCAGGAGGATGTGCTCGGTGCCGATGTAGTTGTGGTTGAGCATCCGGGCTTCTTCCTGAGCCAGGACGACAACCCGCCGCGCGCGGTCGGTGAACCTCTCGAACATCGTTTATCGCTCCTCAGAGCGGTCGGGCAGTTCGGGGTCCGTCCCCGCCCTGTCCTTCCGCATGCTAGTCCCGCTCAGCGGCGCGGCCCACGGATTCACTCCCCGGTAGAGGAGCGAGATGCTGCGCGACCAGCCGACACCAATCCCAACCTGATGCTGGGAATCGGTGTTCCCACAGGTGGGCCGGATGCACCGGAAACCGCTACGCCATCGGCGAACAAGAGCCGCCGGGGCGGAGCCGGACCCTCTTCGGCCGGTCGTACCTGCTGCCCCTGGACGGGTCGAAGAACCCGTCCACCTGCATTCATACCCGGTATCGGGGCGCTTCTCGCGCAGTTTCCGCGGTGGCGGTGTTCGCCTGGCGAGAAGTCGGGCCGCGGTGACGGTGGTTCGACGGCGGTCGGGTCGGTCGTACGCCGTCCCGGGGTCGGCCGCGTTACCGCTTCGCTCCTACAGCGTTGCACAGCTCGTGTTTGTTCCGCCGCCCGAGCCCGCGCCCCCGGCCGGTCGTTGCGGCGCGGGCCCCGGGGCCGGTGGCGCCGCGGTCCCGCGGGTGCGCGCCGCGGGGCGCGGAGGTGTTCCCTCCGCGCCCCGCGCGTGTGTCGTCGGTGCCGTACGCGGCCGCCGGGGCCCCGCACCCGCTCCGGCGGGCCGGTGGCGCCGGGGTCAGGACGCGTTGGCCTTGTCGTAGGCCTCGCGGACGGTGCTCGGCACCCGGCCGCGGTCGTTGACGTCCATGCCCTGCTCCTTGGCCCACGCGCGGATCTTCGCGGTGTCGGGAGCGCTGCCGGACGGGCGCGCCGCGGTACCGCGGCCGGGACGGCGGGTGCCGGCCAGCCGGCCGCTCTGCTTGCGACCCTTCTCCACGTACGGCGCCAGCAGACCGCGCAGCTTGTCCGCGTTGGCGCTCTTCAGGTCGATCTCGTAGGCAACGCCGTCGAGCGCGAACGTCACCGTCTCGTCCGCCGAACCGCCATCGAGATCGTCTTCAAGAATGACCTGCACCCTCTGTGCCACGGGCTTCCCTTTCCGCTAAACGACCCATTGCCTAAGGAAAGGAAAGCGCCTTTCTCCGGAAAACACAAACCCTTGACCGCTCCGGAGCCGCTCAGAGGTGCAGCAGCATGCGCGAGTTGCCCAGTGTGTTGGGCTTCACGCGCTCCAGGTCAAGGAACTCGGCGACACCTTCATCGTACGAGCGGAGGAGTTCTTCATAGACATCCGTGGCGATCGCCGCCGGGTCTGTCGTACCATCATCGGTTTCCTGAACCTCGCCGATCTCGACGAAACCGTGTTTCGCGAAGAACGGGACCTCGAACGTCAAGCAGAAAATCCGACGGACGCCCAGCCAGCGCGCCGTCTGCACCAGCTTCTCCAGCAGGAGGTGCCCGATCCCGAAGCCCCGGCAGGACGGATCGACCGCGAGCGTGCGGACCTCGGCGAGGTCCTCCCACATCACGTGCAGGGCGCCGCAGGCCACCACCGCGCCGTCGTCGTCGCGTTCCGCGACCCAGAACTCCTGGACGGATTCGAACAGTGTGACTGTGGGCTTGTCGAGCAGAATGCCGTCGCGCGAGTAGGCGTCGATGAGCCCGCGTACGGCCCGTACGTCCGTGGTCCGCGCGCGGCGGATGGTGACCTCCATGGCGGGACGTTATCGCGTCGCGCCGGGCTCGGTCTCCCCGGTATCCGCTCCGCCGGTATCCGGGCTGTCCTCGGCGGAATCCTCGCCGGGCGGATCGGACGGGAACAGTGCCGCCACCCGCAACGCGTCCCGCAGTGCCTCGCGTTGCTCGGGGGACATCAGGCCGAAGAAGTGCACCAGGGCCGCGGCCGGATTGTCACTGGTGGCCCAGGCGTCGTTCATCAGAGCCGCCGTGTACGCCTCGCGCGAGGAGACCGGTTCATATCGATAGGCCCGGCCGGCCCGCTCGCGGCGCAACCAGCCCTTTCTGTGCAGCTTGTCCAGGACGGTCATCACCGTGGTGTACGCGATTTCGCGTTCCGACTGCAGATCCAGGAGAACCTCGCGAACCGTCACCGGTCGGTTCCACTGCCACACCCGGGTCATGATGGCGTTCTCAAGTTCGCCGAGTTGCCGGACCATAGTGCGGCCAGGATAGGGAGTGAATGGGGCAAAGCTTGTGAAGTGCGCCAAACCGGCGCGCCGCCACCCCCGGGAATCGGGAATGGCGGCGCGCGGGTCGCTCGGGAGGGCGGACGGCGTCAGTCGATCAGTCGACGTCTTCCTTGGCCTTCTGGGCCCCGCCCTGGCTGCGGATGATCGCCCGCACCAGGAACCCGAAGCCGATCGCCATGACCAGCGGCGGCACGATCGCGCTGACGTAGTCCATCAGGTCACTCCTCCTCGGTCTTCTCCGCCGTCGCGGCGGAAGCCTTCGGCTCCGGCTTCACCAGCGGGAAGAGCACGGTCTCCCGGATGTTCTTGCCGGTCAGCAGCATGATCAGGCGGTCCACGCCGAGACCGAGGCCACCGGTCGGGGGCATCGCGTACTCCAGGGCGCGCAGGAAGTCCTCGTCCACCTGCATCGCCTCGACGTCGCCGCCCGCGGCCAGCAGGGACTGGGCGGTGAGGCGGGCGCGCTGCTCGACCGGGTCGACCAGCTCGGAGTAGGCGGTGCCGATCTCGGTGCCGAAGATCACCAGGTCCCACTTCTCGGCCACGCCGGCGACCGAGCGGTGCTGGCGGGTCAGCGGGGAGACCTCGGTCGGGTAGTCCTTGATGAAGGTCGGCCGGACGGCGTTCTCCTCCAGCAGGCGCTCGACCATCTCCAGCACGATCTGACCGTGGCCCCAGTTCTTCTCGAACGGGATGCCGTGCTCGGTGGCCAACGCGCGCAGCTCCTCGACGCCGGTCTCCGGGGTGACCTCGACGCCCAGGTGGGCGGAGATGCCCGGGTAGACGCTGACCTCCTCCCACGGCTCGGCCAGGTCGATCTCGTGCTCCACGCCGTGCGGGTCCAGGCCCTTGATCACGGTGGTGCCCAGGGCGTCCCGCGCGGCGTTGACGATCGTCTCGCGGATCAGCTCGGCCTGGGTGTCGTAGTCGCCGTAGGCCTCGTACGACTCCAGCGAGGTGAACTCCGGGTTGTGGGTGGAGTCCGCGCCCTCGTTGCGGAAGTTGCGGTTGATCTCGAAGACCTTCTCGGCGCCGCCGACCACCAGCCGCTTGAGGTACAGCTCGGGCGCGATGCGCATGTAGAGGTCGATGTCGTACGCGTTGATGTGCGTCTTGAACGGCCGGGCGTTGGCGCCGCCGTGCACCGGCTGCAGCATCGGGGTCTCGACCTCGATGTAGCCGCGGTCCTCGTAGGTGCGGCGGATCGAGCGGACGACCTTGCTGCGCAGGTGCAGGATCTCGCGGGCCTCGGGGTTCACGATCAGGTCGACGTAGCGCTGGCGGACCCGGGCCTCCGGGTCGGTCAGGCCCTTGTGCTTGTCCGGCAGCGGACGCAGGCACTTGGCGGTGAGCTCCCAGCGGTCCACCATCACCGACAGCTCGCCGCGCTTGGAGGTGATCACCTCGCCCTCGACGCCGACCTGGTCGCCCAGGTCGATGTCCGACTTCCAGGCCGCCAGCCGCTCGGCGCCGAGCTTGTCCAGGGAGAGCATCACCTGGAGGTCGCCGGTGCCGTCACGCAGGGTGGCGAAGCAGAGCTTGCCGCCGGTGCGGGAGAGGATCACCCGGCCGGTGATGCCGGCGCGCTCACCGGTGGCGGTGTCGGCCTCCAGGTCCGGGTGCTTGGCACGCAGGTCCGCGATGGTGCTGGTGCGGGGGAAGCCGACCGGGTACGGGTCGACGCCGGCCGCCCGGAGCCGGTCCAGCTTCTCGCGCCGGACGCGCATCTGCTCGGGAAGGTCGTCGGTCGCGGGAATCACGCTCTGATCGCTCACCCCACAAGGGTAGCCAGCCGTACACCGTGCTCCGCGTCGGGATGGACGGAGGGGAGGCCGTCGGGTCGACGGCCTCCCCTCCGGGGGTCGGGCGGTTCAGCCGGTGCCGGTGCGCAGTTCGATCTCGTCCGGGGTCTCCTCGGCCGGTTCGGCCGGTTCGGCCGCGCGGGCCGGGGGCTTGGGACGGCGGCCGAAGAGTTCGGCCGGGGTGGGCATCCGGTGCGGGCGGGGCGGGGTCGGCGTGGCGGCGGGCTGCTCCGGGCGGGAGTCCCGGGAGTCGGTGCTGCTCATCGTGGTCCGTCCTCCTACAGGGGTGGTGAGACTGCTCGGGGGTGCGGCGGGGTTCGGTACGGCCACCAGGTGGCGCGGGGGCCCGGCGGTGAGCGCGAGCCGTTCGCGCACGGCGGCCTCGGCCAGCGCGTGGCAGCGTCCGGCCAGCCGGGAGCGGCGGGCCCGTTCGCCGTGGCCGCAGGGCTGGCGCGTCAGCCCGCGCAGCGCGGTGAGGTCCTCGGGCCCGGGCAGGTAGCCGTCGGTCACGGCCTCCTCCAGTCGCTCCAGGTAGCCGGGGGTGCTGCCGGGCAGGGCGGAGCGGTAGCGGCCGAGGTCGGCGAGCAGGAAGGCGCGCAGCCGGCCGCCCTCCTGGACGGCCTCGTCGATCGCTTCGGTCAGGCGCAGGGCGTCCTGGACGTCCTCCGCCCACAGCTCGGCGCCCGGCCCGGCGAACGCCGTCCGGTCGGGCCCCTGGAGGTGGACGGGAACGGCGGGGTGCAGGGCTTGGGCGAGGGCTCGGCGCAGCACGCGGACTTCGTCGGCGCTGAAGGCCATGCCGCCGCGCGATCCGTGTGGCGTAGGCATGGGCTGACACTACGTGAGGAATATCCGATTTGTCGGTAACGTCGCGCCGAATTCCGCACGATCGGCCCGACGGGACCAGGGCCTGCCCGGCGGATCCCGCCGGACGGGCCCTCGCCGGTCAGCTGGGCCGGTTGCGCTCGTACACCAGGCGCAGGCCGATCAGGGTCAGCCAGGGCTCGTGGACGTCGATGGTGGTGGCCTCGCCGAGGACCAGCGGGGCGAGGCCGCCGGTGGCGATCACCTGGACGTCGTCCGGGTCCTTGGCCAGCTCCCGGGCCATCCGCTCGACCAGGCCGTCGACCTGTCCGGCGAAGCCGTAGAGGATGCCGGACTGCATGCCCTCGACGGTGTTCTTGCCGATCACGTTGCGCGGGCGGGCCAGCTCGATCTTGCGCAGCTGGGCGCCGCGGACGCCGAGCGCCTCGACGGAGATCTCGATGCCGGGGGCGATCGCGCCGCCGACGTAGTCGCCGCGGGCGTTGACGGCGTCGAAGGTGGTCGCGGTGCCGAAGTCGACCACGATGCACGGGCCGCCGTACAGGTGGTTGGCGGCCAGCGCGTTGACGATCCGGTCGGCGCCGACCTCCTTGGGGTTGTCCATCAGGACGTGCACCCCGGTCTTCACGCCGGGCTCCACGATCACCGCGGGGACGTCGCCGTAGTAGCGGCGGGTCACCTCGCGGAGCTCGTGGAGCACGGCGGGGACGGACGAGCAGATCGCCAGGCCCTCCACCGCGGCCTCCCGGACCGCGGTGTGGTTGCCCATCAACCCCTGCAGCAGCACCGCCAGTTCATCGGCCGTGCGGCGCGGATCGGTGGAGATCCGCCAGTGTTCCACCACTTCCTCGCCGTCGAACAGGCCGAGCGTGGTCTGGGTGTTGCCGACGTCGATGGTGAGGAGCACGGGGACGCTTTCTGCGAGTCGGGACGGGGTCGGGGCAGGGACTGCTCTCGACCTGACGGTCAGGCGCGCAGGTCCAGGCCGATGTCCAGGACCGGCGAGGAGTGGGTCAGCGCGCCCACGGCCAGGTAGTCCACACCAGTCTGGGCGACCTCGCGCGCGCTGGCCAGGGTCAGTCCGCCGGAGGCCTCCAGCTTCGCCCGGCCGGCCACCAGGGCGACGGCCTCCTTCAGCTGCTCCACGGAGAAGTTGTCCAGCAGGATCAGGTCGGCCCCGGCCTCCAGCACCGGCGCGATCTGCTCCACCGCGTCCACCTCGACCTCGACCGGCAGCTCCGGGTACGCGGCCCGGACGGCCCGGAAGGCCTCGGCCACGCCGCCGGCCGCCACCACGTGGTTGTCCTTCACCAGGGCGGCGTCCGAGAGCGCCATCCGGTGGTTGGCGCCGCCGCCGCAGCGCACCGCGAACTTCTCCAGAGCGCGCAGGCCCGGGGTGGTCTTGCGGGTGTCCCGGACGACGGCGCCGGTGCCCTCCAGGGCGTCCGCCCAGGCCCGGGTCGCGGTGGCGATGCCGGACAGGTGGCAGAGCAGGTTGAGCGCGCTGCGCTCGGCGGTCAGCAGGTCGCGGGTGCGGGAGCGGACCGACAGCAGGACCTGTCCGGCCTCCACCCGGTCGCCGTCCTCGACGTGCCGCTCGACCTCGAACTCCTCCTCGCAGACCAGCGAGACGACGGCCTCGGCGACCCGCAGACCGGCCACCACGCCGGCCTGGCGGGCGGTGAAGTCGGCGGTCGCGACGGCGTCGGCGGGCACGGTGGCCACCGAGGTGACGTCCTCGCCGCCGGCCAGGTCCTC
Source organism: Kitasatospora sp. NPDC017646 (assembly GCF_044329365.1). Taxonomy (NCBI): domain Bacteria; kingdom Bacillati; phylum Actinomycetota; class Actinomycetes; order Kitasatosporales; family Streptomycetaceae; genus Kitasatospora; species Kitasatospora sp. NPDC017646. The sequence goes on along the minus strand of NZ_JBIRJC010000019.1, from coordinate 118,654 downwards.
GGCCAGCGCCAGGGTGGCGATGTCCTCGACCTCGATCGGGTCGAGTCCGGCCTGCTCCAGCAGCTCGGCGAGCTGCGGGTCCAGACCGGTCTCGTAGCCCTCGCCGTCCCCGCAGGCGCAGCCGTCGCCGCAGCCGCCCTGGTCGGCCAGGGGGAGTTCCTCGTGGGAGTGGGTCATGGTTCTACTGCTCCTCAGGGGTGCTGACGGGGTCGCCGGAGGCGGCGAGAGTGGTGATCAGGTGGCGCCGCCAGTGGGCGTCGTCGCGCTCGGGGAAGTCCTCGCGCCAGTGGCAGCCGCGGGTCTCCTCGCGCTGCGCCGCGGCCGCGACCAGGGCGGTGGCGACCAGCAGCAGGTTGGCGGCCTCCCAGGTCTCCACCCGGGGGTCGGCCGGCTTCTCCTCGGCCGCGTGCGAGTGGGCCTGCCCGGCGACCAGGGCGAGCCCGGCCGCGGCGTCGGCCATCGAGGCGGCGGAGCGCAGCACGCCCACGCCGCGCGACATCAGGCGCTGGACCTCGGCCCGCGCCTCGGACGGCGGCAGCGGCACCGGGTGGGCGGCCCGGGCGGCGGCGACGTCCACCGTGCGCTCGGGCAGCTCGCCGGCCGCGTGCCGGCCGGCGAGGTCGGCGGCGATCCGCTCGGCGAAGACCAGGCCCTCCAGCAGCGAGTTGGAGGCCAGCCGGTTGGCGCCGTGCACGCCGGTGCAGGCGACCTCGCCGCAGGCGTACAGGCCCGGGACGCTGGTGCGGCCCCGCCGGTCGGTGCGGACGCCGCCGGAGGCGTAGTGCGCGGCCGGGGCGACCGGGATCGGTGCGGTGACCGGGTCGATGCCGTGTGCACGGCAGGAGGCCAGGATGGTCGGGAAGCGGTGCTCCCACATCTCGGCGCCGAAGTGCCGCCCGTCCAGGAACATGTGCTCGGCGCCCTGCTCCTGCATGCGCCGGGTGATCGCCTTGGCGACGATGTCGCGCGGGGCCAGCTCGGCCAGCTCGTGCTGCCCGACCATGAAGCGGACGCCGTCGGCGTCCACCAGGTGGGCGCCCTCGCCGCGCACCGCCTCGGAGACCAGCGGCTGCTGTCCCTCGGCCTCCGGGCCGAGCCAGAGCACGGTGGGGTGGAACTGGACGAACTCCAGGTCGGTGACGGCGGCGCCGGCCCGCAGCGCCAGCGCCACGCCGTCGCCGGTGGAGACCGCCGGGTTGGTGGTGGCGGAGAACACCTGGCCCATGCCGCCGGTGGCGAGCACCACCGCGCGGGCCCGGACGGCGCCGACGCCGTCGCGCTGGCCCTCGCCCATCACGTGCAGGGTCAGCCCGGCCGCGTGGCCCTCGGCGTCGGTCAGCAGGTCGAGGACGAGCGCGTGCTCGATCAGCTCGATCTCGGGGGCGGCGCGGACGGCGGAGACCAGGGCACGCGATATCTCGGCGCCGGTCGCGTCCCCGCCCGCGTGGACGATCCGGTCGCGGTGGTGGCCGCCCTCGCGGGTCAGCAGGATCTCGCCGTCCTCGCCGCGGTCGAACAGGGCGCCGGCGGCGATCAGCCGACGGACGGCGTCCGGGCCCTCGGTGACCAGGGTGCGGACGGCCTCCTCGTCACAGATCCCGGCGCCGGCCACCAGGGTGTCGGCCAGGTGCTGCTCGGGGGTGTCCCCCTCGCCCAGGGCGGCGGCCACGCCGCCCTGGGCCCAGCGGGTCGAGCCCTCGTCCAGCATCGCCTTGGTGACCACCATGGCCCGCAGGCCGGCCTTGCGGACGTTGAGGGCGACGGTGAGACCGGCGACCCCGGAGCCGACCACGACCACGTCGGTGGTGGCGGTCCAACCGGGGGTCGGGGCGGTGAGGCGATGGGTAACGGACATGGCTCAGTGGCTCCTTCAGCGCGTGGCCGCGGTGGCCGCGCCGTCCTCGCCACCGTACGCCTGGTCACCGCGCAGCAGTCCGGTGCCCTCCTGGGCCTCGGCGGGGTCCCCGCCCAGGCCGGTGATCCGGTTGTGCTCGTCCACGAACACGACCTTCGGCTCGTAGCCCTTGGCCTCGGCCGTGTCCATCTGCCCGTAGGCGATGAGTATGACCAGGTCGCCCGGGTGGACCAGGCGGGCGGCGGCGCCGTTGATGCCGATCACGCCGGTGCCGCGCGGGCCGGCGATGGTGTAGGTCTCCAGCCGGGCGCCGTTGTTGATGTCGACGATGTGGACCAGCTCGCCGGGGAGCAGGTCGGCGGCGTCGAGCAGGTCCTCGTCCACCGTGACGGAGCCGACGTAGTGCAGGTCGGCCTGGGTCACGGTGGCCCGGTGGATCTTGGACTTGAGCATGGTGCGGAGCATTGCGGGTCACGCCTCCTGTGAGTGCATGCCTGAAGGGCTTCTTGCTGCCGGGACGCAGCGGGTTCTCAGCGAACGATGATGCGGACGTTGTCGATCAGGCGGGTCGAGCCCACCTTCGCGGCGACGGCCAGCACCGCCTCGCCCTGGAAGTCGTCCGCCGCCTCGGTGAAGTCGTGCGGGTCGATCAGGGCGAGGTAGTCAAGGGTGACGCCCTCGGCGCCGTCCAGGACGGCCGCGGCGGCCTCGCGCACGGCCTTCGGGCCCTGGGCGGCGACATCCCGGCCGGCGAACAGGGCCCTGGACAGGGCGAGGGCGTGACCGCGCTCCTCCTCGGAGAGGTAGCGGTTGCGCGAGGACAGCGCCAGGCCGTCCTCCTCGCGGACGGTCGGAACGCCGACGACCTCGACGTCGAAGTCCAGGTCGGCGACCATCCGCTGGATGACCGCCAGCTGCTGGGCGTCCTTCTCCCCGAAGAAGGCGAAGTCCGGGTCCGTGATGTGCAGCAGCTTGGCGACGACGGTCAGCACGCCGTCGAAGTGGCCGGGCCGGGTGGCGCCCTCGAAGCGGTCGCCCATCGGGCCGGCCGCCAGGCGCACCTGCGGCTCGCCGTTCGGGTAGACCTCGTCCACGGACGGCGCGAAGACCACGTCGGCGCCGTTCTCCTCGGCCAGCTTCACGTCGTCGTCGAGGGTGCGCGGGTAGCGCTCCAGGTCCTCGGACGGGCCGAACTGCAGCGGGTTGACGAAGACCGTCACCGCGACCCGGCCGTCCCGGCCGACCTGGTTGCGGGCGGCCCGGATCAGCGCGGCGTGGCCCTCGTGCAGCGCGCCCATGGTCATCACCACGGCGTTGTCCACCGGGCTCTCGTCCGGCCAGAACGCGGCCTCGAAGTCGTCCACGGTGCGGGTGACGACGGCCCGGTGGACCTTCGGCGTCCGCTGGGGCTTGCTCGGCTGCTTACCGCGTGCCATCTCTACCGCTTCTCCTCGTTCAGTACGTCCAGCAGCGCCGCCGCCGACGCGTCGTCGATCGTTCCGTTGGCGAGCGCCCGCTGCGCCGTGGCGCGGGCCATCGCCCTGTAGGCCGCCGGGATGTCCGGGGACACCGTACTGAGCTGGGCCAGGTGGCGCCGTACGGTGCCCGCGTCGCCCCGGGCGACCGGGCCGGTGAGGGCCGCGTCGCCGGAGCGCAGGCTGTTGTCCAGCGCGGCGCCGAGCAGCGGGCCGAGCATCCGGCCGGGCTCGGCGACGCCGGCCGTGCGCAGCAGCTCGACGGCCTGGGCGACCAGGGTGACCAGGTGGTTCGCGCCGTGCGCGAGGGCGGTGTGGTAGAGCGGGCGGACCTCCTCGGGCACCCACTCGGGCTCGCCGCCCATCTCCACCACCAGGGCCTCGGCGACCGGTCGCAGCTCCTCGGGGGCGGTCACGCCGAACGGGCAGCCGGCCAGCCGGGCCAGGTCGACGGAGGTGCCGGCGAAGGTCATCGCGGGGTGCAGGGCCAGCGGCAGCGCCCCGGCCCGGGTGGCGGGCTCCAGGATGCCGACGCCGTGCGCGCCGGAGGTGTGCACCAGCAGCTGGCCGGGGCGGACGGCGCCGGTGGCGGCCAGGCCGGACACCAGGTCGGCCAGGGCGTCGTCCGGGACGGTCAGCAGGACCAGGTCGGCGGCGGCCATGACCTGCGGCGGGGTGACGATCCGCACACCCGGCAGCAGGGCGTCGGCGCGGCGCCGGGAGGCGGCGGACACCCCGGAGGCGGCGACCACGGTGTGCCCGGCGAGCTGCAGCGCGGCGCCCAGTGCCGGGCCGACCCGGCCGGTGCCGATCACGCCGACCGCGAGCCGCGCCGGGCGGTTGCCGGGGTCGCTGGGATCACCGAGCGGTGCGAACTCACCGAAGTCGCCGAAGTCGGACGAACCCATGTCCACCCTTGTCCTGAATGACCGTTCCAGTCCTCAACGGGTACCGGACGTACCGCCCCAGTGTACGGGCGCGTCAGTCCGCCGACCCGGCCCGGATCAGTCCGGCCTCGTACGCCAGCACCACGGCCTGGACCCGGTCGCGCAGCCCCAGCTTGGCCAGGATCCGGCCGACGTGGGTCTTCACGGTGGCCTCGGAGAGCACCAGCCGGGCCGCGATCTCGCCGTTCGACAGCCCCTGGGCGACCAGCAGGAACACCTCCCGCTCGCGCTCGGTCAGTGGACCGAGGACGTCCGAGCCGGGCGCGCTCTGCGGGGTGGGCAGCACCTCGGCGAAGCGGTCGATCATCCGGCGGGTGGTGGTCGGGGCGACCACGGCGTCCCCGCCGTGCACCGCGCGGATCGCGGCCACCAGCTCGGTCGGCGGGACGTCCTTGAGCAGGAAGCCGCTGGCCCCGGCCTTGAGCGCGGCGAAGGCGTACTCGTCCAGGTCGAAGGTGGTGAGGATGAGCACGTGCGGGGCGTTCGGCAGCGGGCTGCCGTCCTCGGCCAGGCAGATCCGGCGGGTCGCCTGCACCCCGTCCAGGCGCGGCATCCGGACGTCCATGAGGATCACGTCCACCGGCGTGCGCCGCAGCAGTTCCAGGGCCTGGGCGCCGTCGCCCGCCTCGGCGGCGATCTCGATGTCGCCCTGCGACTGGAGGATCATCCGGAAGCCGGTGCGCAGCAGCTCCTGGTCGTCGACGAGCATCACGCGGATGGTCAAAGGGGGCTCCTAAGAGGGGTTAGTGCGCCGCCTTGAGCGGGAGGACGGCGCGGATCCGGAAGCCGCCGCCGGGGCGGGGGCCCACGTCGAGGCTGCCGCTGACCATGCCGACCCGCTCGCGCATGCCGATCAGGCCGTGGCCCAGACCGTCCGCGCCGCCGGCGGTCAGTTGCTCGTCGGTGCTGCCGCGGCCGTCGTCCTCCACCAGGACGGCCAGCTCGCGTTCGCCGAAGTCGACCGCGACCCGGGCGTGGGCGTCGGGGCCGCCGTGCTTGCGGACGTTGGTCAGCGCCTCCTGGACGATCCGGTAGACCGTCAGCTCGACGCCGCGCGGCAGCTCGCGCGGGTGCCCGGAGGTCGCGTAGTCCACGGCCAGCCCGGCCGTCCGGACCTGCTCCAGAAGGTCCGGCAGCTCTTCGACACCCGGCTGCGGGACGTACTCCTCGGCGGTGTCGGCGGTGCGCAGCACGCCCAGCAGGCGGCGCATCTCGACCAGGGCCTGCCGTCCGGTGGAGGCGATCGTGCCGAGCGCCTCCTTCGCCTGCTGCGGGGAGTTGTCGAGGACGTAGGCGGCGCCGTCGGCCTGGACGATCATCACCGAGACGTTGTGCGCGACCACGTCGTGCAGCTCGCGGGCGATCCGGGCCCGTTCGGCCGCGACCGCCACCTTGGACTGGGCGTCCCGCTCGCGCTCCAGCCGCGCCGCGCGGTCCTCCAGCTCGGTCAGGTAGGCGCGGCGCACCCGGGTCAGCCGGCCCCACGCCCAGCAGAGGATGAACGGGGTGCTCATCAGGAGGGTGATCAGCGCCGCCTCGCCCAGGCCGTACGGGCGGGAGACGTAGATCCCGGTGTGGTCCGTGGAGGTCTTCACCAGGTGCATCCGCCAGAACACCAGCGGCCCGGCGGCGAGCCCCGCGACCAGCGCGAGCCGGGAGGTCCACTTCTGGCCGAAGGCGGCGCCGGTGTAGGCGAAGACCAGGTAGGCGATGGAGGAGGCGCCCGGGTCGATGTCGGCGGCCACCTGGCCGACGGCGACCCCGGTGGCCGCGGCCACGGTGACGTCCGGGTAACGCCGGCGGAAGACCATCAGCAGCGGCAGCAGCACCGCGACCAGGATCACGGAGTCGTGTCGCCAGCCGGTGTCGGGGACGCTGCCGTCCGGGAGCAGGCCCAGGAGGAGAACGATCGACGCCCAGGCGGCGTCGACCACCATCGGGTGACGGCGGAGCCAGGCGTTGAGTCGATGCACCTCTCCAGCCTAGGCAGTCGGGGAAGGTGCCCAGGTCCGCCGGTAGGGCGATCCGTCCTACTCCGTAGGTCGGAGACGTCCCGGTTCCGGTTGGGAGGCCCCCGCTCCGATCAGAGAGGCCCGGTAACGTCCCGCCCCATGACTTGGATGCGGTGGGCGCCCGCCATGGAACGGGCCCTGTACGACCCGGAGGGCGGCTTCTACCGCAGGCCGGAGGGCCCGGCAGGGCACTTCCGCACCTCGGTGCACGCCTCGCCCCGGTTCGCCCGTGCGGTGGCCCGGCTGCTGCTGGAGGTTGACGAGGCCCTCGGTCGTCCGGAGGAGCTGGCCCTGGTGGACGTCGGGGCCGGGCGCGGCGAGCTGCTGACCGGCGTGCTGGCCGAGCTGCCCGGCGAGGTGCTGGCCCGGCTGCGCCCGTACGGCGTGGAGCTCGCGGAGCGTCCGGGCGGGCTCTCGTCCACAGTCCTGTGGACGACGGAGCCGCCGCGCGGCGCGACCGGGCTGCTGTTCGCCAACGAATGGCTGGACAACGTGCCGCTGGACGCCGGGGAGGTGGACGGGGACGGGGTGCTGCGCTACCGCGAGGTGGACACCGCGACCGGCGAGGAGCGCCTGGGCGAGCCGGTCTCGGCGGCGGACGCGGCCTGGGCCGCGCGCTGGTGGCCGGTCGCGGAGCCCGGGGAGGTGGTGGAGTTCGGCGGGCCCCGGGACGCCGCCTGGGCGCGGGCCGTGGCCGGGCTGGAGCGCGGACTGGCCGTCGCTGTCGACTACGGGCACACGGCGGGGCGGCGGCCGCCGTTCGGCACCTTCACCGGTTTCCGGGACGGCCGGGAGGTGGCCCCGGTGCCGGACGGGTCCTGTGACGTGACCGCGCACGTCGCGCTGGACGCCGTCGCCGTGCCCGGTCTCCACAGCCTGTGGACGACCCAGCGCGAGGCCCTGCGCGCGCTCGGGGTCAGCGGCGGGCGTCCGCCGCTGGCGCTCGCCTCCACCGACCCGGCGGCCTACCTGCGGGCGCTGAGCGACGCGGGGGAGGGGGCCGAGCTCACCGACCCGGCGGGGCTGGGCGGCTTCGGCTGGGTCCTGCAGGCCGTCCGCATGCCGCCCCTTGACGTTTTCGAGAGGGCGGAAAGCCTCGGTGGGCTGCCGGGATGGCAGACTCTGGGGTCATGAGGGAGACGACGGTCGGCATCGGGGCGGGAGCCGAGAACTTCACCGGCGAGGCGGGCGCCACCGACATGGTGCTCAACATCGGCCCGCAGCACCCGGCCACCCACGGCGTGCTGCGGCTGCGGCTGCTGCTCGACGGCGAGCGGATCGTCACCGCCGAGCCGGTGATCGGCTACATGCACCGGGGCGCGGAGAAGCTGTTCGAGGCCCGCGACTACCGGCAGATCATCATGCTGGCCAACCGGCACGACTGGCTCTCCGCCTTCTCCAACGAACTCGGCGTCGTGCTCGGCGTCGAGCGGATGCTCGGCATGGAGGTCCCCGAGCGGGCGGTGTGGGTCCGCACCCTGCTCGCCGAGCTCAACCGGGTGCTCAACCACCTGATGTTCCTCGGCTCCTACCCGCTGGAGCTGGGCGGGATCACCCCGATCTTCCACGCCTTCACCGGCCGCGAGGACCTCCAGCACGTGCTGGAGGAGGCCTCCGGCGGCCGGATGCACTACATGTTCAACCGGGTCGGCGGCCTCAAGGAGGACCTCCCGGCCGGCTGGCTCGGCAGGGTCCGCACCGCGGTCGCCACCGTCCGCTCGCAGATGCCGGTCTTCGAGGACCTCGTCCTCGGCAACGAGATCTTCCGCGCCCGCACCGCCGGCGTCGGCGTCCTCACCAGGGCCCAGGCCGAGGCGTACGGGGTCAGCGGCCCGATCGCCCGGGCCAGCGGCCTCGACCTCGACCTGCGCCGCGACGAGCCCTACCTCGCGTACGGCTCCGAGGAACTGCGGCAGGTGCTCACCGTGGTCACCCGCGAGGAGGGCGACTGCCTGGCCCGCTTCGAGTGCCTGCTGGAGCAGACGCTCAACGCGCTGGACCTCGCCGACGCCTGCCTCGACAAGCTCGCCACCCTGCCCCCCGGCCCGGTCAACCAGCGGCTGCCCAAGGTGCTCAAGGCACCCGAGGGCAGCACCTACGCGTGGACCGAGAACCCGCTCGGGATCAACGGCTACTACCTGGTCTCGCGCGGCGACAAGACGCCGTGGCGGCTCAAGCTGCGCTCGGCGTCCTTCAACAACATCCAGGCGCTGACCGAACTGCTGCCCGGGACGCTGGTGGCGGACATGGTGGCGATCCTCGGGTCGATGTTCTTCGTGGTCGGCGACATCGACAAGTAGGCCGCTACTTCTTCTTCCTGGCCGGGTCCGCCGGGTGCGGGGCCACCTTGCGGTCGCCCTTGGTGGCGATCCGCTCCTCGCACAGCCGGGCCAGCACCTCGTACGCCTCCCTGCCCATCAGCTCGGTGAGCTCGGGGCGGTAGCTGACGTACACCGGCTCCGCGCCCTGGTGGGCGGCCGGGGCGCCGGTGCACCACCAGTGCAGGTCGTGGCCGCCCGGGCCCCAGCCGCGGCGGTCGTACTCGCCGATCGAGACCTGGAGGTAGCGGGTGTCGTCGGGGCGGTCGATCCAGTCGTAGGTGCGGCGGATCGGCAGCTGCCAGCAGACGTCCGGCTTGGTCTCCAGAGGCTCCCGGCCCTCCTTGAGGGCGAGCGCGTGCAAGGCGCAGCCGGCGCCGCCCGCGAAGCCGGGGCTGTTCACGAAGATGCAGGCGCCGTTGACCCGGCGGGTCTGGCGGTCGCCGTCCTCGTCCAGCATGGTGATGCCGCCGTCGGACCTGATCCGGCCCTTGGCGTCGGTGCCCTCGGCGAAGTTCTCCCACAGCTCGGGCGTCAGCCGCGCCGCGTGCTCCAGGACGCGCTTCTCGTCGTCCTCGTCCGAGTAGTGGGCGCCCAGGGTGCAGCAGCCGTCCGACTCGCCGCGGCCCTCGCGGATGCCGTGGCAGCCCTGGCCGAAGACGCAGGACCAGCGGGAGGTCAGCCAGGTGAGGTCGCAGCGGAAGACCTGCTCGTCGTCGGCGGGGTCGGCGAACTCGACCCAGGCGCGCGGGAAGTCGAGCGGGACCTCGTCGCGCGGGATCTCGCGGCGCAGGGTCGGCATCGCGAGGTCGACGGGGGCGGGGGAGGCCTCGGGCTTCGCCTTGGCCTTCTTCTTGGACGTTTCTGCTGGTGCCACCCGGCAAGGGTAGAGCTTCACGGGGCCGTACGGGCCGGTTGGGCGCTGCGGGTGGCGGGCGTGGGGCGGGTGTGGGGCGGGTGTGGGGCGGGCGTGGGGCGGGTGTGGGGCGGGCGTGGGGCGGGCCGCGAGCGGATCCGGTCGGGCTCCGGTCGGGGGTGAAGGCGGGGTGAAGAGGTCCGGCTGTCGGTGCGGGCGCGGCCGGACTGGTGCCTAGGATGGCGGCCAGTCCGCTACGGGGAGGTACGGGGATGGCAGGCGGCAGCACCGGGACGTCCGACGGCGGGAGCGGCGCGTTCGTCATCAAGCCGTGGGAACTGCACGGCGAGGGGCGGGAGTTCGAGAAGCTCGGACGCGAACTCGGCAAGGCCGTGAGCACCCTGGAGAAGGGCCTCGGCGCGCTCGGCACGCCCTGGGGCGCCGACCAGCCGGGCGGCGCGTTCGCCGCCGTGTACGGCCCGGCGCACGGTGAGCTCCTCGGCGGGCTGAGGGCGTTGGCCGGGCAGGTCGGGCAGGTCGGCACCGGGCTGCACACGATGGCGGAGCGGACCACGGACACCGACACCTCGACGGCGGACGGCTTCGGCGGGAGCCCGGGCTCCGTGACCGGCACGCCGGGGTCCGTCGCCCGGCCTGCGGTGTATTCGGGATCCGGGGCAACCCCGGGGGCGGCACCGGCCGTCCCCCAGGACATGTCGGTCTGAACGGCCCGGCTCGAAGGGGGAGAAGCGCGTGTCCCGGAAACTGCCCGAGGAACTGGTCCCGCTCCTGGCCAGGACCGGCCACCCGTGGCCGCAGGCCGACGAGGAGGCCCTGCGCAAGGCGGCCGCGCACTGGCGGGAGTTCGCCGCCGAGGCCGAGCGGATCACCCGCCGCGGCGGGGAGTCCGTCCAGCGGGTGGCCGCCGACAACTCCGGCCACGCCGTCGACTCCTTCACGGCGTACTGGCGGACGTACAGCGACGGCGGCAAGGGCCACCTGGAGGACGCGCACACGGCCGTCGGGCTGGTCGCCACCGCCTTCGACGCCGCGGCCCAGTCGGTCGACGGCTGCAAGGCCGAGATCATCGCCACCCTGCAGAACCTGGCCGCCGAGCTCGAGCAGGCCCGGGAGCAGGCCGCCGACGTGCGGCAGACCGCGGCCGTGGTCGCCGAGGACGCCGGGCGGACCGGGCGGACCGGGGCCTTCGGCGGACTGGAGAAGTCCGTCGCGGGCTTCGCGGACGGCGTGAAGAACGCGACCACCACGCAGGTCGCCGCGGGCGTCGAGGCCGTCGCGGTGGAGACCGCCGCGCTGAAGATCGCCGGGCTGCTCGTCGAACTCGGCCGCAGCATGAAGGACGCCCTGGCCGACGCGCTCAAGGAACCGGCCGCCGTCGCCCTGCTGCGGCTCGGCACCGCGTCCGGCACGGGCGTCACCACCGCCTCCTACCGCACCAAGGGCGGCTTCGACCCGCTCGCCGCCGGACTGCCCGCCGCCCTCGGCGAGCCCGGCGTGCTCGGCGGGGACGGCACCGGACTGATCGTCCTCTCCGGGCAGGACGGCAAGCCGCTGGTCGGCGTGCCCGGGCTCAGCGTCAAGCTCGACGACCACGGGCAGCCCGTCCTGGGCCCCGACGGCAAGCCGGTCATCCTGCGCCCCGACGGCACGCCGGTGGCCGACGCGGGCGGGCTGCTCGTCGTCACCGGGCCGGACGGCAAGCCGGTGGTCGGCGTGGCCGACCTGGCCGTCCGGCTGGACGCGCACGGGCAGCCGGTGCTCACCGACCCGAAGGGCGAGGACCTGCACGGGCTGCCGCTCGCCGACCTCACCGACGTCACCGACGTCACCGACGTCACCGACCCGCGCGACGCCGGGGGCGGTCCGAAGGTGCCGGGAGCGGTGCCGGCGTCGGCCGTGGTGCCGCCGGTGGACCCGACGGCGGTCCCTTCCGCGGTCTCCGCTTCGCTCCCCGCCGTGGACCCCGCCGTGGACCCGTCGGCGGTTCCGGCCGCCGTTCCCTCCGTGGCCCCGGCGGCCGATCCGGCGGTCCACACCGCGCCGGCCGCGACGTCGGGCCCCTCCTACGGCGGCTCGCACCGGGCCGTGACGGCCGCCGCCGACTGGTCGCCGCCGGCGCGGGACGACGGCCCGTCGGTACGGGTGACCGCGCACCAGGGCGGCGGACCGGTGGCGGCGAGCCGGTCCGACGGGGACTACCCCCTCCAGGCTCCCAGCCACAACGGCGGCAGCGGCGGCGTGCCGGTGACGGTGCGGACCGACTCGGTGAGCGCCCCGCCCGCGCCCGTCGCCCAGCCCTCCGTCGGCGGCCCGGCGTACGGCCCCGCGTACGGTCCGGCGTACGGTCCGACCCCGGACGCGCCCCCGGTCGTCCGGCCGGTCGGAGCGGTCGGCGTGCCCGGCCAGTTCGGGACACCGGCCTACTCGGGCGGCTACCCGGGGATCGGCACGGTCGGCGCCGTGGGCACCGTCGGACCCGGCCCGCTCGCGACCGGCGCCGGGTACCCGGCGCACGTGGCCGCGCCCTTCGGCAGCGGCATCGGCGCGGGCACGCCCGTCGGCGGCTCCCCTACCGCCGGCGCACCCGTGGCCGGCGGACCCCAGCCCGGGCCCGAGCCCCGACCGGGCGTGCCCCGCACCCCGGCGGGTGCCGCCCCGGGCCCGGCCGCCCCGGGCCCGGCCGCCCCGGCCGCCCCGGCCCCGGGCCCGGTCGAACCGCCGATCGTCGCCCCCGCCCCCGTCCTCGGCCGACCCGAGCCGCACCACACCGACGGCCGCCGCCGGGACAGCGCCGCCGCCCTCGCCGACCCGGCCCTCGCCTGGGGCGCCGTCCCGGTCGCCACCGCGCACGCCACGGCCCTCCGGCTCGCCCTGCGCGCCCGGCGCGGCCCGATCGCCGACGGCCCGGAACTCCGGCTGCGCACCATCGCGGACAGCCGCCCGTACGGCCTGCCCGGCGGACTCGGCCCGGTCGACCCCGAGCACCAGGCCGAACTCGAACGCCGGGTGCCGCGCGACGAGGACGGCCTGCCCGCCCGCCACCCCGACCCGGCCGCCGGCGGCTGGCCCGAAGCCGTCAACGCGGGCGGCTACGGTGAACCCGGCCGGGCCAACAACAGCATGGAGATCGCCCTCTCCGCCGTCGACACCTACACCGGTCACCCCACCTGCGCGGCCCCGCGCGTCCCCGCCGGGGGCGACGCCGGCGAACGGGGCGGCCGTGACCGCGCCGAACGCGAACTCGGCGCCCCCTTCCGCGACCTCGGCGACGGCGGCCAGGCCTTCACCCGTCTCGCCGACGAGCTCCGCCGCGCCGGCCACGGTGCCCAGGCCGTCCTCCTCACCCTCGACGCCTACGGCCGCCCCCACGCCTGGAACGCCGTCAACCACCAGGACACCGTCACCTACCTCGACCACCAGCTCGCCCGCCACAGCCCCACCCCCCTCCACCCCGCCACCCAGGGCCTCTGGGCCGTCGCCCTCACTCCGGAGGGCCGCCCCCTGGACCTGGTGGCGGTCGGGTGACTGTGGTGAACCGACCGTGCCAAGGCGCTTCGACCAGTCCACTCGAAGGATGCCGGAGACGTGGATCCGCAGCGGATCCTGCCCTTCGTTCACTGCGTACTCCACCAGTCCCGCATCACGGCGCAGCGGCGCCGAGTGCATACCGGGTCGGTCCGGTGCCGGCACGCTCAGGTGGCGGCAAGGCGTCCTCGCGGAGGTCGACCGGGGGCCGGAGGTTCCCGGTGGACGGGACCGGTACCGGTGCCGGCGTCCTCCCCCGGTGGACTCCGCCGGTAGCCGGCAGGGGTCGGATGATCGTGGGGTCCGAATCGATGAGGGGGGTGGACGGGTGATCTCGCGGGCGCAGGCGGTGGAGGCGGGGCATCGGTGGATCAACGGGGACCTGCCGCAGGGGGCCGGGGCGGTGCGCCGGGTGTGCGCGCACGAGTTCGAGCTCGGGTGGGTGGTGTGGGCGGAGCCGCCGCGGGTGGAGGTGGATCCGCGGACCGGGGAGCGGCGGGCGCCCGGGGAGGTGGGGGCCGGATGTGCCGTGGTGGACCGGGAGAGCGGGCGGTTCACGGTGTGGCCCTCGGTGCCGGTGGACGAAGTGGTCGGGCTCTACCGGGACTTCGTGGGCGCGGGCGGCTACGACCCGACCGGGCCGCCGGCCACCGGCCGGGGTGCCCGGGCCGAGCTGACGTACCGGGACGCCACCGGCGCGACCCGTGCGCTGGCGCTGCGTTCGTCCGCCGGGCTGCCGCATCCGGCGCTGCGCGGCTGGTGGTGGCTGCGCGAGCAGGGGATCCCGGCCGAGGACGTGCTGTCGGTGCGGACCGACCTGCGGCTGAGCGCCCTGCCCGGCGGCTACTGGTCCTACCTGCTGGCGGCCGAACTGCCGCACGCCCGACTGGAGTACGAGCTCCCGTACGGGCCGCGCTTCGACCACCGGGCAGCCGCCGTGCGGGGGTTGCCCGCCGTGCCGGACGGGCCGGGCCGCAACCGGGTGCCGTTCCCGCGCGCGGTGCCGCCGGCGCCGGGGGAGCCGGACGCCGCCCTGGCGGAGCGGCTGGTCCGGCGCTTCGGGCCGGCGGGCGTGCAGCGCTTCGACCCGGCGGACACGGCGCGCGCGCAACTGCCGGAGGAAGCGGCCGCGCTGCTGCTGGCGGCCGGTGTGCCGAAGGCGGTGGACGGGTTCTTCGCGCTGCACCACCCGGGAGCGGAGGCGATCGCGGACGGCTCCCGCCCCGGTACCGTCCTGCCGCCGCTCGCCCCGTACCTCGCGGCGCTGGGCCGCGGCACCCGGGTGGCCGAGCGGGAACGGTCGGCGCTCGCCGGGCAGCTGGTGCTGGGCACGGACGGCTGGGCGCTGATCACCCTGGGCACCGGACCGGGCACCGTCCGGGCGGTCGACCCGGACTACGCGACGGCCCGCCACTGCAACGCCGACCTGCGCGCCTTCGTCCGCTGCCTGGAGCTGTTCGCCGGCTGGTGGCCCACCCTGCGCGGGCTGGACCCGGCGGCCGCGGGCGCGGCGGTGGACGCCCTGCAGCGGGGACTGGCGGAGCTGGACGGTACGGTCTACGGCGATCCGGAGAACTGGTGGGCCGTCATCGTGGAACAGTTGTGGGACGGCCTGCTCTGATCGACCTCACGCAGCGGCTCCGGGAACCGGACACCGTCGCGGAGTTGTCAGAGCGGTCAGATGACCACGAACCAGGCGAGCCCGGAACCGGGCGCCCCGAGCCACCGAAGCAGCAGCTGGAGCACCGAGCCGTGACCGCCCCGCCCCGCGCCGCCCGAACGGCCGTCCTCGCCGCGCTCGCGGTCCTGGCCGCCGGCTGCGCCGAGGGCGGCGCCCCCGCGCTCCGGGCCCGTTCGGCCGTCGCGCCGGCGGTGTGCGGGGCCCCGGTGGTGATCGGCCACCGCGGTGCGCCGTTCAACGCGCCCGAGAACACCATGGCCTCCTTCGAGACCGCTCTCGACCAGGGCGCCGACTGGCTGGAGACCGACGTCCAGACCACCCGGGACGGCGTCCCGGTGCTGATGCACGACCCCACCGTGGACCGCACCACCGACGGCAAGGGCGCGGTCGCCGACCTGACCGCCGCCCAGGTCGCCGCCCTGCGGGTGACCGTCGGCCCCGGCCCGGCCCAGTCCGTCCCGACCCTGGAGGAACTGCTCACGCGGCTCTCCGACAGCAGTGCCACGCTGCTGATGGAGATCAAGTGGCAGCGCGCCGAGGACGTCGCCCGGATCGCCCGGATCGCGGCCGGCAGCAAGGCGCACGTCGTCCTGTACTCCTTCTCGGTCGACCACCTGCGCCAGGCCCACGCCGTGGCGCCCGCCCTGCCGGTGGTGCTGATCCAGAGCGGCGGGATCGCCGAGGACCCGAAGGACCTGAAGCTGAACGGGATCGCCCTGGACACCGGTCTGGCCACCGCGGCCCGCATCGCCGCCGAGCGCAGGGCCGGGCGCGAGGTCTACGTCTGGACGCTGGACGGCGAGGACGCCTGGCAGCTGATGGCCGCCCGGGACGCCGACGGTCTGATCACCGACACCCCGGGACCGGCCCGCCGCTGGGTGGACGCCAACTGCCGCACCGAGCACCGGGCCGGATCCCGCGGCCACTGACCGGCGATCACCGAACAACGGTCAGCGATCGCACCCGGAAAGGTTGGGAACGGTCGGAAACGACCAGGACCAGCGCGAATGCCGTCGCAACCGATCTCCTGGCCGCCCGAATCGCGTAGCGTGGAGAGTTATGCGACTCGGTGTGCTCGACGTAGGTTCCAACACGGTCCACTTCCTCGTGGTCGACGCCCATCCGGGTGCCGCCCCGATCGCCGCATACTCGCACAAGGCCGAGCTGCGCCTGGCCGAGCTGCTGGACGAGTCCGGCGCGATCAGCGAGGCCGGGGTCGAACGGCTGATCGGGCACATCGACTCCTCGCTGCGGGTCGCCGAGGACAAGGGCGTGGTCGACATCCTGCCGTTCGCCACCTCCGCGGTGCGCGAGGCCGCCAACGGCGAACAGGTGCTGCGCCGGATCGCCGACGAGACCGGGGTCGAACTGCGGGTGCTCTCCGGGCAGGACGAGGCCCGGCTCACCTTCCTGGCCGTCCGCCGCTGGTTCGGCTGGTCCTCGGGCCGGCTGCTCAACCTGGACATCGGCGGCGGCTCGCTGGAGATCGCCTGCGGCCTGGACGAGCAGCCGGACGTCGCCTGCTCGCTGCCGCTGGGCGCCGGCCGGCTGACCGCCCGCTGGCTGCCCGGGGACGTCGCCGAGCCGGACCGGCTGCGCGAGCTGCGGCGGCACATCCGGGCCGAGATAGCCCACGTGGTCAGCGAGATCTCCCGGCTCGGCCCGCCGCAGCACGCCGTCGCCACCTCCAAGACCTTCAAGCAGCTGGCCCGGATGACCGGCGCCGCCCCCGCCGACGCCGGGCCGTACGCCGACCGCCGGCTCACCCGCGGCGGGCTGTCCGCCTGGCTGCCGCGGCTGTCCGCGATGACCGTCGCCGAGCGCGCGCAGATCCCCGGCGTCTCCGAGGGCCGGGCCAAGCAGTTGCTGGCCGGGGCGCTGGTCGCCGACGCCGCGATGGACCTGTTCGGGCTGGAGGAGCTGGACGTCTGCCCCTGGGCGCTGCGCGAGGGCATCATCCTGCGCCAGCTGGACGCCATGAACAGTCCCGGCGAGCGCCGACCCGCGCTCACTCCGTAGGCGCGGCCGACCCCGGGGGCACGGCCACCCGGGCGTGCCGGTGGTCACGCCGCCGGGCATCCCGCCCCGTTCGGTGCGTGCTCCGCTTACGCTGTCTCCCGTGGTGCAACCAGCGGGCGAGGACGGAACGCAGGAGGACCGCGCTCCCGGAGCGGACGGGCAGCCGCGGCCGACGGGCCCGCGCGGCCGGCTCGGCAAGGCGGCGCTCGGCAAGGCGGTCAAGGATGCCACCGCGGCGCACATCGCCAAGGCCGCCAAGGCCGACAAGCCCACCAAGGCCGTGAAGGCGGTCAAGGCGGCCCAGCGCACCGCGAAGAAGGCCACCGGGAAGGCCACGAAGGCCACCGGGAAGACGGCGGAGCCCGCCGCCGCCAAGACGCCCGACACCCCCCGGCAGCCGCCCAAGGAGACCCGCACCGCCCGGGCCGCCGGCGCCGCCAAGGCCGCCGTCCAGTCCGTCCGCTCGGTCAAGGCCGCCAAGCGCGACGCCGCCCGCCCGCCGCTGCTGCGCACCACCGACCGGCTGGTGCTGCCCCGGCACCCGGCCCTGCACATCCCGGACACCAAGGTGGTGCTGTCCACCGCGTCCGTGTACCCGGCGAGCACCGCCGTCGCCTTCGAGCTGGCCGCCAAGCTCGGCTACGACGGGGTCGAGGTGATGGTCTGGAACGACCCGGTCAGCCAGGACCTGGAGGCCCTGCGCAGGCTCTCCGACGCCCACCAGCTGCCGATCCTGGCCGTGCACGCGCCCTGCCTGCTGATCACCCAGCGGGTCTGGACCACCGACCCGTGGACCAAGCTGGTCCGGGCCCGGGCGGCGGCCGAGAAGCTCGGCGCGAGCGCCGTCGTCGTCCACCCGCCGTTCCGCTGGCAGCGGCAGTACGCCCGGGAGTTCGTCGAGGGCATCAACCGGATGGCGGGCGAGACCGACGTCCGCTTCGCCGTCGAGAACATGTACCCGTGGCGCTACCGCGACCGCGAGGTGCTGGCCTACTCGCCCGGCTGGGACGTCACCGACGAGGACTACCGGCACTTCACCATCGACCTCTCGCACGTCGCCACCTCCCGGATCGACGCCTTCGCCATGGTCGAGCGGATGGGCGACCGGCTCGCCCACGTCCACCTGGCCGACGGCAGCGGCTCCGGCAAGGACGAGCACCTGATCCCGGGCCGGGGCAAGCAGCCCTGCGCCGAGTTCCTGGAGCACCTCGCCCGCACCGGCTTCGACGGCCACGTGGTGCTGGAGGTCAACACCCGCCGCTCCGCGTCCCCCGCCGAACGCGAGGCCGATCTCGCCGAGGCCCTCGCCTTCACCCGCTTGCACCTGGCCACCCCCTCGCGCGTACGCTGACCCGCGGGCCCGACCGGGCCCCAACTTCCGCACCAAGGGGGACGGATGACGGGGAGTCGGAACCACCGCGAGGTCGCCCTGAGCTTCGGCGCGGTCGCCGCCGAGTACGACCGGGGCCGTCCCGGCTACCCCGACGAGCTGTTCGACACGGTGGAGCGACTCTGGGGCCGGAGCCTCAAGGAGGCCAGGGTCCTGGACGTCGGCGCCGGCACCGGCATCGCCACCCGGCTGCTGGCCGCCCGGGGCGCGGACGTCGTCGCGGTCGATCCCAGCGACGGCATGGCCGCCCAGTTCCTGCTCTCCTCGCCCACCCTGCCGCTGGTCCGCGGCGACGGCGACGACCTGCCCTTCCACGACGCGTCCGCCGACCTGATCACCTACGCCCAGGCCTTCCACTGGACCCACCCCGAGCGGTCCGTCCCCGAGGCGATCCGGGTGCTGCGGCCCGGCGGGGCCCTCGCCACCTGGTGGAACGTGCAGGACGAGACCGTGCCGTGGGTCCGGGCCCGGGCCGAGCGGATGGCCGCCGCCCTCCCCGACCGCTACCACGGCTACGGCGGGATCAGCGCCCACACCAGCCACTTCGCCCCGGCCGGCCTGGCCGTCGAACGGGCGGTGCTGCGCTGGGAGCGGCAGCTCACCGTCGAGCACGTGCTGACCGACCTCACCTCGCGCTCCTACCTGGCCTCGCTCGGCCCCGAGGAGCGCGCACCCGTGCTGGCCGTCGAACGGGAGGCCATGCTCGCCGAGTTCCCGGACGGCGTGGTGGTCGAGCCGTTCACCCTGGACGTCACCGTGGCCGTCAAGCGGGGCTGACCCACCGGGCCCGCGGACTGCCCGCATCGCGGACGGGCGGTCCGCCGGCCGGACGGCGGGCGTAGGCTCGTAAGCCACAACGGCCCCCGCACCCTCCTCGCCGGCGGGGCGCCGGCGACAGCCCCGAAGGAGTGGAGCACAGTGCCCGAGCTGAGGTCCCGTACCGTCACCCACGGTCGCAACATGGCAGGCGCCCGGGCGCTTCTCCGGGCCGCCGGCGTAGCCCGCGAGGACTTCGGCAAGCCGATCATCGCGGTCGCCAACTCCTTCACCGAGTTCGTCCCCGGCCACACCCACCTCCAGCCGGTCGGCCGGATCGTCTCCGAGGCGATCAAGCGGGCGGGCGGCATCCCGCGCGAGTTCAACACCATCGCCGTGGACGACGGCATCGCGATGGGCCACGGCGGCATGCTCTACTCGCTGCCCTCGCGCGACCTGATCGCCGACTCGGTCGAGTACATGGTCAACGCCCACTGCGCCGACGCCCTGATCTGCATCTCCAACTGCGACAAGATCACCCCCGGCATGCTGATGGCCGCGCTGCGCCTCAACATCCCGACCGTCTTCGTCTCCGGTGGGCCGATGGAGGCCGGCAAGGCCACCCTGGTCGACGGCACCGTGCGCAAGCTGGACCTGATCGACGCGATCTCCCAGGCGGTCAACGAGAACGTCTCCGACGAGGACATCGCGATCATCGAGGAGAACGCCTGCCCCACCTGCGGCTCCTGCTCCGGCATGTTCACCGCCAACTCGATGAACTGCCTCACCGAGGCGATCGGCCTCTCGCTGCCCGGCAACGGCTCGGTGCTCGCCACGCACACCGCCCGCCGGGCGCTGTACGAGAACGCCGGACGGACGGTCGTCGAGATCGCCAACCGCCACTACGGCCAGGACGACGCCTCGGTGCTGCCGCGCTCGATCGCCGGGCGCGCCGCGTTCGAGAACGCCATGGCCCTGGACATCGCCATGGGCGGCTCGACCAACACCATCCTCCACCTGCTCGCCGCCGCCCAGGAGGCGGAGCTGGACTTCGACATGCGGGCCATCGACGCGATCTCCCGCAAGGTGCCCTGCCTCTCCAAGGTCGCGCCCAACGGCTCGTACTACATGGAGGACGTGCACCGGGCCGGCGGCATCCCGGCCATCCTCGGCGAGCTGTACCGGGGCGGGCTGCTCAACGAGGACGTCCACACCGTGCACTCCGACTCGCTCGCCGAGTGGCTCAAGACCTGGGACGTGCGCGGCGGTTCGCCCTCCGCCGAAGCCGTCGAGCTGTGGCACGCCGCACCCGGCTGCAAGCGCTCCGCCGAGGCCTTCTCGCAGTCCGAGCGCTGGGAGTCGCTGGACACCGACGCCGCCAAGGGCTGCATCCGCAGCGTCGAGCACGCCTACTCGGTCGAGGGCGGCCTCGCCGTGCTGTACGGCAACCTCGCCGAGGACGGCTGCATCGTGAAGACCGCCGGCGTCGACGAGTCGATCTGGACCTTCAGCGGGCCGGCGGTGGTCTGCGAGTCCCAGGAGGACGCGGTCGAGGCGATCCTCGCCAAGCGGGTCAAGGAGGGCGACGTCGTCGTCATCCGCTACGAGGGCCCCAAGGGCGGCCCCGGCATGCAGGAGATGCTCTACCCGACCTCCTTCCTCAAGGGCCGCGGCCTCGGCAAGGCCTGCGCGCTGATCACCGACGGCCGCTTCTCCGGCGGCACCTCGGGCCTGTCCATCGGCCACGCCTCCCCGGAGGCCGCCTCCGGCGGCACCATCGCCCTGGTCGAGGACGGGGACACCATCGCCATCGACATCCCGGCCCGGACGATCTCCCTGGAGGTGCCGGCCGAGGTCCTCGCCGAGCGCCGCCGCGCGCTGGAGGCCGCGGACGGCTACCGGCCGAAGAAGCGCGAGCGCCAGGTCAGCCAGGCGCTGCGGGCCTACGCGGCGATGGCCACCTCGGCCGACAAGGGCGCCGTCCGGGACGTCAGCAAGCTCGGCTGAGCCCGACCACTCCCAGGAGGAGCCGTCCCGCCGTCCGGGACGGCTCCTCCGTCGGACGTGCCGCTCGGGTGATAATCGACGACGTGAGCGAGCAGCCCCCCACCCCCGAGCCCGCCGGCGCCCCCGAGCCGGAGCCGATCCGCTTCTTCGGCACCACCTGGGTCAACCGGGACAACGGCTACTGGCTGCGCCGGGTCGGCGTCTCGGCCGGCGCCCTGGTCGCCACCGCCGCCGCCGTGCTGGTGCTGCGCTTCGGCGTCGAGGGCGTCGCGCTCTCCGACAGCGGAGGCTTCCTGAACGGCCTGCTGACCGCCGCGATCGCGGTCTGTTCGATGATGGCCGTCCGGCGCACCTGGAAGGTGCTCACGGAAGGCAAGGACCAGCTGACCGGCTGGATGGCCGAGGAGAAGTCGCTCGGCGCCGTCTGGCTGATCGGCGGGGCCGGCAGCCTGGCCGCCTACTTCGCCCGCAGCCTGGTCGAGGCCCCCGGCGAGGGGGCCAAGCGCGCCGCCCACGAGCGGGCCGTCGAGCAGTACGGCAAGCGCCGGGCCGGCCGCAGCGGTCGGCCCGGCGCCAAGCGCAGGCGCTGACCCCCACTCGCGGCGTGTGCGCGGCCGCGGGGTTCACCGCCGTTCGTCCGGAAAGGCGCCGTCAGCCCTTGCCGCGGGCCTGCTTCACCCCGTGCACCACGCCGGCGATCCCCAGCAGGACGGCGGCCGGGACGAGCGACAGGAGGAGCGCGCCGAACAGGCCCTCGTCGCCGAGGAACATCTGCGCCACCGTGTTCAGCACGAGCAGCCCGCCGGCCGCCGGGAGCGCCGACTGCCACGGGTGTTCCCGCGCCCACCGCTTCAGCCGACGGTCGCCGCCGTCCCCGCGCAGCTGGTTGCCCGCCCAGCCGACCAGGAAGAAGAAGAACAGGCCCCAGCCGGCCGGTTGGGCCAGCATGCTCAGCGACCAGCCACCGGAGATCGCCTCGATCCCCAGGGCCGTCGCCCCCACCACCGCACCGACTCCCGCGGCCGTCCGCCACGGGCCCACCGTCGCCGAGGCGACGGCGAGTTGCCGGTTCTCTCGTCGGGACATTCCGTCGTGTGCCATGGCTCCACGGTGCGCCCGCCCGGGCCGGGAGGCCATAGGGGAAACCCCCGAGTTTTCTCCCTAGGGGCAACGGGGCCTCCGCCCGGCCGGTCCAGGGGCAACGGGGCTTGCTCCCCAGCCGGCGGACCAAGGACCGGACGGTCCCGACGGGCCCCGCCGCACGGTGCGAGGATGGCCGCAGTACCGAGGCTAGGAGCGGACCATGGGCAGCAGCGCAGCACACGGACAGAAGATCGCCTTCCTGGGCACCGGCAAGATCGGCGAGGCACTGCTCTCCGGTCTGCTGCGGGCCGGCAAGGCCCCGTCGGACGTCCTGGTGACCGCCCGCCGGCCCGAGCGTGCGGCCGAACTCGCCGCCCGGTACGGCGTGGTGGCCGTCTCCAACACCGAGGCCGCCAAGCTGGCCGACACCCTGATCCTGGCGGTCAAGCCGCAGGACATGGGCACCCTGCTGGAGGAACTGGCCCCGCACGTCACCCCCGACCGGCTGGTGATCTCGGCGGCGGCCGGCGTCCCCACCGCCTGGTTCGAGGAGCGGCTGGCGGCCGGCACCCCGGTGGTCCGGGTGATGCCCAACACGCCCGTGCTGGTGGACGAAGGGATGAGCGTCATCTCCGGCGGCTCGCACGCGCGGGAGGAGCATCTGGCGCGCGCCGAGGAGATCTTCAGCTCGGTCGGCAAGGCGCTGCGGCTGCCGGAGTCCCAGCAGGACGCGGCGACCGCGCTGTCCGGCTCCGGACCGGCCTACTTCTACTTCCTGGTGGAGGCGATGACGGACGCGGGCATCCTGCTCGGCCTGCCCCGGCAGGTGGCGCACGACCTGATCGTGCAGTCCGCGATCGGCGCCTCGGTGATGCTGCGCGACTCCGGCGAGCACCCGGTGAAGCTGCGCGAGGCGGTCACCTCCCCGGCCGGTACGACCATCGCGGCCATCCGCGAGCTGGAGAACCACGGGGTGCGGGCCGCGCTGCTGGGCGCCCTGGAGGCGGCCCGGGACCGCTCCCGGGAGCTGGCCTCCGGCGGGAAGTGATCGCGCGCGACCCCTCCCGCAATCGCGGCGCAGCCCCTACGCTCTCGGCCACCGTCGTCCGTACCGGCCAGTAGCGAGGTTCCCGCATGAGTGCCGCGCCGTCCGTGCAGCCCGTCCCGTCCCCGATGGCGCCCGGCCTGCGCGTCGGGCGGGCCGCGCTCGCCGTCAGCTTCCTGCTCCAGGGCACCACCTTCGCGCTGCTGGTCACCTGCATCCCGGAGATCCAGCACCGGTACGGGCTCGGCGACGGGCTGCTGCCGGTCTTCCTGGCCGCGGTGCCGATCCTGGCCGGGGTGGGCTCGATCCTGTCCGAGCAGTTGGTGAAGCGCACCGGGGCCCGGGCCGTGCTGCGGGTGGTCCAGCCGGCGGTCTGCCTCAGCCTGGCGGGCGCCGGGCTGGGCGAATCGCTGTGGCAACTCGCCCTCGCGTTGGGCGCGTTCGGGCTGCTGGTGGGCGCGTTGGACGCCAGCATGAACATGCTGGGGGTGGGCCTCCAGCACCGCTACGGCCGCTCGATCATGATCGGGTTCCACGCCGCGTTCAGCCTCGGCGGCATCCTCGGCGCGTCCGTCGCGGGTCTCGGCTCGCACTACGACCTGGGACTGCCGGTGCTGTTCGGCACGGCCGGGGCGGTGATCGCCCCGCTCGCGGTGCTGACCGGCACCCGCTTCGCCGGACCGGCCGAACTCGGCGACGCCGTCCGGGAGGCCGCCGAGGCCGCCGCCCGGTCCGTCCCCTGGCGCCCGCTGCTGCCGCTGTGCCTGGCGATGGCCTGCGCGTACATCGCGGACGCCTCGGTCTCCAACTACAGCGTCAAGTACCTCACCGACGGCCTCGGGAGCCGCGAGGACCTGGCCAAGCTCTCCTACCTCGGCTACATGGTCGCGATGCTGCTCGGCCGGGCCCTGGGCGACCGCGCCGTCCAGCGCTTCGGCGCGGTCGCGGTGGTGCGCGGCGGCGCCGCACTGGCCGCACTCGGCTTCGGACTGGCCGCGGTGGCCCCGACGGCCTGGGCGGGCATCGCCTCGTTCACCGTGCTCGGCTTCGGCATCTGCGCGATCATCCCGCAGGTGTTCGCGGCCGGCGGGCGGCTCTTCCCGGCCGACTCGGACGCCGCCGTGGCCCGGCTCAACCTCTTCAACTACGTCGGTTTCCTGCTCGGTTCGCCACTGGTCGGTGCGATCGCGGACGCGAGCTCGTACCGCTGGGCGCTGCTCGCCCCGATGCTGCTGGTGCTCGCCGTGCTGCCGCTGGCCGAACGCTTCGCCCCGGCCCCGGTGGTGGCGCCCGCCGCCGCCTGACGAACGGGCTTCCCGTGGGTCGGCGAGCCCTGGCCGCCGCCCGTGCGCCCCCACCCACTACGGTGGAGGCCATGCCCGAAGCCGAGCGTGACACCCCCTGCGGCCTGCACCTCTTCTGGGACGAGGCCGTCACCGCCTACGACTTCGGCCCCGGCCACCCGATGGACCCGACCCGGCTGGCGCTCACCATGCGCCTGGTCGAGGCGCTCGGGCTGGCCACCGGGCCCGGGGTGACCGTCCGGGCCGCGCCGGCAGCCGGGGAGTCCACCCTGCGACTGGTGCACACCCGGGAGTACGTCGAGGCGGTCAAGCACGCCGCCGCGCACCCCGAGCAGTCGGACCCGGGGCACGGGCTCGGCACCGACGACAACTGGTCCTTCCCGGCCGTCCACTCGGCCTCCGCGCTGATCGCCGGTCAGTCGGTCGCCGCCGCCGAGGCGGTCTGGCGCGGCGAGACCCCGCACGCCGTCAACTTCGCCGGCGGGCTGCACCACGCGATGCCCGGCAAGGCCTCCGGTTTCTGCGTCTACAACGACCCGGCCCTCGCCATCGCCCGGCTGCTCGAACTCGGTGTCGAGCGGGTCGCCTACGTCGACGTGGACGTCCACCACGGCGACGGCGTCCAGGAGGCCTTCTGGAACGACCCCCGGGTGCTCACCGTCTCGCTGCACGAGCACCCGGCCACCCTCTTCCCGCAGACCGGCTGGCCCACCGAGACCGGCGGCCCGGACGCCCCCGGCTCCGCCGCCAACCTGCCGCTGCCGGCCGGCACCGGCGACGCAGGCTGGCTGCGCGCCTTCCACGCCCTGGTTCCCGAACTGCTCGAAGCCTTCCGGCCCCAGGTCCTGGTCACCCAGCACGGCGCGGACACCCACCTGGAGGACCCGCTCGCCCACCTCGCCGTCACCGTGGACGCCCAGCGGCTGATCGCCGAGGAGCTTCACGAGCTGGCGCACCGGCACGCCGGCGGCCGCTGGGTGGCCACCGGTGGAGGCGGCTACGCGGTGGTGGACGTCGTCCCGCGCACCTGGACCCACCTGGTCGCCACCGCCGCCGGCCGGCCCGTCGACCCGGCCACCGAGACCCCCGAGGCCTGGCGCGCCGAGGTCTACCGCCGCACCCGCCGCCCCGCCCCGCTGCGGATGACCGACGGCGCGCGCCCGGCCTGGCGCGACTTCGACTCGGGTTACGATCCGGCGGACCGACTCGATCAGGCCATCCTCGCCAGCCGCCGCGCGGTGTTCCCCCACCACGGACTGCTGGCCTGAAACCACCGCCCCGGCCGCGCGCCGCGCGGTCCGTGCGTACGCCCACTGGTGCGATCCGCCGAGCGACTACGTACTGCAACGGTGCTATCTCCCACAGTACGAGGACTGCATCTCCCCTCTTCCCACTGGTACCACCCATAACTACTCTGGGGATACACGTGTGCCGGTGGAGTCACCGGAGGGGAAGCCGGTGCCTTGCACACGGGTTAAGGGTCGGGTGATGGTCATGAGTTCCGTCGAGCGCCCCCTGCAGGAAGTCGTCTTCCTGACCGTGGCCGAGGTCGCCGCGGTCATGCGGGTGTCCAAGATGACGGTGTACCGGTTGGTGCACAGCGGAGAGCTGCCGGCCATCCGGGTCGGACGGTCCTTCCGGGTGCCCCAGCAGGCGGTGCACGAGTACCTCAAGGAGTCGTACGTGCGGCTCGAGAGCGCGTAGCCGACGGGTCGGGCGGGGGCGGGTCCACAGCCGTGGGCGCGCCCCCGTTCGCCCCCGATTTCCCGTGAGTTTCCCGGCTGCCGGGAGTGCGATTTACAGCCCCGGCCACGCGGACGGTAGGCTAGGCCCTCACGTCAGTCGTATGGACTCCGTCTCTCACGGACGAGAGTCTCAGTGAGCGAGGGTTGTTCCGTGGGCTCTGTCATCAAGAAGCGTCGCAAGCGTATGGCCAAGAAGAAGCACCGCAAGCTTCTCAAGCGCACTCGCGTTCAGCGTCGCAACAAGAAGTAAGCGCCCCCGGCCGCGCCCACAGCGCGCCCAGCGCTTCCACCGCCCGCCCAGGCCCCGTGCCCGGGCGGGCGGTGTCGTTTCACCGCCCGGCGGGGCGGCGCGGTACGGTGCACGCAGGCCGCTCGGGTCGAGGGAATGGGGTGCAGCACCGTGGGCGTGGTCGTGCTCGTCACCGGCGTGGCCCGCCATCTGGGCGCCCGCTTCGCCGCCGAGGTCCGTCGCCGGCCGGGGGTGGACCGGGTCGTCGGAGTGGACGTGCAGCCGCCGCGGCTGCCGGTCGAGGAGCCGGACGGCCCGGCCGCGCCGTACACCTTCCACCAGCTCGACCTGCGCCGCCCGGCGGTCTCCCGGGTGATCGCCGAGCACCGGGTGGACACCGTGGTGCACCTCAGCGTCAGCGCCACCGGTCTGGGCTCCACCAACCGCTCCGCGGTGAAGGAGTCCAACGTCATCGGCACCATGCAGCTGCTCGGCGCCTGCCAGAAGGCCCCCGGGGTGCGTCGGCTGGTGGTGAAGTCCACC
Organism: Kitasatospora sp. NPDC017646; assembly: GCF_044329365.1. NCBI lineage: Bacteria > Bacillati > Actinomycetota > Actinomycetes > Kitasatosporales > Streptomycetaceae > Kitasatospora > Kitasatospora sp. NPDC017646. Next base: position 91,843 of record NZ_JBIRJC010000019.1, on the reverse strand, counting down.
ACCGGCGTCTACGGCTCCGCACCCCGCGACCCGGCGGTGTTCAGCGAGCGGATCCAGCCGAAGGACCCGCCCGGCGGCGGCTTCGCCAAGGACGCGGCCGAGGTCGAGGGCTACGTGCGCGGCTTCGCCCGGCGCCGCCCGGAAGTCGCGGTGACGGTGCTGCGCTTCGCCAACATCGTGGGCCCGGACGCGGACACCCCGCTCAGCGAGTACTTCGCGCTGCCGGTGCTGCCGACCGTGCTCGGCTACGACCCCAGGCTGCAGTTCGTCCACGAGGACGACGCCGTGGCGGTGCTCTGCCGGGCCGTCGACGAACCCGCGCCGGGCACCGTCAACACCGGCACCTTCAACGTGGCGGGGGAGGGCGTGCTGCTGCTCTCCCAGTGCGCCCGCCGGCTGGGCCGCCCCACCCTGCCGCTGCTGCTGCCCGCGGTCAGCTGGATGGCCGCGCTGGCGCGGCAGACCCGGCTAGTGGACGTCTCGCCGGAGCAGCTGCGGCTGCTCACCCACGGCCGGGTGGTGGACACCACGCGGCTGCGGGAGGTCTTCGGCTACCGCCCGGTGTTCAGCACTCCGGAGGCCTTCGCCGACTTCGCCGCCGCCCAGGGCCCCGGACTGCTGCCGCCCGAGCGGCTGGCCGCCGTCACCGACCGGCTGACCGCCCTGTTCGGCCCGGAGACCCCGGCCGCCGTACCGAACGCCGTACCGAACCGCCCCCACCGCCCGAGGAGCTGACCCCGCGATGAGTGCCGCCGCCGAGAACGCGCCGGGTGAGGCCAAGGTCATCCCGATCGAGTCCGCCCCCAGCTGGAGTTCGCCCGAGGGCCCCGGCCTGGCCGACCGGCTCGCCGGCGCCGTCGGCGGGGCGCTGTCCGGGCAGCTCGGCCCGGCGGCCACCCGGCTGTTCGGCAAGGGCTGGGAGGGCCGGGCCACCGAGGGGCTGGCCTTCCTGCGCCGCCGGCTCACCGGCGACTACGAGGTGGACGAGTTCGGCTTCGACCGGGAGCTCACCGAGGAGGTGCTGCTCTCGCTGCTGCGCCCGCTGGCCGAGAAGTACTTCCGGATCGACGTCCAGGGGATCGAGAACATCCCGGCCGAGGGCGGCGCGCTGATCGTCGCCAACCACTCCGGCACCCTCCCGCTGGACGCCCTGATGACCCAGGTGGTCATCCACGACCACCACCCGCACCACCGGCACCTGCGGATGCTCGCCGCCGACCTGGTCTTCGTGCTGCCGGGCGTCAACGAACTGGCCCGCAAGGCCGGCCACACCCTGGCCTGCAACGAGGACGCCCAGGCGCTGCTGGAGCGCGGTGAGGTGGTCGGGGTCTGGCCGGAGGGCTTCAAGGGCATCGGCAAGCCGTTCTCCGAGCGCTACAAGCTCCAGCGCTTCGGCCGCGGCGGCTTCGTCTCCTCGGCGCTGCGGGCGAAGGTGCCGATCGTGCCGTGCTCGATCGTCGGGGCGGAGGAGACCTACCCGATGATCGGCAACGTCAAGACGCTGGCCCGGCTGCTCGGCCTGCCGTACGTGCCGATCACCCCGACCTTCCCGTGGCTGGGGCCGCTGGGGCTGCTGCCGCTGCCGACCAAGTGGACGATCCGCTTCGGCGAGCCGATCGCCACCGACGGCTACCCGGCGGAGGCGGCGGACGATCCCATGCTGGTCTTCGACCTGGCCGACGAGGTGCGGGAGACCATCCAGCACACCCTGTACCAGCTGCTGGTGCAGCGGCGTTCGGTGTTCTTCTGAGCCGGCGTCCGCTGACGTGACCGTGCCCCGGCGGAGTCCGCTCCGCCGGGGCACGGTCACACCGCCTCGCTCAGCTGCCGCCGAGGATCCGCAGCCCGGGCAGCAGGCCCGGGACCAGCGGGGGCACGTCCACCCCCGGCTGGGCGTCCGTCGGCGCGCTGGGCAGGCCGGACGGCTGCTGCGGCACCTGCGGCGGGGCCGCGTCGGCGCCCGGCGAGGACTTGCCCGCGCCGGTGAGTCCGCCGGTGAGGTCGCCGACCAGCCCGTTGACGGCATCCGGGGCGCTGCTGGGCAGGGTGCTCGGCAGGCCGCCGCCCTTCCCGCTGCCGGCCGTGCTGCCGGTGCCGGGATCGGCCGGGGCGTGGCCGCCGCCGGGGCGGTTGCCGGCGTTGCCCTGGGACTGCCCGGAGCCGGGTGCGGCGCCGGAGCCGTTCGCGCCGGGGCCGGCCGGGGTGCCGGCGGTCGAGGAGGAGTCGTCGCCCGCTCCGGTGTCGGCCGGTCCACCGCTCTTGGCGGGGGGCTGGGCCAGGCGCAGGGGCGCGACGTCCTCGCTTATGTCGTCGAAGAGCTGGTCCACCAGGTGCGCCTGCTCGGTCAGTTGGACCGGCAGCCGACCCTGCAGCTCGCTCCAGCGGCCGTCCTCGTCGTGGGCGAAGCCGGCCAGCGCGCGCATCGGGTCCAGCGAGCCGTTGCTGCGGTAGACCGAGCGCAGCAGGTCGCGGCCCTTGAGGGCGTCGGCGTGCATGTCGTCCAGCGCCCGGCGGACCCGGTCGACGGTGGCCGGGCTGAGCCCGGTGGTCGAACCGGCCTGGCCGACCAGGGCGTTGGCCTCGCCGAGCCGGGTGGCGGCGTTGCCGAGCAGCAGCTCGCCGCGTTCCGAGTCGGAGTCCGCGAGGCCCAGTCGGAGTCCTTCGAGGCCGCGCTTCATGCCGTACAGCGTGTCCCCGGGGAGGGCGCTGGAGCTCGCGGCGGCGGCCCCGGTCAGGCTGCCGACGGCGAGCCCGGCGACCAGCCCGCCGATCGCGAAGCGGCGGCTCCACCGTCCGCGCGGCGCCGTTCTGATGGCCCGGTGGCGGCGCTGGCGGGGCACCGCGGCGCCCGGCCCGCCAGCGAACGCCTGCTCGAACGCGGCCATCAGCTGGGCTCGTTGGACCGTCCGGACCTCCTGGTCCAGGGCTGGTCCGGGTAGCGCCCCCAGCGCGTCGGCCAGGCCGACCAGTTCGGCCATCGCGACCGAACCCGCCTCGGCGGAAGCGGTGTTGGCCGATTCGGCGTTGGCCGCGCGGCGTTGCTCCGCCTGGTGGGCCTCCAGCGCCTCGGCGAAGGCCTTCGCCCGCCGGTGCTCCAGCACGTTTGCCGTCACGGGCCACACCTCCCTTCGTCGTTGTCGACACCCCGGCCTGCCGGACGGTTGCCGCGGCGGGCCAAAGCCACTCCATCGGGTGATAGGTCGCAATTCGGCTTGACCGTACGCCTGGTGGGGGCTTGCACGCTGGCCAACGAGCGGTGCGGGCGGTCGGTTACGCACGGCTGATCATCGGACCGACCGTTCACCCGGACGTGTCGGTCGAGTACGAGTAGTGACGAGCCCCTGGGCCGTCGCCGGGACCGGACGGGCCCTGTCGCCCCCTCGGTCACCGCCGCCTCACCGCGCGTCGGGCGGGAGGAGCCGGGCCAGGGTGCGGACGGCGCGGTACTGGAGGGTCTTGATCGCGCCCTCGTTCTTGCCCATGATCCGCGCCGTCTCGGCCACCGAGAGCCCTTGCAGGAAGCGCAGCGTCACGCACTCCTGCTGCTGCGGGTTGAGCCGGCGCACCGCGTCCAGCAGGGCGGCGTTGGAGAGCGACTCCAGCACCGACTCCTCCGGGCTGCGCTCGCACTCGTTGGAGTCGAGCATCTCGCCGGTGGTGACCTCCAGCCGGAACCGGCTGGACTTGAAGTGGTCGGCGACCAGGTTGCGGGCGATGGTGACCAGCCAGGCGCCGAAGTCACGGCCCTGCCAGGTGAAGGTGCCGATCCGGCGCAGGGCGCGCAGGAAGGTCTCGCTGGTGAGGTCCTCGGCGGTGGCCCGGCTGCCGACCCGGTAGTAGATGTAGCGGTAGACGGTGTCCGCGTAGTGGTCGTAGAGCCGGCCGAAGGCCTCGCTCTCGCCTGCCTGGGCCCGCTCGACCAGCTCCATGATCGGGTTGTGCTCGGTCTCGTAGCCGGGGCTCGGCGCGGTGCGGGCGCGGCTGCGGCCGACGCCGGTGCTGCCGGTGCGGCCGCGCGAGCCGGTGCCGGTGCCGGTGGAGCCGGCGGCGGTGGTGCGCAGCGCCGCCCCGGGGACGTGCTGGGGGCCGAACGGTACGCCGGCGGGCACGAGTTGGGGCGAGGTGGCGAGCTGGCTGCGGAGCAGGGTGCGCAGCAGGTCCAGGCCGGTGGAGATCTGCCGCTCGGCGGCCGGGCGGCCGCGGAGGCCGGTGAGGGGGCGCAGGGACGCGGACGACGGGCGGGAGGGTGCAGGCGCGTCGTTCCGGACGGGTGGGTACACGGGACTCCCAGAGGCAGAACTGTGGACGGATCACCTCCGCCTGCGCGGAGAGCACTCCCCATGGCACCCGTTCGAGCGGGATGCATGGGTGACGTGCATCCAGGAGAGAATAACGCTTTGTGCAATGACAGCTACACCGTGTGGTCGAAGTGGTCGTTTGGGATCCATTTGCTGCGCATGTTCGGCTGACTCCGACCGGAGATGTCATCGTTCATCCGGCTCAACGTGACCGTTCGGACGCCCAGGGTGACCGGTTCGGCGGTACTGCGGGCGGTTTCCCAGCCTCGGGGCCCGGCAACCCCCGACTTTGCAGGTCCGACGAACGATCAGAACCGGTCATCAGCCGACAGGTTCGTGCAACTGACACGGACCGCCTTGAGGGAGGCGGCAGTTCGCTCGTACGAGGGGCCAGGTCAGGCCCGTGATTGACGCCTCCTCACCCGCGTGGGGGAGGAGCAGAAACGGTTCCCTGCAAGGGGCTCGGAACGCCGTCCGCCCGGATCCCGGCCCGTTCGGAGCGGGGCTCAGCCGTGCCGCCGGCGGCGCTGCAGCGCCACCGCGGCCGCCGTCGCACCGGCCGCCACCCCGAGCGCGGCCGCCGCCGGCAGTCCCACCCGGGCCGCCTTGCGCCCGGTCCGGAAGTCGCGCACCCGCCAGCCCTGCGCCCGGGCGTGCCGCCGCAGGGCGCCGTCCGGGTTCACCACGTACGGGTGGCCGACCAGCGACAGCATCGGGATGTCGTTGGCCGAGTCGCTGTACGCGGCGCAGCGGTCGAGGTCCAGCCGCTCCCGCCGGGCCAGCGCGCTCACCGCGGCGGCCTTGGCCGGGCCGTGCAGCAGGTCGCCGACCAGCCGTCCGGTGTAGTGGCCGTCCCGGGCCTCGGCGACGGTGCCGAGCGCGCCGGTCATGCCGAGCCGGCGGGCGATGATCCGGGCCACCTCCAGCGGGGCGGCGGTCACCAGCCAGACCCGCTGGCCGGCGTCCAGGTGCATATGGACCAGCGCGCGGGTGCCGGGCCAGATCTTGTCGGCGACGACCTGCTCGAAGACCTCCTCGCAGATCGCCTCCAGGTCGGCGGTGCGCTTTCCGGCGACGATGCCGAGGGCGGTGTTGCGGGCGTCCGAGATGTGGTCCGGGTCCTCCGTGCCGTGCAGCCGGAACATGGCCTGCTGCCAGGCGAAGCGGGCGATGTCGCGGCGGGTGAGGAAGCCGTGGCGGTAGAGGCCGACGCCGAGGTAGAAGATCGCCGCGCCGCGCAGGATGGTGTTGTCGCAGTCGAAGAAGGCGGCGGCGCGCGGGTCGTCCCGGTCGGGGGTGTGGTTCCCGGCCGGGGCCTTGGGGGCCTTCCCGGGCTTGCCCGTCGCGGGGGCCCCGGGCGCCGTGCTCACGGCCGCCGCGGCCTCGGGGCCGGGGGTGTCCGCTTCGAGGACGTCCGCTTCGTGGGCGTTCGCCGCGAGGGGGGACAGCGGCTCGGCGCGCAGGGCGGCCTCGGCGGCCGCGGCGGCGGCCTCGCCCGCCAGGGCGCTCCGCTCGGTGGTGGAGCGTCTCGCCTGGGTGAGCCTTCGGAGCACGGCCATGTCATCGAGCATATCCAGCCGGGCGGGGAGCGGCCGTGACGGAGCCGTGCCGGTGCGGTGAACAGCTGCTCCGTGCGGGAGGCCACAATGACGGGGTGAGCCCACTGCTGCGACGCAAGAGCCCCGAGCCGGCGGACCGTACCGTGACCCTGGTCGGCAAGCCCGGCTGCCACCTGTGCGACGAGGCCCGGGAGGTGATCGTCCGGGTGACGGCGGAGCTGGGCGCGGCCTTCGAGGAGAAGGACATCACCCGGGACGAGGAGCTGTACCGCCGCTACTGGGAGCAGATCCCGGTCACCCTGATCGACGGCCGTCAGCACGACTTCTGGCGGGTCGACGAGAGCCGCCTGCGCAAGGCGCTGGGGGCCTGAGGGCCCGTTCGTCCGTGTGCCGCCGCCCCCGCCGACCGGCGGGGGCGGTTCGCCGAATCGTTGCCAAAGACACTCCGTTCCGGCTTGGGGCGGGGCACGTGGGTCGGCTTACGATCGAACGCGTTTGCGCCCGTGGGGGGCTGAGCACACGAGGAGTGCCGCCATGCTTCCCCGCCCGACCCCCGCGACGTCCGAAGCCCTGCCCGGTGGCCGGGGCTTCGCCGTGGTGGACGTCGAGGCGACCGGCCGCAGCCCGTGGCGGCACCGGTTGGTCGAGGTGGCGGTGGTGGTGCTGGACGAGCGGCTCCGCCCCGAGGGCGAGTTCGCCACCCTGCTGGATCCGCTGGGCCCGGTCGGCCCGACCCATGTGCACCGGATACGCCAGGCGGACGTCGAGGGCGCCCCGCGGTTCCGGGAGATCGCCCCCCGGCTGCTGGAACTGCTGGCCGGCCGGGTGCTGGTCGGCCATCACGTCAGCTGCGACCACGCCTTCCTGGACCGTGAGTTCGCCCGGATCGGGGTGCCGCTGCCGCCCGTCCCGCTGCTGTGCACGATGCGGCTGGCCCGCGACCACCTGCCGGAGGTCCGCGGCCACGGCCTGGCGGCCTGCGCCGAGGCGGCCGGTCTGGGCTGGTACCCGGCACACACCGCGCTGGGCGACGCCCGGGTGACCGCCGAGCTGCTGCGGCACTGCGTGGGTGTCCCGTCCTGTCCGCCGGACGACTGGGCCGGCCCGTTGCGCGAGGCGGCCCGGGTGCCCTGGCCGCGGCTGGGCCGGGCCCGTTCCCGTCCGTCCGGAGGCGCCGTCCCGCTGCTGCGCCGGGAGGCGCCCCACGGCCCCTGGCTGCCCGGTTCGGCGGCCCCGGAGCTCGTCCTGACGCAGGCCGGTGCTATGTGTTCGACGGCGTGATGCGCATCACTGTGCGGGGACAAATCGGACACCATCTTTGTGCACACGTTCACAAACGCTTAGCCTGGCTGCCAAAGCCCAGCTTCACCCACAGGAGCACCGTGGCAATCGGCCGATCACCACAGAGCAGTTCGCAGACGCCTGACCAGGGCGCCGCGCGCCGACCCTCGCGTGCCCGGGGCATCCCGGAGGCGACGGTCGCCCGGCTCCCCCTCTACCTGCGGGCCCTCACCGCACTCTCCGAGCGCTCGGTGCCGACGGTCTCCTCCGAGGAGCTGGCCGCCGCGGCCGGCGTGAACTCGGCCAAGCTGCGCAAGGATTTCTCCTACCTCGGCTCCTACGGCACCCGCGGCGTCGGCTACGACGTCGAGTACCTCGTCTACCAGATCTCCCGCGAGCTCGGCCTGACCCAGGACTGGCCGGTCGTCATCGTCGGCATCGGGAACCTCGGGCACGCCCTCGCCAACTACGGCGGTTTCGCCTCCCGCGGCTTCCGGGTCGCCGCCCTTTTGGACGCCGATCCGAACGTGGTCGGTTCCACCGCCGCCGGACTGCCGGTGCGCCACATGGACGAGCTGGAGTCGATCGTCGAGAGCCAGCACGTCTCGATCGGTGTGATCACCACCCCGCCCGGCGCCGCCCAGCAGGTTTGCGACCGGCTGGTGGAGGCAGGCGTCACGAGCATCCTGAACTTCGCCCCGACCGTGCTGACCGTTCCGGACGGCGTGGACGTGCGCAAGGTGGACCTCTCCATCGAGCTGCAGATCCTCGCCTTCCACGAGCAGCGCAAGGCCGGGGAGGAGCCCGACCGCACCGAGTCGGTGCTGGACCGCGCCCCCGGCCCGGTCCGAGCGGCCGCGGCCAAGCTGCGCCGGGCGGCCGGCGGCAGCGGCAAGGGCCGCGGCGGCGCGGAGCCGACGGCCAAGGACCAGGCCGAACAGGCCGCCAAGGGCAAGACCGCCAAGGGCGGCGAGGGCGAGCTGTCCGCGGTGATGCCCGCATGAACACCGAGAGCTGTGGGGGGCGGGCATGAGTCTTCTCGTCGTCGGACTGAGCCACCGGACGGCACCGGTCGGCGTCCTGGAGCGCGCCGCGCTGACCGGTGAGGTCCCGACCCGGCTGCTGCACGACGCGGCCGCGTCCTCGACCGTCGCCGGGGCCGCCCTGCTCAACACCTGCAACCGGATCGAGCTGTACGCGGACGTGGACAAGTTCCACGCCGGCGTCGCCGAGCTGTCGCTGCTGCTGGCCCACCACAGCGGGGTGGACCTGGAGGAGCTGACCTCCCACCTGTACGTCCACTACGAGGACCGCGCCGTCCACCACCTGTTCTCGGTGGCCTGCGGACTGGACTCGATGGTGGTCGGCGAGGGCCAGATCCTCGGCCAGCTGCGCGACGCGCTGGCCAAGGCCCAGGAGGAGCACACCGCCGGGCGCGACCTGAACGAGCTGTTCCAGCAGGCCCTGCGGGTCGGCAAGCGGGCACACAGCGAGACCGGCATCGACAAGGCCGGCCAGTCACTGGTCACCTTCGGCCTGGAGCAGGTCGCCGCGGGCGCGGGCGAGATCGCAGGCAAGCGCGCGCTGGTCGTCGGGGCCGGCTCGATGAGCTCGCTGGCCGCCGCCACCCTGGTCCGCTCCGGCGTCACCGACCTGCTGATCGCCAACCGGACGCCGGCCCGCGCCGAGCGCCTGGTCGAGATCCTCGGCCCCGACGTGGCCCGCACCCTGGACCTCGCCAAGGTGCCGGAGGCACTGGCCGACGTCGACCTGGTGATCTCCTGCACCGGCGCGGCCGGCGTGGTGGTCCGGGCGGAGGACGTGGCCGCCGCGGTCGCCGTCCGCACGTCGGACCAGCCGCTGGCTCTGCTCGACCTCGCCATGCCGCGCGACGTCGACCACGCCGTGCACGGGCTCGACGGCGCCCTGCTGGTCGACCTGGAGAGCCTGTCGCACGCGCAGGCCGCCAGCCCCGGCGCCGGCGACGTCGACGAGGTCGCCCGGATCGTCTCCGACGAGGTGACCGCCTTCGGCGCCGCCCAGCGGGCCGCACGGATCGCGCCGACCGTGGTCGCGCTGCGGGCGATGGCCTCCGACGTGGTCGCCGCCGAACTGGGCCGGCTGGACTCCCGGCTGCCCGACCTCGACGAGCGCTCCCGCGCCGAGATCACCCAGACCGTCCGCCGCGTCGTCGACAAGCTGCTGCACGCCCCGACCGTCCGGGTGAAGCAGCTGGCCGCCGAGCCCGGCGGCGCCTCCTACGCGGACGCCCTGCGCGAGCTGTTCGACCTCGACCCGGCGGCCGTGCACGCCGTGTCGGGCACGCCCGTCGGCGGCCGGCCCCAGCCTTCGGGCGGGGGCACCAGATGAACCGTCAGCCATCCCACGAGTACCACCGGGACGATCACCTCATGAATGGTCAACCGCTCACCGAGCAGGCTCCGGCCGCCGCCCTGCGCCTCGGCACCCGGCGCAGCGCGCTCGCCATGGCCCAGTCGGGCATGGTCGCCCGCGAGGTGACCAGGCTCACCGGCCGCCCCGTCGAGCTGGTCGAGATCACCACCTACGGCGACACCTCCCGGGAGGCGCTCGCGCAGATCGGCGGCACCGGCGTGTTCGTCTCCGCGCTGCGGGACGCCCTGCTGGAGGGCCGGATCGACTTCGCCGTGCACTCGCTCAAGGACCTGCCCACCGCCGCGCCCGAGGGCCTGGCGCTGGCCGCCGTCCCGGAGCGCGAGGACGTGCGGGACGCCCTGGTCGCGGCCGAGGGCCTGACCCTGGACGAGCTGGTGGAGAAGCTGGCCGGCGCCGGCCGCCCGGCCCGGATCGGCACCGGCTCGCCGCGCCGGATGGCCCAGCTGAACGCCTGGGCCCGGGCCCGCGGGGCGCAGCTGGAGACCGTCGCGATCCGCGGCAACGTGGACACCCGGATCGGCTACGTGACCGGGGGCGAGCTGGACGCCGTGGTGCTGGCCACGGCCGGCCTCAACCGGCTCGGCCGCGGCGCCGAGATCTCGCAGCACCTGGACCCCGAGCTGATGATCCCGGCCCCCGGCCAGGGCGCGCTCGCGATCGAGTGCACCACCGCCGACACCGAGCTGACCGCCGCGCTCGCCGTGCTGGACCATGCCCCCACCCGGGTCGCCGTGGCCGCCGAGCGCGCCCTGCTGGCCACCCTGGAGGCCGGCTGCTCGGCTCCGGTGGCCGCACTGGCCACCTGGGGCCGGGAGACCGAACTGCAGCTGGACGGTGTGGTCGGAGACCCCGACGGCGCCGCCCTGCTGAAGATGTCCGCCAACGGTCCGATCGTCCTCGACGAGACCGCCGAGCAGCAGGCGCGGGCCCTCGGCCACGCCCTGGCCGCGCGGCTGCTCGACGCGGGCGCGGCCACCCTGATGGGGGAGCGAGCCCGATGAGCCCCACCGCCGCCACCGACGCCCTGTTCCCGGCCGGCCAGCCCACCGGACGGTGCACCTTCCTGGGGGCGGGCCCGGGGGACCCGGGCCTGCTGACCCTGCGTGCGGTCGAGGTGCTGTCCTCGGCCGACGTCCTGGTCGCCGACCCGCTGACCGCCGCGGCCGTGCGCACCCACTGCCCGGTCGGCGTGCAGGTGCACTCCCCGGCCGCCGAGGGCGCCGACTTCGACCTGGCCAAGCTGGTCGCCGAGGCCGTCCGGGCCGGCAAGCACGTGGTCCGCACCGTCGACGGCGACCCGGGCCTGGACGGCTGTGCCGCCGAGGAGATGCTCAGCTGCGCGGGCGACGGGATCCCCTTCGAGGTGATCCCGGGCGTCGCCCAGTCGGTCGGCGTCCCGGCCTACGCGGGCGTCCCGCTGCGCGGTGCGGCCGGCACCGACGTCCGCTTCGTGGACGGCGCCCAGCTGCTGTCCGGCGCCCCGGTCGACCTGGGCGCGCCGGAGACCACCCTGGTGGTGCGCACCACCCTGGGCCAGCTGCCGGCCACCGCGAGCGCGCTGGTCTCCAACGGCCGCAAGCCGGAGTCGGCGCTGAGCGCCACCCTGTCCGGCACCACCACCCGTCAGCGCACCTTCACGTCCACGCTGTCCACCATCGCGGCCGACCTCAAGGCCGCCCGGGTGCTGCCCTCGCCGGTGTCCGCCCCGGTGGACCCGGCGACCTCGGTGATAGCCGTGGTGGGCGAGCAGGTCGCCCACCGGGCCTCGCACTCGTGGTTCGAGACCAAGCCGCTGTTCGGCTGGAACGTCCTCGTGCCGCGCACCAAGGAGCAGGCCCACGGCCTGTCCGAGCAGCTGCGCTCGTACGGCGCGGTGCCGCAGGAGGTGCCGACCATCGCGGTCGAGCCGCCGCGCACCCCGCAGCAGATGGAGCGGGCCATCAAGGGCCTGGTCACCGGCCGGTACGAGTGGATCGCCTTCACCTCGGTGAACGCGGTGCGCGCCGTCCGGGAGAAGTTCGAGGAGTACGGCCTGGACGCCCGGGCGTTCGCCGGGATCAAGGTCGCGGCGGTCGGCGAGACCACCGCGCAGGCCCTGGTGGACTTCGGCGTGAAGCCGGACCTGGTGCCCTCCGGCGAGCAGTCCGCGGCCGGGCTGCTGGAGGACTGGCCACCGTACGACCCGGTCTTCGACCCGATCGACCGGGTGCTGCTCCCGCGCGCCGACATCGCCACCGAGACCCTGGTGGCCGGTCTGGTCGAGCTCGGCTGGGAGGTCGACGACGTGACGGCGTACCGGACGGTGCGCGCCTCGCCGCCGCCGGCCGAGACCCGCGAGGCGATCAAGGGCGGCGGCTTCGACGCGGTGTTGTTCACCTCGTCCTCGACCGTCCGGAACCTGGTCGGGATCGCGGGCAAGCCGCACAACGTCACGGTCATCGCCTGCATCGGCCCGGCCACCGCCAAGACCGCCGAGGAGCACGGCCTGCGGGTCGACGTGATGGCCCCGGCGCCGTCGGCGGCCGCGCTGGCCCAGGCGCTGGCAGACTTCGGAGCCAAGCGCCGTGACACCGCGACGGCCGCGGGCGAGCCGGTCTACCGGCCCAGCGAGCGCCGTCCGGGATCCCGCCGCAAGGCCCGCTGAGGGTCACCGACTACGGTGCTGGAGGCGGTGGTTCGCCGCCTCCAGCGCTGCACAACCGTTCGGAGAGAGAAGCCGTGTCCGCTGAATTCCCGTACGTTCGCCCCCGTCGTCTGCGGCAGAGCCCGGCGATGCGCCGGCTGGTCGCCGAGACCCGGCTGCACCCGGCGGAGCTGATCCTGCCCGCCTTCGTCAGCGAGGGCATCGCCGAGCCGAGGCCGATCGCCTCGATGCCGGGCGTGCTCCAGCACACCCGGGACAGCCTGCGGAAGGCCGCGGTGGAGGCCGCCGAGGCCGGCGTGGGCGGCATCATGCTGTTCGGCCTGCCCGAGGTGAAGGACGCCGTCGGCTCCGAGGGCACCAACCCGGACGGGATCCTCCAGCAGGCCATCCGCGACGTGGTCGCGGAGGTCGGCGACCAGCTGGTGGTCATGTCGGACCTCTGCCTGGACGAGTTCACCGACCACGGCCACTGCGGCGTGCTGGCCGAGGACGGCAGCGTGGACAACGACGCGACCCTGGCGCGCTACGCCGAGATGGCCGTGGTCCAGGCCGAGGCCGGCGTCCACATGGTCGGCCCGTCCGGGATGATGGACGGCCAGATCGCCGTCATCCGGCGGGCGCTGGACGACGCCGGGCACCAGGACGTCAGCGTCCTCGCCTACACGGCCAAGTACGCCTCCGCCCTGTACGGCCCGTTCCGCGAGGCCGTCAACTCCTCGCTCAAGGGCGACCGCAAGACCTACCAGCAGGACCCGGCGAACGCCCGCGAGGCGCTGCGCGAGCTGGAGCTGGACCTCGCCGAGGGCGCGGACCTGGTGATGGTCAAGCCGGCCATGCTCTACCTCGACGTCCTGCGGCAGGTCGCCGACGCCTCGCCGGTGCCGGTGGCCGCGTACCAGATCTCCGGCGAGTACTCGATGGTGGAGGCCGCCGCCGCCAACGGCTGGATCGAGCGGGAGCGCACCATCCTGGAGACGCTCACCTCCATCCGCCGGGCGGGTGCCGAGCAGATCCTCACCTACTGGGCGGTCGAGGCCGCCCGGATGCTCAAGCAGCGGTAAGCGCGCCGCGGCGCAGACGGAAGGCCGGGTCCCCGCTCGGTGCGGGGACCCGGCCTTCCGGTTCTCGTTACTTCCAGCCCTTGATGTGGGCGAAGCCCTCGCCGCCGCCGATCAGGTGGGTGGAGGTGGCGGCGCCGCCACCTCCACCTCCGGCGACGATGTCGGAGGTGTGGGCGATGCCGCCACCCCCACCCGCCAGGAACGGCTCGTCGGCGGAGGCCACGATGCCGCCGCCGCCCTCCAGGCCGACGTGCGCGAACGCCGGGGTGGCGGCACCCGCGAGCGCCAGCGCGGCGGTGGTGGTCAGGGCGGCCTTGGCCAGCTTGCTCTTCATGGATCTGCCCTCTCTGTGGGAGCGCCCCCGTGGGCGCTCTCCTCTGACTCGTGATCACATGCCGCCCGTCCGGTCCGGTGTCCCACGCACCAGGCCGGACGGGTGCTCACCCGGCCGAGCCGTCGGCCCGGTCGGATTCCTCGACCCGCAAGCCCGGAGGGCCCGGGGAGACCTTCCTCCCCGGGCCCTCCGTCCGTGCCACGTCCCTTGATCAGCCGATCAGGTGCGAGACACCCGCGTCGCCCGAGGACTGGGTGTTCTGGCCGACGTTGCAGATCTGCTTCGGGGTGCTGTTCAGGACCGGCACCTCGATCGGAACCGCGAGTCCGGCCGCGGCGGCGACGGCGATGTTGTGGATCTCCGGGAGGCAGACGTTCGCGTTGTCCAGGGTGTGGTAGTTCGGGCTGCCGTTGCCGTGGGTGCCGGTCTGGTTGGTGCCGCCGTTGCCCTGGACGGTGGTGGCCGCGCCGTCCGAGTCGGCGATGGCGGAAGCCGAGCCGGCGGACATCGCGATGGCGGCGGCGGCCAGGCCGGCGGCAGCGAGGGTCTTCTTGATCATTTCCGGTTTTCCTCTCAGGGGTGAATCGGGGAGCGATTCGAAGGTGGATCAGGGGGGTGGTGCAGGGGGAACCGAGCGAAGCTGAGCGTCAGCCGACCAGGTGGGACACGCCCGCGTCGCCGTGGCTCTGGGTGCCCTGGCCCTGGGTGCAGAACTGCTTGCCACCGCTGTTGGCGATCGGGACCTCGATCGGGACGGCCACACCCCCGGCCGCGGCGATGGCGATGTTGTGGATCTCCGGGAGGCAGACGTTCAGGTTGTCCAGGAAGTGGAAGTTCGGGCTGTTGTTCCCGACCGTCCCGGTGAAGTTGCTGCCGCCGTTGCCCTGGATGGAGGCGGCACCGCCGTCCGCGTCACCGATGGCCGAGGCGGGGGCGGCGGCACCGGCCAGCGCGGCGACGGCCAGGCCGGCGGCGGCGAAGGACTTCTGGATCATGGGGAGATCCCTCTCTGAAATGCTTTCGGTTTCCGTGCGTAGCAACGCGGTCGAACGCTCAGACCCGGTCTGCAGTCACTGATGTCCAGATCAAAGAATGACGGCACGGAAGGTTACGGGGATTTCTGAAAAGAGTCCGGGAGGCGCGTCCGGAGATGGTTTCCTGTCGGACTATTAGCCCGAATCGACTAACGCCCGCAATCCGAACTCACGGTCACTCGTTGCGCAGATTGCTTTCCGGCTGCGGCTCCGCAGCCCTCCCCGATGGATATCCGGTACTGGACCCCAGGACGTCCCCAGTACGGACAGGCAGAACGGTGAAAAGCATGAAGTTCTCCAAGCGGGCCGGCGCCTTGCTGCTGGCGGTCGGCGCGGGCGTGCTCGCCTCCCAGGGACCGACCTGCGCCGCCTCGGTAAGCCCCGACCAGGTCGGAGCCCTGGAGGACAGGCTGTCCACCCAGCAGGTCCCGGCGGACGTACCGCTGGCCCCGTTGGGCAGCCACGTCACGGCCGGCATCCCGACCTCGTTGGTCATGCCGCCGGTGCCCGGCCGGACCACCGACAACGGGCTGGTCCCCGACCACCTGGTGCCCCAGCTGCCCACCGGCAGGATCGGCCCGAGCGCCGAGGCCCAGCTGCCGCTCCCGCTGGTCGACCGGGGCGCCGACCTCGGCGAGGCGCTGCTGGAGGCCCCCGCCGCCCCGGTCCAGGCCAAGACCCCCGGCCTGGACGTGGGCAGGCCGCTGGCGCTGGTGCAGGACGGCACCGGCCAGCTCGCCGACGGCCGGCTCCGGGTGGACGAGGTGGACCCGCGGCTGGTGCCCGGCGCCGTGCAGACCGTCCCCGGGGCCACCGCGAGCCTCGGCGGCGACCAGGAACGGCTCTCCGCCACCGACGCGGTGAACGACCTGGCCGACACCACCGCCGGGACGGCCGGGGGCGTGCTGAGCCGGACCAGCGCGACCGGGGCGGCCTCCGGCCTGGTGCAGCAGGGCGGCCTGGCGGGCCTGGCCGGTCCGGCCCGGCTCTGAGGCCACCCCGGACGCGCCGGAGCCCGGCACCCCCGGCCACCAGGCGGGGTGCCGGGCTCCGGCGCGTCCGACCGCTCAGCCCGGCAGGACGCCGGACAGCCCGCCGACCAGCGGGAGGTCCTTGACGCCGCCGCCCGCGCTCAGCGGTCCGGTCAGCGTGCCGGTGCCCACCGGGGCCAGGCCCTGGTCCGGCTGGACGGTCGCACCGTTGTTGAGCACGTCGGCCGAGGAGTTGGCCCACGGGTCCAGGCGCAGGCTCTTGATCGGCGCGACGCCGTAGCCGAGCCCGGCCGTCGTCCCGTT
Organism: Kitasatospora sp. NPDC017646; assembly: GCF_044329365.1. Taxonomy (NCBI): domain Bacteria; kingdom Bacillati; phylum Actinomycetota; class Actinomycetes; order Kitasatosporales; family Streptomycetaceae; genus Kitasatospora; species Kitasatospora sp. NPDC017646. Next base: position 75,922 of record NZ_JBIRJC010000019.1, on the reverse strand, counting down.
CAGCGCCTGCCCGACGTCGGTCTTCGCGAGCGAGGCGGGGCCTGCCGGGGCCTGCCCGCCCGAGGTGGTGGCGGCCTGCGCCGAACCGGCGCCGAGCAGCACCACCGCGCCCACGGCGGCGGCCAGGCCGGCCCCGCCCTTCTTCGAAACCATGCGGATCACCCTTCGGTGGAGTGGGGCCCGGGTCCGGTCGGACCCGGGAGACGGGCCCCGGGGTCCGGACGTCCGGGGCGGAGATGCCGAACTGCCCCCCGGCCGACTGGTCGGGGGGCAGGACGGCCGGAACGCGTGCCGATCGGGGATCAGCAGTCGTCCGCGGGCTTCGGGTGCATCTCCACGTTGGCGCAGGTGTTGCCGAAGGCCGGGTTCAGCGGGCCGCCCGCGCCGAGGGTGTTGCCGCACAGGTTGAGCGGCATGTGGATCGGCACCTGGATCTGGTTGCCGGAGAGCACGCCGGGGGAGCCGGCGGCCACGCCCTCGGCGCCCGCGCTGGCGGCGGCTGAGCCCGCCGCGCCCAGCAGCAGGCCGGCAGCGGCGGCAGAGAGGACGGCGACCTTCTTCACGTTCTGCATGGGGGTTGATCTCCTCGATCACACATGGTTTGGAGCGTGCCGCCCCCCGGCGCTGCGGGCCGCGGCACGTGCTCGGTGAATCAGCTGTCGCCGGTGCGGCGACCGCCGGTTCAGCCGATGTTGGCGCAGTGGTTCCCGAACGCCGGGTTCAGGATGCCGCCCGCGCCGACGGTGTTGCCGCACAGGTTGAGCGGGATGTGGATCGGCACCTGGATCTGGTTGCCGGAGAGCACGCCGGGGGAACCGGCGGCGACACCCTCGGCGCCCGCGCTGGCGAACGCGCCGCCGGCGGCACCGAGCACCAGGCCGGTGGCGGCCACCGACAGCGCGGCGGCCTTCTTGAGGTTACGCATGAATTTCCTCCGAGTTTCTGCCCGACGGAAGGGAAATGTCGGGAGCCGGGCGAGCATTGAATGCTCACCCGATGGCTTCAGGGATCGCCGTGATTGTCACTCCGACGGCGCACACTGGCGTGTTCCGCCCATGGCTCGGGCGTCGACGCAGCCGCCGCGTCGTTCCCGGTGCCTCGCGAACGATTTCCGCGCGGCCGGGAACGATTCGGACAATGGCGTGACCAGGAATTCCCGGTCAGGCGTTCAGGCGGTGTCGTCGAACGCCGGGTTCTTGGGGGCCCGCCACGTCGACCGACTTGCCGGTGGTCTCGGTGTCGACGAGGCCGTGGGCGAGCTGCGCATGGGCGGTACTCGATTTCATTGAGTAGGGCCGGTTGAATCGTCTTCGCCAGGGAGAACGAGGCGGCGCGCGGGGGGAAACGGCCCGGCCCGTCGATCACCCGAATGCCGGTCAGGGGCTCCGCTGCTCCGGACGGGTGACAGTGCGCGCACCGTCGCAACCGGTCCGGACGGGTCTCGTTCTAGATGTCGCACTCCCCGTGCATCTCTGTTGAACAGTCAGGAGGCTCACATGAGCATCAAGAAGACCGCCGCCGTCGGCGCGGCTGTGGTGGGCATCGTGGCCGCCGGCGCCGGCACCGCGATGGCCAGTGCCGGCGCCGAGGGTGTCGCCGCCGGTTCCCCCGGTGTAATCTCCGGCAACCAGATCCAGGTGCCGATCCACATTCCGCTCAACCTGTGCGGCAACACCGTCGACGCCGCCGGCCTGCTGAACCCTGCGTTCGGCAACCACTGCGCCAACGTGGGCTGAGTCCGCACCCGGTTCGGCCGGTGAGAGCCGCCGTTCCGCGCTTCCCTCCTGGGGCGCGGAGCGGCGGCTTTTCCGCGTCCGTTCCGCTGTCGCCGCGTCAGCGCGCGGTGTCGTCAGGAGCCTTGTTGTACTACTTGTCAGTACCTAGAATCTGAGACCTGCTCACCTTTCTGCACCGCTCTTGCTCCGCACCGCCCGGCACCCCCGGCCGGACGGTTCCCCCGCCCCCGCAAGGAGTCGCGTGTGATCAGGTTCCGCACGTCCGCGGCGCGAGGAGCGCGAACGGGCTCGTCCCGGTCCGCCGCACTGCTCGCCACCGGCGTCCTCGTGGCCACCCTCGGCCTGGCCGGCGCCCCCGCCGCCCTCGCCGACGACGCCCCCGCTCCGGCCCAGGCCGCCACCCGCCCGGCCGCGATCGTCGCCCTCGGCGACAGTGCCATCTCCGGGGAGGGCGCCGGCACCGACACCGGCGACGGCTACTTCCCGGAGACGGACACCCCCACCAACTACTGCCACCGCCATCCCAAGTCGGAGATCTTCGTCACCGACATCCCCGCCGTCACCCCGATCGACCTCGCCTGCTCCGGCGCCCAGACCGGCGACCTGGTCAGCGACCCCGAGCTGGCCAAGATCACCGGCCCGGGCAGCGGTGACTTCGGCGAGCCCAAGCAGGACGTGAAACTCGCCGACACGGCGAGCAAGTACGACGTCAAGATGGTCGTCGTCACGATCGGTGCCAACGACGACTTCGACTTCAGCGGGATCATGATGCACTGCCTCGCGCAGTACTTCCCGATCCCCAAGGACCAGGGCTGCCGGGACACCATCGGCAGCGACGAGATCCGCCGGCGGGCCAAGGGGGTCCAGCCCAAGGTCGTCGCCGCACTGCAGAACATCCGGCAGACCATGCGCAAGGCGGGTTACGCCGACTCCGCGTACCAGCTGGTCTACCAGTCGTACTTCAACCCGATCACGCCGGACATCCGGCGCAACGACTACCTCGGCAAGATCGCCGACGGCTGTCCGGCCTTCCCCGAGGACCTCGCCTGGGGCCACAACTGGGTCGTCCCGACGTTGAGCGACGCACTCCGCGGCGCGGCCGAACAGGTGCCCGGCGTGCGGTACCTGGACCAGCGGCGGGTCGCCTTCGGACACGAGGTGTGCGCGGAGTGGACGACCTCGCCGTACGAGTACTCCAACGGGGACGTCATCAACCTCTCCGAGTGGGCGCGCAACGGCTGCGACTCCCAGATCGGCATCCCCGGGCTGTGCATGAACATGGTCCGCCAGTCGTACCACCTGCGGGTGGCCGGCTACCGCGGTGAGGGCGTCTGCCTCGGCCAGTTCTTCGCCAACCCCGACCAGACCGAGGCGTACTGCACGCTCAACCAGCAGAACACCACCTCGATCCAGCCCCTCACCCCCGGCAGGCCCTTCGGTGACGGTCCCGAGGACGGCTCCTGGTACCAGCTCACCAACGCGGCCACCGGCAACGCGCTCGACCTCTCCGGCGGCGGCACCTACGGCGACTCCACCAACGGCAGGGCCGCCATCAGCTACCCGGCGAGCGGCGGACTGAACCAGTCCTTCGTCCTGGAGGCCAAGTCCGGCGGCAGCTACGAACTGGACTTCAGTGGCAACCGCGACATGTGCCTGGACGCCAACGCCGCCGCCACCGCCCCCGGCACCCGGATCCAGCAGTGGGGCTGCAACGGCGGCGCCAACCAGCACTGGGTGTTCAAGCCGGCCGGCAACGGCACCTACAAGATCGCCGACTCCGCGGACCCGACCAAGGTCCTGGCCACCGGCACCACCCTCGACGCCAAGGGCAACCCCTACGTCGAACTCGCCACCGACACCGGCGCCCCCGCCCAGCTCTGGCAACTCACCAAGCTCGGCATCCTCTACGTCCACGGCTGAGGTGGCTCAGGCCGTCGCCGCCCCCACCGGGCGGCGACGGCGAACCCGTCCTCCGCCGAGGGGCTGCGGGGCGTGGAGCCCGGTGGGCCGTGCCGTAGGCTCACGGGAACGTCGTTGCGCCGGAGCCGCGCGCACCATGAGCGGGGCGGGGAGTACCCAGAGCAGATGAGCACGGCATCGAGCACCGAGTCGTCCAGCACTGAGCCGTCCAGCACCGAGCCGGTCGCGGCGGGGCAGCGCCCGGAGGAGCGGACGGGCCGTGCGCCCGAGCGGTTCCGGGCGCTGGTGGACCGCTTCGCGCCCGCGCTCGGCGCGTACGCGGTGGTCAAGGCGATCGGCCTGACCGTCTTCCTGGTGCTGCTGGAGCACACCGGCGACTACCTGAAGAAGCAGGTCGGCCGCGGCGGCGGCGCCCACGCCTGGGACGTGCTGGGCACCTGGGACGGCATCTGGTACCAGCGGATCGCCGAGAACGGGTACGACCCGCAGCTGATCCCGCTGCACGGCTTCCCGCTGGCCACCTACTACGAGAACTCCTCCGCCTTCTTCCCGCTCTACCCCTGGCTGATGCGGCTGGTCGGCGCGGTGACCGGGCTCGGCCCGTACGGCTCCGGGATCGTGGTCTCGGTGCTGGCCTCGCTGGTCGCCGCAGCCGGGATCTTCGCGATCGCCGAGCGGATCGGCGGCTTCCGGGCGGGTGTGATCGCCGCGGTGATCTGGGGCCTGTTCCCGGGTTCCGGCGTGGAGTGGGCGGTCTACTCGGACTCGCTGTTCGTCGCGCTGTCCGCCTGGGCCTGCTACTGCGTGATGACCCGCCGCTGGGTCGCCGCCGGGCTGCTGGCCCTGGTCGCGGGCCTCAACCGGCCGACCGCCGCCGCGCTGATCGCCGCCGTCTCGATCGCCGCGCTGGTCGCGCTGGTCCGCCGCACCGACGGGGTGGCCCGCCCGCTCACCGCGATGCTGATCACCCCGTGGGGCCTGTTCGGCTACGTCGCCTGGGTCGGCTGGCGGATGGGCGACTGGGGCGGCTACTTCAAGCTCCAGCGCGGCGCCTGGAACCGCTACTTCGACTTCGGCGCCTCCACCCTGCGCACGATCATGGACGTGATCACCGGCCACTGGGACTTCTGGCAGTCCAACCCCGTCCCGGACCTGATCGCCATCGCCCTGCTGATCGCCCTGCCCGGCCTGCTGGTGCTGCTCCGGCAGGCCCGCCCGCCGCTGGTCCTGTGGGTGTACACCGCGCTGACCATCTTCACCGCGCTGAGCAGCAACCAGATCTTCGGCAACATCTCGCGCTACCTGCTGCCCGCCTTCCCGCTGTTCATCGGTCTGGCGGTGGCGCTGCGCCGGGTGCGGACCTCCTCGCTGGTCGGGATGTTCGCGATGCCGGTGATCGCGGCGGGCTGGTACGCGGGCTATGCGCTGTTCGAGTTGGGCATCCCGTAACCCCGGGTTGGTTGGCTACGGGATCATCCGGCAGCAGACGGGCCGTTGCTAACCTCGGACGTATGACGACGACCCCGCCCGTGCGCCAGATCCGCGACATCTCCGGCCTGCTGGACCACGCGAGCCACATGCTGGCGACCCGGATGGCGGCGGCCTTCACCGAGCTCGGGATCACCCCCCGCGCGTACTGCGTGCTGTTCCACGCGCAGGAGGCCGAGCGCACCCAGATCCAGCTGGCCGAGCTGGCGGACCTGGACAAGACCACCATGGTGGTCACCGTCGACGAGTTGGAGAAGGCGGGCCTGGCCGAGCGCCGCCCGTCCGCCACGGACCGCCGGGCCCGGATCATCTCGGTCACCGAGGCGGGCGAGCGCGCCGTCGTGCAGGGGACCGCGATCGCCGACCAGGTCCACCGCGAGCTGCTGGAGGCGCTGCCGCAGCCGGAGCGGGAGGTCTTCGTCTCCGCCCTGACCCACCTGGTGGAGGGGCACCTGGCGGAGCCGGTCGAGAGCGAACGCACCGTCCGCCGCGCCCGCCGTTCCCGTGGCTGACACCCCTCCGCATCTCCTCCCGAGATAGATAGTCCCGAACAAAACAATCTGGTAGCGTCCTTCCCGGTACTCGACGAACCGGGAGATCCGCCATGACCACGCACGCCCCGGCCGCGCCCGACACGGTGCCCCCGGCCCCCGTTCGCCCCCGCGCACTGGCCCTCGCGGTGCTCTGCGCCAGCATGCTGATGATCGTCCTGGACGGCTCGATCGTCACCGTGGCGCTGCCCGCCATCCAGGACGACCTGCACTTCTCGCCCGCCGACCTCACCTGGACGGTCAACGCCTACCTGATCGCGTTCGGCGGGTTGCTCCTGCTGGCCGGCCGGCTCGGCGACCTGATCGGCCGCAAGCGCGTGTTCGTCGCCGGACTCGCCCTCTTCACCGCCGCCTCGCTGCTCTGCGCCGCCGCCACCGGACAGGGGATGCTGATCGCCGCCCGCTTCCTCCAGGGCGTCGGCGGCGCGATGGCCTCCGCGGTCAGCCTCGGCATGGTCGTCACGCTCTTCCCCGAGCCGGGCGAGCGCGGCCGGGCGATCGGCGCGTTCAGCTTCGTCGGCGCGGCCGGTGCCTCGATCGGCCAGGTCCTCGGCGGCGTCCTCACCCAGGCCCTCAGCTGGCACTGGATCTTCCTGATCAACCTGCCGCTCGGCCTCGCCGCCGTCCTGCTGGCCGCCCGGGTGCTGGAGACCGACCGAGGCCCGGGCCTGCGGGTCGGCGCCGACGCCCTGGGCGCCGCGCTGATCACCGCCGGCCTGATGCTCGGCATCCACACCGTCGTCGGCACCGGCGTCCACGGCTGGACCTCCGCCCGCACCCTCGGCCTCGGCGCGCTCTCCCTCGCCCTGCTGGCCGCCTTCCTGCTCCGTCAGGCCCGGGCCGCCCGGCCCCTGCTGCCGCTGCGGATGTTCCGCTCCCGCAACGTCTCCGGCGCCAACGCCGTGCAGCTCCTGACCATCTCCGGGATGTTCGCCTTCCAGATCCTGGTCGCCCTCTACCTGCAGCAGGTCCTCGGCTACGGCGCCGCCGCCACCGGCCTCGCGATGCTGCCCGCGGCGGTCGCCATCGGCGCGGTGTCGCTGCTGCTCTCGGCCCGGCTGGGCGCCCGGTTCGGCGAGCGCGCGGTGCTGCTCGCGGGCCTCGCGATGCTGGTCGTCGCGCTCGGCCTGCTGGCCCGGCTGCCGGCCGACGCCGACTACCCCGTCCACCTGCTGCCGACCATGCTGCTGATCGGCGGCGGCGGGCTGGTGCTGTCGGCGCTCGCGGTGCTCGGCATGTCCGGCGCCGGCCCGGAGGACGCGGGCACCGCCTCCGGCCTGTTCAACACCACCCAGCAGGTCGGCGGCGCGTTCGGCGTCGCCGTGCTCACCACCCTCGCCGACGGCCGCGCCGGCGCCCTGGCCGCCGCGGGGCAGCCTGCGGCCGAGGCGCTCACCGGCGGCTTCCGACTAGCCTTCACGGTGGCCGCCGGTCTGCTCGCGGCGGCCCTGGCGCTGGCGGCGGTGGTGCTCCGACCGTCCGTCAACCAGCCGTCCGGCCAGGATGACCGACGTCAGCCCGAGCAGTAGTGGTGGAGGCGGTGGGTGTAGTCGCCGTCGTCCCCCGCGCTGACGGCCTGGACCGCGACGGCGAGCACCAGCACCGGCAACAGGGCCACCAGCGCGCCGTGCAGGCAGCCCACCCGCACCACCGACCGCCGCCGGAACGCGGCCACGACGATCCAGACGGCCCAGCCGACCGCGAGGGCGCCCAGCGCCACGCCGGTCCAGCCGAGCGGGAGGACGTACCCGGGAGCGCCGTCACTGTCATGGCACTCGCTCAACGCGCGCCGCACGCCGCCGACTTGGTCGGCGGACCACCACGTGCACGCCAGGCCGACGCCCATCGGCAGCAGGGGGTAGGCGGCTTCGAACCGGCCGCGGGAGGGCGCTCCCGCGGCCGGTGCTGCGTACGTCATGAGGTTCCCCCCGGTGGTGCGCCCCTGTTACGGCCAGACCAGGCAGTACAGCTGGTGCCCGGCCTCGTGCAGCCGGTTGGCGAAGTCCTGCCACTCGTGCAGCATGGTGTAGATCACGAAGGCGTCGCGGGGGCCGCGGCGGTCGGGGACGGTGGACCAGATGAAGGCGGCGGCGCCCAGCTCCGTCTCGTCCGCCTTGCGGAGCGGTTCGACCACGTTGTGGGGGAGTTGGACGACGGCGTAGTCCGGGTGCAGGACGACGAGTTCCAGCGGCGGCACCTGGTGCAGCGGGACGCCCTGGATGCCGGTGAGGACCATGGCGCTCATGGTCTCCGGCTTGATCTTGGTGGAGAGGTGGCCGGTGGGGGAGCCGCTGGTCTCCATCAGGTCGCCGAGCCGCCCCAGGGCGCCGAGTTCGCCGGCGTCCAGGCCGAGTCCGCCCGGACCGAGGGCGGTGGGGACTCTGGCGGCGGTCGCGCGGTCCGGTGCGCCGAAGTACTTGTAGGTCACCCCCACGCGTCCCTCACCCCGCCTCTCGCCGCCGCGACGACCACGCCCCGTACCCGCTCCCGTACCCCCGCGTGCCGTTTCGGCGGGCCTGCGGGAGCCTCCCGCCGCCTCGTCGAAGCCGTCCTGCGCCTCGGACACTCGGACCATCCTCACCGGAATTCGCCGGAATCGACAGACCCCCGCACGCCCGGCGCCCACCGGACGTGCTCCTTACCCGTCATGCGCCGCCGTACCCACCTGCGGTAGGCGGCAGTCCTCTCCACACCCCTGCACACAACCGGAGCGCTCGTCGCGCTCTGTGCACACAGTCTGACTGGTCCGTGCTCCGGAACAGCCAGCGGCCCCGCCCGTACGCGACCGTCACGGACGACCGTCACGGACAACCGTACAGACAACGGTGCCCGGATCATCGTTCCAGATGATCGGGCCGGACATGCAGAGCTCAAGGACACGATTTGAGACCATGTCTCACGTGAGCTACCCCTACGAAGCCCCCCAGTCCCAGTCGCTGTTCGATCGCGCCTCCGTGGTCACGCCCGGCGGCGTCAACTCCCCGGTGCGCGCCTTCCGCGCGGTCGGCGGTACGCCGCGCTTCATGGTGTCCGGCACCGGCCCCTACCTCACCGACGCCGACGGCCGCGAGTACGTCGACCTGGTGTGCTCGTGGGGTCCGATGATCCTCGGCCACGCGAACCCCGCCGTGATCGACGCCGTCCAGCGGGCCGTCGCCCTCGGTACCTCCTTCGGCACGCCCGGCCAGGGCGAGGTCGAGCTCGCCGAGGAGATCGTCGCCCGGGTCGCCCCGGTCGAGCAGGTCCGGCTGGTCTCCTCCGGCACCGAGGCCACCATGTCCGCGATCCGGCTCGCCCGCGGCTTCACCGGCCGGGCGAAGGTGGTCAAGTTCGCCGGCTGCTACCACGGTCACGTGGACGCGCTGCTGGCCGCCGCCGGTTCCGGCGTGGCCACCTTCGGCCTGCCGGACACCCCGGGCGTCACCGGCGCCCAGGCCGGCGACACCATCGTGCTGCCGTACAACGACCTGGCCGCGGTCGAGCAGGCCTTCGCCGCCCACCCGGGCGAGATCGCCTGCGTCATCACCGAGGCCTCGCCCGGCAACATGGGCGTCGTCCCGCCGCTGCCCGGCTTCAACGCCGGCCTGGCCCGGCTCTGCCGGAACAACGGCGCGCTGTTCATCTCCGACGAGGTGATGACCGGTTTCCGCGTCTCCAAGGCCGGCTGGTACGGCCTGGAGGCGGCCAACGAGGGCTGGGCCCCGGACCTGCTGACCTTCGGCAAGGTCATGGGCGGCGGCTTCCCGGCCGCGGCCTTCGGCGGTCGCGCCGACGTGATGGCCCACCTGGCCCCGGCCGGCCCGGTCTACCAGGCGGGCACCCTGTCCGGGAACCCGGTCGCCACCGCGGCCGGCCTGGCCCAGCTGCGCGGCTGCACCGACGAGGTGTACGCGACGGTGGACCGGGTGTCCGCCGAGATCTCCGGGCTGGTCTCCGAGGCGCTCACCAAGGAGGGCGTGGCGCACCGGCTGCAGACCGCCGGGAACATGTTCTCGGTGTTCTTCACCGAGGCCGCGGTCACCAACTACGACGAGGCCAGGACCCAGGAGGCGTACCGTTTCACCGCCTTCTTCCACGCGATGCTGGCCGACGGCGTCTACCTGCCGCCGTCCGCCTTCGAGTCCTGGTTCGTCTCGGCGAGCCACGACGAGCGGGCGATCGAGCGGATCGCCGCCGCCCTGCCGGCCGCCGCGCGCGCCGCTGCCGCCGCCACGGCCTAGCCGGAACCGACCCCAGGAGTAGTTGAGAAGTGAGTGCCGAAGAGATCACCGTCGTCCACCTGATGCGTCACGGTGAGGTGCACAACCCGGAGGGCGTCCTGTACGGGCGCCTGCCGGACTACCACCTGTCCGAGCTGGGCCGGCAGATGGCCGACCGGGTCGCCGAGGACCTGGCCGACCGGGACATCACCCACGTGGTGGCCTCCCCGCTGGAGCGGGCGCAGGAGACCGCCGCGCCGATCGCCAAGGCGCACGGCCTGGACGTCGCGGCGGACGGGCGACTGATCGAGGCGGAGAACGTCTTCGAGGGCAAGACCTTCGGCGTCGGCGACGGCTCGCTGCGCAACCCGGGCTACTGGAAGTACCTCACCAACCCCTTCAGGCCCTCCTGGGGCGAGCCGTACCTCGACCAGGCGGTGCGGATGATGGGCGCGCTCGGTGCCGCCCGGGACGCCGCCCGCGGGCACGAGGCGGTCTGCGTCAGCCACCAGCTGCCGATCTGGATCGTCCGCTCCTTCGTCGAGCGCCGCCGGCTCTGGCACGACCCGCGCAACCGGCAGTGCTCGCTGGCCTCGCTGACCAGCTTCACCTTCGAGGGCGACAGGATCGTCTCGGTCGGCTACCGCGAGCCGGCCCGTGACCTGCTGCCCGCGCACCTGGTGGGCAAGGGCCGCAAGGGCGACAAACCGGTGGGCAAGAGCTTCGGCGCCTGACGCCCGTAAGGGGTGCGTAAGTATGACTTCGGGTCACCTGGCGATCGCCGGGTGACCCGAAGTCGTCGCAGGTCAGATGGGGTGTGGCGCGCAAGGGAGGACCCCCCCGAACCCGCCTGGAACTCCATGCGAAACTTTTCACATGTCTGCCATGACGCGCCCCCGTCCCCGTGTCGCCGCAGCCGCCGCCACAGTCGCCGCCGCTGCGCTCGTCCTCACCGGCTGTTCCTCCTCGGGCTCGTCGAGCAGCGGCGAAGGCCAGGTCGGCTTCGTCACCGTCAAGGGGACGAACCTGTCGAAGGCGGACGCGGGCAAGCGCGGGGACGCGCCGGACATCTCCGGGGAGACCCTGGAGGGCAACCAGGTCAAGCTCTCGGACTACCGCGGCAAGGTCGTGGTGCTGAACGTCTGGGGCTCCTGGTGCGGGCCGTGCCGGGCCGAGGCGAAGAACCTCCAGGCCGTCGCGGACGAGTACAAGGACAAGGGCGTCCAGTTCCTGGGCATCAACACCCGGGACACCGACAAGACCAACGCCGTCCGCTTCGAGCAGGAGCAGGGCGTCAGCTTCCCGAGCATCTTCGACCCGGCCGGCACCCAGCTGCTCAAGTTCCCCAGGGGCAGCCTCAACCCCCAGTCCATCCCGACCACCCTGGTCGTCGACCGCGACGGCAAGCTGGCCGCCCGTGCCGTCGGCGGGACGACCCAGGACGCGCTGGAGTCGATCGTCCAGCCGGTGGTCGCGGAGCAGCAGCAGTGAGTGGGCCACTGCAGCCGGCCGGCCTCCCGCTGGCCGACACCTTCACCACCGTGCAGAGCGGCGCGCTGCTGGCCGCGGCGCCGATCGCGCTGGCGGCCGGGCTGGTGTCGTTCTTCTCGCCCTGCGTGCTGCCACTGGTGCCCGGCTACCTCTCGTACGTGACCGGCTTCTCCGCCGCCGACCTCGCCGATGCCCGCGGTACCAGGCGCGGCCGGATGCTGCTCGGGGCGACGCTGTTCATCCTCGGCTTCACCGTGGTCTTCGTCTCCGGCGGGGCGCTGTTCGGCCAGTTCGGCAACACCCTCCAGGAGCACAAGCGGGTCATCTCGATCGTGCTCGGCTCGCTCACCGTGGTGATGGGCCTGGCCTTCATGGGCCTCGTCCCCGGCCTGAGCATGCGCGAGGTGCGCTCGCACCGCCGCCCGGCCGTCGGCCTGCTCGGCGCGCCGCTGCTGGGCATGGTGTTCGGCGTCGGCTGGACGCCCTGCATCGGCCCGACCCTGGCCGCCGTCCAGACCCTGTCCCTGAACCAGGCGGACGCGGCGCGCGGGGCCCTGTTGATGACCTTCTACTGCCTGGGCCTCGGCGTACCGTTCATCGTGGCCGCGCTGGCGTTCCGCCGGGCGCTGGGTGCCTTCGGGTGGGTCAAACGGCACTACCCGCTCGTCATGCGGATCGGTGGCGGCATGCTCGTCGCGGTCGGTCTGCTGCTCGTCACCGGGATCTGGGATTCCTGGATGAGCGAACTGCAGTCCTGGACCGCCGACTCCCAGATCGGAATCTGACCGTGAGCAAGACCACGACCGATACCGAGCTGCCCCCGGCACCGGACGACGAGGCCGCCGCCGAGCGGCTCAGCACCGCACCGGTCGAGTCCGAGGGGCCGACCGGCATAGGGGTGTTCGGCTGGGCGCGCTGGATGTGGCGCCAGCTGACCTCGATGCGGGTCGCCCTGATCCTGCTGTTCCTGCTGTCGCTGGCCGCCATCCCGGGCTCGCTGATCCCGCAGAACGGCCAGAACCAGTTCAAGGTGCAGACCTGGAAGGCACAGCACACCGCGGTCGCGCCGATCTACGAGAAGCTGCAGCTGTTCGACGTCTACAGCTCGGTCTGGTTCTCCGCGATCTACATCCTGCTGTTCGTCTCGCTGGCCGGCTGCATCGTCCCGCGCACCTGGCAGTTCGTCGGCGTGCTGCGCGCGCAGCCGCCGGCCGCGCCGCGCAACCTGACCCGGATGCCGGTGTACGCGGCCTGGCGCACCGGGGCGGACGCGGAGCAGGTGAACGCCGCCGCCCACCGGCTGCTGCGCAAGCGCGGCTTCCGCGCCAACCTGTCCGGCGGCTCGGTGGCCGCCGAGAAGGGCTACCTGCGCGAGGTCGGCAACCTACTGTTCCACCTGTCGCTGTTCGCGCTGCTCGGCGGCTTCGCCTGGGCCAGCCTGGCCTCCGGCACCGGCGGCAAGCTGATGGTCGAGGGGCAGGGGTACTCCAACACCATCACCCAGCTCGACGACTTCACCGGCACCCGGTTCTACGGGAACCAGGACCTCGACCCCTTCTACCTGAAGCTCGACGACTTCACCTCCAAGTTCCAGAACACCGGTGACCAGATGGGCGCCGCCCGGCAGTTCACCGCGAACGTCGAGTACTACCAGGGCAGCGACGAGTCGAAGCTGAAGAAGGGCACGATCGAGGTCAACCACCCGCTGGAGATCGGCGGCAGCAAGGTCTACCTGATCGGCCACGGCTACGCCCCGGTGATCACCGTGAAGAACGGCAAGGGCGACGTGGTCTACCACGACGTCGTGCCGTTCCTGCCGCAGGACGCCAACCTGACCTCGACCGGCGTGGTGAAGGTCTCCGACTACGGCGCCGGCCCGGACGGCAACAGGACCCAGCTGGGCTTCTCCGGCTTCTTCCTGCCGACCGCCCCGCTGAGCTTCGCCGGCACCGGCCCGATCTCGCTGTTCCCCGGCGACGCCGCCCCCGAGCTGGTGCTGAACGCCTTCTCCGGCGACCTCGGCACCGACTCCGGCCTGCCGCAGAACATCTACCAGCTGAACACCTCCAAGCTCACCCAGATGCAGCAGGACGGTCAGCCGGCCAAGGCCCTGCTCAAGCCCGGCCAGGCCTGGGACCTGCCGAACGGCTACGGCAGCGTCACCTTCGAGGGCTACAAGCAGTGGGCGAGCTTCAACGTCTCGCACCGCCCTGGCAACGCGATCGCGCTGACCGGCGCCGTCCTGGCGATCCTCGGCCTGATCGGCTCGCTGTTCATCCAGCGCCGCCGGATCTGGGTGCGGGCGGTGGCCCTGCCGGGCGGCGGCACCCAGGTGGAGCTGGCCGGTCTGGCCCGCAGCGAGTCGGCGAAGATCGCCGAGGAGCTGGCCGAACTCGCGGTGGACCTCCAGGACGACGCCCCGGCGTCGGAGGAGGAAGACGGAACCGCGGAGGCCGACGCCGGGGCCCCGGCCGAGGAAGCACTACCCGACGACCCCGAGGCCGAGGCCTCGGACCCCGCAGTCCCCGCCGACCAGAACTCCAAGGAGTAGACGGTGCATCCCGCCTCGGGAGTCGACCCACAGCTGGCCGACCTCTCCAACTACCTGATCTATTCGGCGATGGCGGTCTACACGATCGCCATGTTCGCCCACATGTTCGAGTGGACGTTCGGCAGCAAGGGCGCGGTCGCCGTCCGCTCCAAGGAGCAGTCGGGCAACCTGGCCGAGACCGTCGCCGCCGCGGAGCCCAAGGCCGCCAAGAAGGTCACCGTCACCGTGGCCGGGGCGAAGGGCGGCACCACCACGCTCACCCGCACCGTCCTGGCGGGCGATGGCGCGACGGTGGTCACCGGCGGGCGCGGCGACGAGGACGTGGACGGCCCGGGCGCGGCCGGCACCAGCGAGCGGGCCGACCTGGCCGGCCGCATCGCGATCTCGCTCACCGTCCTCGCCCTGCTGCTGCACGGTGGCGGCATCGTCGCCCGCGGCCTCTCGGTGTCCCGCTGGCCGTGGGGCAACATGTACGAGTTCTCCTGCGCCTTCGCCTTCGCGATGACGGCCGCGTACGTGGTCCTGCTGGCCGCGCGGAAGAACGTCCGCTGGCTCGGCCTGCCGGTCACCGTCGCGGTGCTGCTGACGCTCGGCATCGCGACCCAGGTGCTGTACACCGACTCCGAGCAGCTCGTCCCGGCGCTGCACTCGTACTGGCTGGCGATCCACGTCTCCACCGCGATCTTCTGCGGCGGCGCCTTCTACGCCGCGTTCATCGCCACCCTGCTGTACCTCGGCAAGGACTCCTTCGACAAGCGGATGGCGGCCGGCCTGACCACCGGCCCGCTGGGCACCTCGCCCTCGATCTGGCGCCGGCTGCCCGCCGCGTCCACCTTCGACAAGCTGTCCTACCGGATCAACGCCCTGGTCTTCCCGCTGTGGACGTTCACCATCATCGCGGGCGCGATCTGGGCCGAGGCCGCCTGGGGCAAGTACTGGGAGTGGGACCCGAAGGAGACCTGGTCGTTCATCACCTGGGTCGCCTACGCCTGCTACCTGCACGCCCGCGCGACGGCCGGCTGGAAGGGCCGCAAGGCCGCGTACCTGGCGCTGGCGGCGTTCGCCTGCTGGCTCTTCAACTACTACGGCGTGAACATCTTCGTCACCGGCAAGCACTCGTACGCGGGTATCTGACCGGGGCGGCGCACCGAACGGCCCGGCTTTCCGCAGGAGGCCGGGCCGCGGTGCAACAGGGGTAGTTCGTGCCGGCCGTCCGTGCCGGTACGGGGAGGAACGAGGAGGAAATCGCGCAATGGAGTGCGACGAGGTCATGCTGACCGTCCGAATCACCGCCGCCGAGCAACTGCTGCTCCGACGGCTCGCCCAGGGACACCGGAGCGACGTGTCCGAAGTGGTGGCCGACGCTCTGCTGGACATCATCCCCACGCTCAGCGCGCCGGGGGACGCCTACCGGCTGCTGAGCGCCCTCGCGACGCCGGCGCCGTGCGCGCTGACGGTCTGGCTGCCGACCGCGCTGGCCGACCTGCTGGTGCCCGGCGCGGCCCGGATCGCCCAGATCACCGACGTCCGGATCGAGTCGGCCAGCGCGGCCCTGGGCGCGGCGCTGCGGCTCTGGCTGGCCCAGGACCCGGTCCGGCTGGCGGCCAACCTCAGCGTGATGCACGCCGGCCGGCCGGCCACCCTGGTGGCCGCCTGACGGGGCCCCGGCCCGCCTGACGGGCTCAGCTGGCCAGCGGCAGCAGGCCGGGAACGGCGGGGCGGCCGTCGAAGGCGTTCCGCCGGACCGGCACCCGCGGACCGTCGACCGGCTCGGTGAGCAGCCGGCACTCGGCCGCCGTCCGCCCGTCCTGGAGCAACCTGACCAGGACGGGGGTGCGGCGGCCGTCCGCCGACGGCTCGCGGACGGCCCGCACGAAGCAGGGCCGGTCCAGCTCGATGTAGCGGTCGAAGGAGGTCACCAGTTCGACCGGCACCACCGGCTCGGGGTGGTGCAGCCGCTGGGCGGCCTGCCGGGCGGCCTCCAGCACCAGCATCCCGGGCACGTGGTCCAGCTCGTGGTCGAACAGCACCGGGTGCCCGGCGTCGGCGCGCAGCAGCCAGGTGTCCGGCCGCAGGGTCGGGCTGAGCACCACGTCCGCGGGCTGCGCGCGGCCGACGAGTTCGGGCGCGGCGGGCTCCGGCGGCAGCGGCGGGGTGGCGACCCTCCGTCCGGGGCCGCGCAGCCGCTCGTACGAGGCGGGGGTGACCACCCGCAGCTGACCGGAGCCGTGGCCGATCCGCCGGCCGTCCCGGGCGATCTCGGCGTGCACCCGCAGCGAGGCGAGCCGGCCGTGGCGCATCCGGACGTCCTGACAGCCGACGGTGAGCATCAGCGAGGCCGGGCCGGTGGTGACGGCGAGGCCCGGCAGGCCCGCCTCGCCGAGCGCGTAGCCGAGGTCCTCCATGACGAAGTGGTGGTCGCGCGGCACCCCGAAGCCGGCGTGGCCGACGAGCAGCCCGGCCTGCCGGATGGTCTCGGCCATCAGCACCGGGTCGTGGTAGCGGTCCCCGGGCAGCCGGTAGAAGCCGTGCAGCCGCGGCCACTGGGCGCCGAGCAGGAAGTCGTACGGGCCGGTGGCCTGCCAACCGGTGAGGAAGACCTCGGAGACCGAGGCGCGGTGCACCAGGTGCCGGGAGACGGTCCGGTCGTGGAAGTCGTAACCGGAGCCGTTCGGGCCCGCGTTCGGGTGTACGCCGGAGCCGGGGTGGGCGAAGGGGCCGTGAACGTCCGGCTCTACGATCAATGGCATGACTGGCCCCAGCTCCAGGGTGTCGGTCGAGCGGCCGCTACGGACGCCCCACAGCAAAACATACATACCACCCGGTTTGTGTTCTGTGATCGGGGGTGGCCCCGTCGCAGTGCCCGGAGCGACCACGCTACCTGGCCCCTGGTCTGCGGTGATGCCCGAAACGAAGAGGACAGACCTTGGGCGGGGGCCCTCCCCGCTGGACGGCGGGGTCGACAAAGGCGCTAGATTAGATACCAACCATGCGGTTTCGGCGGGTGTCGTCCGCATGCGAGGCGCAGCCACCGACCGAGGGCGCGCCGACAACAGCCGGGCGGGGCGGGGAGCGCGACCGGCGGAGTCCGGAGGGGTCAGTGGTCAAGCAGGAACGCGCGGGGCGGACCAGGCAGGCCGTGTTGCTCGCGGCCGCGGACACCTTCGCGCAGGCCGGGTTCGAGGCCGCCAGCCTGGTCGACATCAGTCGCCGGGCCGGGGTGAGCAAGGGCGCCCTCTACTTCCACTTCGTCTCCAAGCAGGCCCTGGCCGACGGGGTGCGGGCCGCCGCAGGGCGGCGGATCGGGTCGGCCGCGCTGGGTGCCCTGCGCGCCGAGGGCCGGGCCGTCCAGGGACTGATCGACTTCTCGCACGAGCTGGCCCGGCTGCTGCGCGAGGACGTGGTGGTGCGGGCCGGCGTCCGGCTCGGCCGCCGGGGGCCGCGGCCGGACGGGGGAGCATCCGGACCGGACACCGCCTGGCGCGGCCTCACCGCCGTCGTCCACCGCCTGCTGGACCGTGCCGACCGGGCCGGCGAACTGCGCCCGGGGGCGGACCGGCGCGCCTGCGCCGAGCTGCTCGTCGCGGTGGTGGCGGGGCAGGTGCTGCTGGCCGCCGACCAGGTCGGGCGCCCGGCGCCGGAGGCCGTCCGGCGGCTGTGGGCGGCGGCACTGCCGGCCCTGGTGGGCCAGCAGGACTGCGCGGGCTACCGGGTCTGACCGGGGCGTCGCGGTCAGCGGCGCTCGGCGACGCTCAGCCGGGCGAGTGCGTGAGGCTGGACCAGCCCCGGCAGCAGCAGCGTCCACAGGTCGGCCATCCGCTGGATCAGGTCCTGCCGGTCGGCCAGCACCTGGGAGCTCAGCTGGATCCCGGTCACCGCGCCGGTGATCACCCCGGAGGCCGCCACCAGGTCGACCCCCGGGTGGAGGTCCCCGGCCTCCCGGGCGCGCTCCAGCAGTTCGCGGACCAGGTCCATCCAGCCCTGGTAGGCGGCGATCTGAGGCTGGGTGAAGCTGCCGTGCTCGATCGTCAGCCGGATGCTGCCGCGCACCAGCGGGTCCTCCTGGAGCGCGCGGGCGAACGCGTACCCGAGGTCGATCAGGGTCTGCACCGGGCTGTCCGAGGTCGGCACCCAGGAGGCGATCCAGGCGCCCTGGCCCTCGATCACGGCGAGGGCCAGTTCCTCCTTGGAGTGGAAGTGGAAGTACAGCGCGCCCTTGGTGACGCCGGCGCGGTCCAGGATCTCGGACATCGTGGCGGCGGCGTAGCCCCGCTCGTCGAACACCTCGGCCGCCGCGAGGAGTACCGCCTGGCGGGTCGCCAGCGCGCGGGCCTGCCTGGCCATCGCAGCCTCCCTGGAAAGTTCTGTACCTCGGCAGCGGCCGATCCTATGGGGGCCGACGGGCGACGGGCGCTAAACCGTCCGGTAGGTATCCTACCGAGCCGCTCCGTGCCCGATCGGAAGGGTGCGAACGGTGTGCGTACGCCCCGCTCCGTCCCGAGGGCCCGGCCCGAACGGCCCGACGGCCGGTCACCCGGAGGGGGTGACCGGCCGTCGGATGAGGTCCGGAACCGTCAGGCGGCCTGCTGCCAGCTGACCGGCGAGTAGTAGGCCGGGCGGCGCTCAAGCCGCTGCCAGCGGGCGATCGGCTCGACCTGCGCGGCGGCCGCGGCCTGCTGGGCGACGGCCGCGCGGGCCGCCAGAACGGCGGTGAGGGCGGCGAGTTCCTCGTCGGAGAGGCTGCCACGGACGATGCGGACGAGGGGTTCGGCGGAAGCGGTCATGTCCTGGTTTCTCCCCCGGTTGCTGGTGCTCTGGTGTGTGTGGTGGTGCTCGGTACGGCCTGCTCGCGGTGAACCGCGCCGCTACATCGGCGGGTTGCCGTGCTTGCGGCTGGGCAGGTCGGCGTGCTTGGTGCGGAGCATGGCCAGGGCGGAGGCGATCACCTGGCGCGTCTCGGCCGGGTCGATGACGTCGTCCACGAGGCCGCGCTCGGCCGCGTAGTACGGGTGCATCAGCTCGTTCTTGTATTCCTTGATCTTCTGGGCCCGCATGGCGTCCGGGTCCTCGGCGCCGTTGATCTCGCGGCGGAAGATGACGTTGGCGGCGCCCTCGGCGCCCATCACCGCGATCTCGTTGGTCGGCCAGGCGTAGGACAGGTCCGCGCCGATGGAGCGGGAGTCCATCACGATGTAGGCGCCGCCGTAGGCCTTGCGCAGGATCAGCGAGATGCGCGGCACGGTGGCGTTGCAGTACGCGTACAGCAGCTTGGCGCCGTGCCGGATGATGCCGCCGTGCTCCTGGTCGACGCCGGGCAGGAAGCCGGGCACGTCCAGCAGGGTGACCAGCGGGATGTTGAAGGCGTCGCACATCTGGACGAAGCGCGCGGCCTTCTCGCTCGCGTTGATGTCCAGCACGCCGGCCAGCGACTGCGGCTGGTTGGCGATGATGCCGGTGACGTGGCCGTCGACCCGGGCCAGCACGCACAGCACGTTGGTCGCCCAGCGCTCGTGGACCTCCAGGTACTCGCCGTGGTCGACGATCTCCTCGATCACCTTGCGCATGTCGTACGGGCGGTTGCCGTCGGCGGGCACCAGGTCCAGCAGGCTGTCGTTGCGGCGCTCGACCGGGTCCTCGCTGACCACGGACGGCGGCATCTCGCGGTTGTTCTGCGGCAGCAGCGACAGAAGGTAGCGGACCTCCTCGATGCAGGACTGCTCGTCGTCGTAGACGAAGTGCGAGACGCCCGAGACGCCGGCGTGCACGTCGGCGCCGCCCAGACCGTTCTGGCTGATCTTCTCGCCGGTCACCGCCTGGACCACGTCCGGGCCGGTGATGAACATCTGCGAGGTCTCGCGGACCATGAAGACGAAGTCGGTCAGCGCGGGGGAGTACGCGGCGCCGCCGGCGCACGGGCCGAGCATCACCGAGATCTGCGGGATGACGCCGGAGGCCTTGGTGTTGCGCTGGAAGATGCCACCGTAACCGGCCAGGGCGGTGACGCCCTCCTGGATGCGGGCGCCGGCGCCGTCGTTCAGCGAGACCAGCGGGGCGCCGGCCGCGATGGCCATGTCCATGATCTTGTGGATCTTCTGCGCGTGGGCCTCGCCCAGGGCGCCGCCGAAGATCCGGAAGTCGTGCGCGTAGGTGAACACGGTGCGCCCGTGCACGGTGCCCCAGCCGACGATCACGCCGTCGGTGTGCGGCTTCTTGGCCTCCAGGCCGAAGCCCTGGGCGCGGTGCCGGCGCAGCGGCTCGACCTCGCGGAAGGAGCCCTCGTCCAGCAGCAGGTCGATGCGCTCGCGGGCGGTCAGCTTGCCCTTCGCGTGCTGGGCCTCCGTGGCCTTCTCGCTGGGGCCGCGACGCACCTTCTCGCGGAGCTCGTGGAGCTCGGCGACCCGCCCCTTGGCGTCGACCGGGACCTCGGGGACCTCGCCGCCGACCGGCGCCTCATGCACAACCGTCATCTCGAACCACTCCAAGGGTGAGGGAACTGTCCGACAGCCAACGTCTGCTGTGCCCCCAGCTGCGAATCAATTTCTTCACTTATGACTGTACGAGGGGCCGCGCGCTGGTTTCGGCGTCGATTCCGTACAAGGTCGAGTTCGTTTAGCTGTCAGGCCTGTACAGAAGCGGCAGGTGTGACGGGGGTGCGCTCGGTGTCCGTTCGAATACTCGTGGTAGCTGGGCGGATGATGGTCTGATGATCTGAGCATGAAGAAAAGCGCAGGTCAGGGCTGTCTCGCAGCACTGTAGGGCGGCCGTCTGGAGTCCGGCTGAAGCGCCGCTCAACCCTGGCGCCGGGAACGGGCCGATTCGTGGCGGAGGGTCCGCAGTCGTAGGGAAGCGCCAAAAACACCGCAGCCCACCCGCGCGTGGCCGGGTGGGCTGTCCGGGGGAGCGGGGAACGCTCCGATCAGCTCTTTCGTCCGTCCTCGGGCTCGTCCCCGCCCCGCAGCTCCCGCTCGCGGCGGCGCAGATCGGCCTCCCACTGCCTGAGCATGTCCTCGTGATCCTTGTCGTTCCCCTTCAACGAACCCTTCCCGAGGGACGCGAGGAACTCCGGATCGTCGTCCGGCGCCAGCGGACGCCCGCCCCGCGCGGCGCCGTGGCCCGCCCGGCCCTCCGCGGTCCGCTGCCCCGGCTGCCCGTCCGGCGCGCCGGTCCGCAGGAAGCCGCGCCGCTTGCCGGCCACCAGCCAGGCGATCGGGCCCAGCGGCGGGAAGAGCAGCACGATGATCAGCCAGATCGGCTTCGGCAGGTGCCTCACCTCGTCCTCGGGCGCGACCAGGCAGTCGATGAACGCCCACACCCACAGCGCGAGCGGAAGGACGATGGTCAGAAGAATCCTCAGCACGGCTGCGATCTCCCCCCGGCGAGGGCGGTAGCGGCGGGCGCCTTCCCGGGCCCTTGACGCAAGCCAGGCTATCGGGTGGCGGATACTGACAGGCATGGCATACGACGATCTCCGCTCGTTTCTCCGGGCCCTCGACCGCGAGGGCGACCTCAAGCGCATCAAGGCGGAGGTGGACCCCCACCTGGAGATCGGCGAGATCGTCGATCGCGTGCAGAAGGCCAAGGGCCCGGCGCTGTTGTTCGAGAACGTCAAGGGCTCGTCGATGCCGCTCGCGATGAACGTCTTCGGCACCGAACGGCGCCTCGCCAAGTCGCTCGGCCTCAAGGGCCCGGAGGACGTCTCCGAGAAGATCGCCGGCCTGCTCAAGCCCGAACTGCCGCAGGGCTTCACCGGCTTCCGGGACGCCTTCGGCAAGCTCGCCTCGATGGCGCACGTCCCGCCCCGGAACGTGAAGTCCGGCGACGCCCCGGTCCAGGAGGTCGTGCTCACCGGCGACGACGTCAACCTGGACGAGCTCCCCGCCCTCTTCACCTGGCCGCTGGACGGCGGCTCCTTCTTCAACCTGGGGCTGACCCACACCAAGGACCCGGACACCGGCATCCGCAACCTCGGCCTCTACCGGCTCCAGCGGCACGACCGCCGCACCATCGGGATGCACTGGCAGATCCACAAGGACAGCCGCAACCACTACGCGGTCGCGGCGAAGCGCGGCGAGCGCCTCCCGGTCGCGATCGCCTTCGGCTGCCCGCCCGCCGTCACCTACGCGGCGACCGCGCCACTGCCCGGCGACATCGACGAGTACCTGTTCGCGGGCTTCATCGCGGGCGAGCGGGTCCGGATGGTCGACTGCGAGACCGTCCCGCTCCAGGTCCCGGCCGACGCCGAGGTCGTCCTGGAGGGCTGGCTGGAGCCCGGCGAGATGCTCCCCGAGGGGCCGTTCGGCGACCACACCGGCTTCTACACCCCGCAGGAGCCCTTCCCGGCGCTGACGATCGACTGCGTGACGATGCGCCGCCGTCCGATCCTCCAGTCCATCGTGGTCGGCCGCCCGCCGACGGAGGACGGCCCGCTGGGCAAGTTCACCGAGCGGTTCTTCCTGCCGCTGCTGAAGATCATCATCCCGGACATCGTCGACTACGACCTGCCCGAGGCCGGCGGCTTCCACAACTGCGTGATCGTCTCGATCGACAAGAAGTACCCCAAGCACGCCCAGAAGACGATGCACGCGATCTGGGGCGCCCACATGATGTCGCTCACCAAGCTGATCATCGTGGTGGACTCCGACTGCGACGTCCACGACTACCAGGAAGTCGCCTGGCGGGCGTTCGGGAACGTCGACTACAGCCGCGACCTCACGGTGGTCGAAGGCCCGGTCGACCACCTCGACCACGCCTCCTACCAGCAGTTCTGGGGAGGCAAGGCAGGCATCGACGCGACTCGCAAGCTCCCCGAGGAGGGCTACACCCGCGACGGCGGCTGGCCGGAGATGGTGACCTCGGACCCGACCACGGCCGCACTGGTCTCGCGTCGCTGGAAGGAATACGGACTGTGAGCACGGCTGCCGTCGAAACCCCGGGCCGTACGAGGGCGTTCCTGCGCCTGGTGATGATCGAGCACTCGGTCTTCGCCCTGCCCTTCGCCTACATCGCCGCCCTGACCGCCATGTTCCTGGCCGACCGTCGGGTGCACTGGGGCGAGCTGTTCGTCGTCACCGTCTGCATGGTGGGCCTGCGCACCTTCGCCATGGCCGCCAACCGGATCATCGACCGCGAGCTCGACGCCCGGAACCCGCGCACCGCCGGGCGCGAACTCGTCACCGGTGCCGTGTCGTTGAGGACCGCGTACGTCGGATCGGCGGTCGCCCTGGTGGTCTTCCTCGGCGCCGCGGCGATGCTCAACCCGCTGTGCCTGGCCCTCGCCCCGGTGGCCGTGGTGCCGATGGTGGTCTACCCGTACGGCAAGCGGTTCACCAACTTCCCGCAGGCCATCCTGGGTCTGGCCCAGGCCATGGGGCCGGTGGGCGCCTGGCTCGCGGTGACCGGCAGCTGGTCCTGGGAGGCCGTGGTCCTGGGCGTCGCGGTCGGCATCTGGATCGGCGGCTTCGACCTGATCTACGCCTGCCAGGACGTCGAGTCCGACCGGGACAACGGCGTCGGCTCCCCGCCGGCCCGCTTCGGCGTCCCGGCCGCGATCCGGGGCGCCCGGGTCTGCCACCTCCTCACCACCCTGCTGCTCGGCTGGTTCGCGGTCCTCACCCACGCCGGCCCGGCGTTCTGGACCGGCCTGGTGGTCGTCGCCGGCGCCTTCGTCTACGAGCACACCATCGTCCGGCCCAACGACCTGTCCAAGCTCAACCGGGCCTTCTTCCAGACGAACAGCTTCGTCGGCATCTCCCTGTTCTTCTTCGCCCTGGTCGACCTGCTCGTCCGCGGCCTCGGGGTCTGAGGCCGCGGCGGTCGAACCTAGCCGCGGGTCGGTCGTCAGGCGCGTCAGTCGTGCAGGAAGGACTCCAGCGACGACGCCAGGGCGACCGGCGTCTCGTACATCGGGTAGTGCCCGGTGCCGCCGAGCTCCTCCAGCTCCGCGTTGGGGTAGTGCTCCAGCCAGGTGCCCCGCATGACGTCGGCGGTCAGGGCGAGGTCGTGCTCGCCGACGATCACCTTGACCGGTACGGGGTTCCCGCTGATCCGGTGCTCCAGGTCGGCCGTCGTCCAGTCCCGGACGTACCCGCCGAAGGCCTCGGCGTTCGACAGCCGCAGCGACTGGTCGACCATCCGGTCCAGCCAGACCCGGCCGGCCCGCTGGCCGGTGACCAGGTCGAGGATCGCGTACCGCTTCTCGCGGTCCTCGGCGGCGCCGTAGAACAGCGCCTCGCCGGCCTCGTCCAGCGGGTAGGCCCCGGCCGGGACCGGGGCCAGGCCGACCAGCTTGCGTACCCGCGGCGGCGCCTCGGCGAGGACCTGCTGGGCCGCCTTGCCGCCCATCGAGTGGCCGACCAGCGAGAAGCGGTCCCAGCCGAGCTGGTCGGCGAGGGAGAGCGCGTCGGCGGCGATCTCGGCGAGGGTGTACGCGCCGGTGACGTCCTTGCGTTCGCCGTAGCCGCGGTAGTCGAGGAAGGCGTAACTGAAGGTCCTGCCGTCGAGGTAGTCGAGGAAGGGGCCCCATCCCGCGCTGGTGCCGAACCAGTCGTGCAGGACGAGGACGTGGTGGTCGCCGGCGCCGGTCACGCGGTGAGGGATCGTCATGCCGGTGGTCGTTCCCCGGAAGCCGCCCGTCCGAACGGCCGGTCCGCGAGCGCTGGTCCGGCCGCTGCCCGGCCCCGACCCGGAAGAACCCTGAGGAGAGCCGTGATCGGCAAACTGCAGTGCCTCGTGCTCGACTGCCCGGACCCGGCGGCGCTCGCCCGCTTCTACGCCGCCGTTCTGGGCGGCGAGGTCGACCGCCCGGACCGGCGCTGGTCGCTCGGCGCGAGCTGGTCCACCCTGCACCTCGACGACGGGACGGTGTTCTGCTTCCAGGCCGTCACCGACCACCGCCCGCCCCGCTGGCCCGGCTCGGAGCACCCCCAGCAGGCGCACCTGGACATCGACGTGGCGGACCTCGACGCCGCCGAGCCCGCGGTGCTCGCGCTCGGCGCCGTACGGCTGCACGACGCCGGCGGCTGGCGCGTCTACGCCGACCCGGCCGGGCATCCGTTCTGCCTCGTCAGGGGCTGACCTGCGGATTCGGGCCGTGCCGCGCCCGGCGGCTCAGTCCAGCACCAGCCGGTCGCCCAGCCGCAGCCGCCCCGGGGCGGCGACCTCGGCGAGGGCGTCGAGCCGGCCGTCGTGGGCGTGCACGATCGCCTTGAGGATCTCGGGGGCGTGCGGCAGCCCGGGTTGCGGGGCGCCGGACATCGCGCAGCGCTCGCTGGAGGTGACGAAGGCGAGCCGGGCGCTGTCCGGGGCCTCGCCGCCGGCCCGGCGGCCGAACCAGGTGTCCTCCACGAAGGGCGGGGTGCCGGGCGGGGTGCGCAGCACGATGTTGGGGCGGAAGCGGCGTTCGTCCACCACGGCGAACGGGACGGCCTCGCGCACCCAGTCCAGGGTGGCGGTGGTGAGCAGGCTGACCGGCAGCCGGTCGAAGTGCGGGACGGCGTCCTCGCGGGTGAGTTCGACGTCCTCGCGCTGGAGGTAGGCGCGCAGGAAGGCGGTCGGGCGGTCGACCGGGTGGCCGAGCGGGTCGAACAGCTCGGGGCCGTCGATCCGGTGGCCGAGACGGGCGGAGAGCCGGAGCAGGCCGTCCATCCGGCGGAAGCGGCGGGTGTTCTTGCCCGAGCCGAGCTTGCCGGAGGCGTCGCGGACGGCGTAGAGGCGGTCCCCGGCCAGGCCGCGCACGTCCACGTCGACGGCGTCGAGCCGCTCACCGCCGGTGGACTTCACGGGGTAGCGCCAGAGCCGCTCGACCACTCCGATGATCTCAGCCATGGCCGGACAGCCTAGTGGCGCCACCGGGGGATGGTCTAGACCAAGTCCGCTGCCGGACGGGGCTCCGCGCGGTGCCCGGGGCCGCCCTCAGCCCAGCCGCGCCACCGCCCGCACCGGCGCCCCGTCAGCCGCCACCAGCCGCAACGGGAACAGCGAGACCTCGACCGGCCGGCCGGCCTCCTGCGCCTCCAGCAGCGCCCGCAGGTCGGTCAGGTTCTCGGCGATCACCCCGCCGCCCTCCGCCCCCAGCAGCACCCGGTGGGCGGCCAGTGTCGCCTCCTCCGCCGCCGGGTCCGGCCCGTCGTGCTCGTCGGCGAGGTCGGCGAGCAGCGCGGCCACCGCCCGGTCGTCCGGGCCCGGATCGGGGGTGGGGTCCACGCTCAGCGCGTCCACGCCGACCGTCCGCACCCCGGCGGCCACGATCGCCTCGGCGGCGGCCGGGGTGAGACTGGGGTGGGCGAGGTAGGCGTCGGTGCCCCAGTGCCGGGCCCAGCCGGTGGCCAGCAGCAGGACGGAGCCCTCGCCGCACCGCTCCAGCGCGGGCGCCAGCAGTTCGGGGGTGACGCCCGCCCGGGGCTCCAGCCCGCGCAGGTCGGCCACCACGGCCGGGCCGGTGAACCGCTCCAGCGGCAGCCCGTCCAGGGTCGGCCAGGTGACGTCCACGTGGTACGGCGCGTCCACGTGCGTTCCGGACTGCGAGCCGAGGTGCAGGGCCAGCACGTTCACCCCGGCGGTGGCGGTGGTGAGGGCGGGCTCCAGCAGGACGGCCGGATCGCCGGGGTAGACCGGCATCGCGGTGGTCACCTGATGGGTGAGGTCGACGAGGGTCGCTGCCATGCGCCCATCCTCCCAGGGGGCGCGCCCCCGCGTGCCCGCTCCGCCGTCCCCGGGCCGGAGCCGCAGGTGAGGGCGGGACAGAATTGCCCCATGGGAACTGCGAAGCGTCAGCCGTGGGTGGTCGGGGTCTCGGGAGCGTCGGGGACGCCGTACGCGGCCTCGGTGATCCGGGCGCTGCTCGCCGCCGGTGAGGCGGTGGACCTGATCGTCAGCCGGGCCGCCCGGCTCACCATCCTGGACGAGACCGGGATCTCCTTCCGGGACGCCCACTGGCGCGCCGACCTCGCCGCCTGGCTGGGGACGGACCAGGGCCTGGACGACGTCCGCTACTGGTCCGCCGGGGACTTCGCGGCCGGCCCGTCCAGCGGCTCGTACCCCGCCAAGGGCATGCTGGTGGTCCCCGCGACCACCGGCGCGGTGGCCGGGATCGCACTCGGCCTCAGCAAGGACCTGCTGCAACGGGTGGCCAGCGTCACCCTCAAGGAGCGCCGTCCGCTGGTCGTGTGCGTGCGCGAGACACCGCTCAACGGGGTGACGTTGAAGCACTTGGTGGAACTCGACGCGCAGGGCGCGGTCGTGCTGCCCGCCTCGCCCGGTTTCTACGCCGGCGGCTCCACCGTGCGCGAACTCGTGGATTTCGTGGCCGGCCGGGTGCTGGACGCGGTCGACGTGCCGCATTCCCTGTACCTGCGCTGGGAGGGCGAGTTGGGCGCCGCCGCCCGCAAGCCGGGCGCCGGGGACGGCGATCGGGCTGAGGGGGAGTAAGGAGACCGAAGGCGGGAGAGTATCTTCTCTGCGATATCCGGGTCGGTCGGCGCACGGCGCCTTTGAATCCGGATAATGATCTGTGGGTCTGGTGAGGTTCGGAAGGACGCGGACGGTATATGGACACGGTGGACAGACAGCTCATCCAGGCGCTCCGGGAGAACGGCCGTGCGTCCTACGCCGAGCTGGGCCGGCTGGTCGGCCTCTCCGGCCCGAGCGTCACGGACCGCATCAACCGCCTGGAGCAGGCCGGTGTGATCACCGGCTACCGCGCGACGGTCAACCCCGCCTCGCTCGGCTTCGGCGTCACGGCCCTGATCGGCCTTCAGCTCACCGACGCGGCCGACCACGAGGACGTCGCGTTCCGGCTGAAGGACCTCAACGAGGTCGAGGACTGCTGGTTCATCGCGGGTGACGACTCCTACATGCTCAAGGTCCGGGTGGCCGACGTGGCCGGCCTGGAGTCGGTGGTGAAACGGATCTCGGGCACGAAGGGCGTGGCCAGGACCCGCACCACCGTCGTACTCTCCACGAAGTGGGAGAACCGGGTGAGTGAGCTTCCTCCTGTAGGAGAGTGACGCATGGCACTGGTCGGTCTGGAGGAGCTGCGCGCTGCCCGGCAGCGGATCGCGGGGGTGGCCGTACGCACCCCGCTGGTTCCCGCCCCCTGGGCGTCCGAGGGCGAGCGGCGGCTCTGGCTGAAGCCCGAGAACCTCCAGCCGACCGGGGCCTTCAAGACCCGCGGCGCCTACAACCGGCTGGCCGCGCTGACCGCGGACGAGCGGTCCCGCGGCGTGGTCGCCCAGTCCAGCGGCAACCACGCGCAGGCGGTGGCGTACGCGGCGCAGCTGCTCGGCATCAAGGCCGTGATCGTGATGCCGGACACCTCGCCCGCGGTGAAGGTGGAGGCCACCCGCTCGTACGGCGCCGAGGTGATCCCGGTGCCGCCGGCGGAGCGGGACAACCTGCCCGGCGAGCTGGCCGACCGGCACGGCTACGTCTGGGTGCCGCCGTACGACGACCCGTTCATCATCGCGGGCCAGGGCACCGTCGGCCTGGAGATCGCCGAGGACGCCCCGGCCGAGCTGGACACCGTCCTGGTGCCCGTCAGCGGCGGCGGTCTGATCGGCGGGACGGCGGCCGCGCTCAAGCTCACCCGCCCGGGCGTGCGGGTGATCGGCGTGGAGCCGGAGCTGGCCGCGGACGCGCGGGCGAGCCTGCGCTCGGGGCGCCGGGTGGAGTGGCCGGTCGCCGACACCTACCGGACCATCGCGGACGGGCTGCGCACCCCCTCGGTCGGCGTCCTGCCGTACGAGCACATCACCGCCTACGTGGACGACATCGTGACCGTCACGGAGGACGAGATCCGCGCCACCGTCGCCCTGCTGGCCCGCCGCGGCCGGCTGGTCGCCGAGCCCTCCGGCGCGGTCGCCCCGGCCGCGTACTTCCACCGCGCCGCCGAGACCGGGGGCCAGACCGTGGCCGCCGTGGTCAGCGGCGGCAACATCGACCCGACACTGCTCGCCGAGCTGCTGTCCGCATAGGCGTACGCTCAGTCCGGCAACGAATCGAATGTCGGAGGAGGCGGGGCACCGCATGGACGCAGGGCTCAAGCGCGAGCTGGAGGCGAAGGTCTACGCGGGTGAGCGGCTGACCCGCGAGGACGGGATCGCGCTCTACGAGAGCGACGACCTGGCCTGGCTGGGCGGGCTGGCCCACCACGTGCGGACGCGGAAGAACGGCGACGTCGTCCACTTCAACGTCAACCGCCACCTCAACATGACCAACGTGTGCAGCGCGTCCTGCGCCTACTGCTCGTTCCAGCGCAAGCCGGGCGAGAAGGACGCGTACACGATGCGCATCGAGGAGGCCGTCCGCCTCGCCAAGGCGATGGAGAGCGAGTCCCTCACCGAGCTGCACATCGTCAACGGCCTGCACCCGACCCTGCCGTGGCGCTACTACCCGCGCTCGCTGCGGGAGCTGAAGGCGGCGCTGCCGAACGTCTCGCTGAAGGCCTTCACCGCCACCGAGATCCACTGGTTCGAGAAGATCAGCGGCCTGTCCGCGGACGAGATCCTGGACGAGCTGATCGACGCCGGGCTGGAGTCGCTGACCGGCGGCGGCGCGGAGATCTTCGACTGGGAGGTCCGGCAGCACATCGTCGACCACGACACCCACTGGGAGGACTGGTCGCGGATCCACCGCCTCGCGCACGGCAAGGGCCTCAAGACGCCCTGCACGATGCTGTACGGCCACATCGAGGAGCCCCGCCACCGGGTCGACCACGTGCTGCGGCTGCGCGAGCTGCAGGACGAGACCGGCGGCTTCCAGGTCTTCATCCCGCTGCGCTACCAGCACGACTTCCACGACTCCAAGGACGGCGTCGTGCGCAACAAGCTGATGGCCCGTACCGAGATGGCCACCGGCGCCGAGGCGCTGAAGACCTTCGCGGTCTCCCGGCTGCTCTTCGACAACGTCCCGCACGTCAAGGTCTTCTGGGTGATGCACGGCGTCACGACCGCCCAGCTGGCGCTCAGCCACGGTGCGGACGACATGGACGGCTCGGTGGTCGAGTACAAGATCACCCACGACGCGGACAACTTCGGCACCCCGAACAAGCTCGGCCGCGAGGACCTGCTCGGCCTGATCCGGGACGCCGGCTTCCGCCCGGTGGAGCGCAACACCCGCTACGAGGTCATCCGCGAGTACGACGGCCCCGATCTGACGCGTCGCGAGACCCCGCAGGCGATGCGCCTCTGACCTGCGCACTCCCCGCCGCCCGGACCGCATCCGCGGTCCGGGCGGCGGCGCCTTCACGGCTCCCGCACGCGACCCGGGTTTACCAACGGGTACGGCGTTTGGCAGGATCGACGGCATGTCCGGTTCTCATCGCGCCCCCGAGTACCCGCCGTACGAGCCGATGCAGGAGCCGGGGTACGGCGTGCCGCAGCAGTCGTACGAGGCGCCGTACAGCGCGTACGAGCCGTACCAGCAGAGCTACTCCGGCGAGTACCGGCAGAGCGCCGACGGGTACTTCGAGGCGTACGACCAGCCGTTCCAGGGGTACCCCGTCGAGCCCCAGCCGGCGTACCAGGACCACCAGGAGTACCAGGAGCCGGTTCAGGAGCCGTACCAGCAGCCGACCCACCAGGAACTCGCCCCCGTGGTGCCCCTGGCCTCCGTGACCCCCGCCGTGACCCCCGCGCCGGGTGGCCGGGCCGCCGCCCGGGGCCGGCGGCGCAAGGCCAAACAGAAACGTCACGGCAAGGCCGTGATGGCCGGTACCGCCCTGCTGGTCGCGGCCGCCGCCGGCTGGTACACCGTCGGCCAGGACGGCGTCAAGTCCGTCGCCACCGCTGCCGACGGTCCCGGACCGGAGGGCGTCAGCAAGCCCGACCACCCCGCACCTCCCGCTCCCGCCGCCGTCCAGGCCGCCGCCGACCGGCAGTCCGCGGCCCCGGCCGCGGGCCGCGGCGAGACCCGCCCGGACGGCTCGCTGGCCGCGATACCCGGCCTCGGTGCCGCCTTCACCGCGAAGATCCCCGCCGCGACCACCCAGGTCGTGGTCGCCACCGGCCAGGGCAAGGACACCGACAAGAACAGCGTCACCCTGTGGACCCGCACCCCGGAGGGCCGCTGGCTGGCCGGGGAGACCTGGCAGGGCCACAACGGCAAGAACGGTTGGACCACCGACCACAACGAGGGCGACCTGCGCAGCCCGATCGGCGTCTTCGACCTCACCGACGCCGGCGGTCGCAACGACAACCCCGGCAGCAAGCTCCCGTACGACAAGGACCCGAGCTTCGTGGTCTCCGGGACGGGTTTCTTCGGCGACCAGCTGGCCGGCTCCTTCGACTACGTGGTCGCGATCAACTACAACCGGGTCGCCGGCAGCTCCCCGCTCGACATGCGCCGCCCGATGGGCGCCAAGAAGGGCGGCGGCATCTGGCTGCACGTGGACCACGACGGCCCGACCCACGGCTGCGTGTCGATACCCGAGGACAAGATGGCCCAGCTGATCCGCACCCTGGACCCGGCCGCCCACCCGGTGATCGTGATGGGTGACGCCGCCTCGCTGGCCGCCTGACCTCGGCGGACGTCCGGGCCCAGGCGCCCCAAGGCTCTTGTGGAGCCCCTACAGTTCGGCGGGGCGGATCCTGTAGCCGGTCATGCCCGGCTGACCAGCGGGTAACCCGGTTCCATGGCAGCATGAGCGGTTCGCGCATTGTGGCACTCGGCCACTACCAGCCCCCCAAGGTCCTCTCCAACGACGACCTGGCGGCACTCGTCGACACCGACGACGAGTGGATCCGCACCCGCGTGGGCATCCGCACCCGGCACATCGCCGAGGGCGAGACCCTGGTCGACCTCGCCACCGAGGCCGCCCAGAAGGCTCTGGCCAGGAGCGGCCGGACGGCGGCGGAAATCGACCTGGTCGTCGTCGCCACCTGCACCGCGATCGAGCGCAGCCCCAACACCGCCGCAGCGGTGGCCGCCCGGCTGGGCGTCCGCTCGCCCGCCGCGTACGACATCAACACGGTCTGCTCCGGCTTCTCCTACGCGCTGGCCACCGCCGACCACGCGATCCGGGCCGGCGCGGCACGGCGCGCGCTGGTGATCGGCGCCGAGCGGATGTCCGACACCCTCGACTGGACCGACCGTTCCACCTGCGTGATCTTCGGCGACGGTGCGGGCGCCGCGGTGGTCGAGGGCCAGGAGGAGGGCGCCGACCCGGGCATCGGGCCGGTGGTCTGGGGTTCCGAGCCGGAACGGGGCGACGCCGTGGTGATCACCGGCTGGGACCCGGTGATCAGCCAGCAGGGCCAGTCGGTGTTCCGCTGGGCCACCACCCAGCTCGCCCCGCTGGCCCGCGAGGCCTGTGAGCGGGCCGGGCTCGACCCGTCGGAGCTGAAGGGCTTCGTCCCGCACCAGGCCAACCTGCGGATCATCGACGCGATCGCCGCCAAGCTGGGCCTCGCCGACGCGGTGGTCGCCCGGGACGTGGTGGAATCCGGCAACACCTCGGCCGCCTCCATCCCGCTCGCCTTCTCCAAGCTGGTCGAGCGCGGCGAGCTCTCCCCGGGCGACCCCGTCCTGCTCTTCGGCTTCGGCGGCGGCCTGGCCTACGCCGGCCAGGTCGTCCGCTGTCCGTGATTCGCCTTCTCCCCTTCGGCACCGCCGCGCTCCTTCGGCTCGGGGCGGGAAGGCGCCCGCTGGGGCCGCACATGCCGGTGGGCGGGCACCCTCTGTGAGGGGTGCCCGCCCACCGGCGTGTCTGGCGCGCGTGCGGTACGTCGGCGGACCTCCCCCGAGGACACGGCCGCCGTCCGTCGTCCCCGGACAGGAGGCCGGGGCTGCGCGCGGAGCGGATGGTGGATGGAACGGACGGTGCTACTTGGGCGCCTTCTTCCCGGTGACGCCCAGGTACACCAAGGGAGCGAGGTTGGGCTTGAGATCCTTGACCTTGACGCCCCAGGAGGTGAAGGCCTTCTGGTGCTCGGCCGCCGAGGCGAGCAACGAGACCAGGGCCCCGGCGACGGCGTTCGGGTCGAGCGTCTTGTCGGCCTGACCCTTCGCCTGGAGTTCCCTGACGGCCTCGGCGAGTGGCTTGGCGACCGAGTTGAGGACGGTCATGCGGATCTTGAAGAACCGCTTGTCCCCTTCCGCGGCACCGAGCGTGACCACTCGGAGAATGGCGTCGTTCTTGCGCCAGAAGGCGAGGAATCCGTCGACCAGTTCTTCCGAAGTGGTCGGTCCGGACTTCCCTGCCCAGGACTTTCCGGCCACCAGCTCTTTGAGGGTGTCGGCGTCCTTGGCCATTTCCTCGGCGATTTCGAGGACTGCGCCCTCGACATCCGGGAAGTACTGGTAGAAGGTCGCGGGGGAGGTACCCGCCATACGGGCGACGTCGATGACCTTGACGTCCCGATAGGGCGACGTGCTGAGCATCTCGCGGAGGCAGTCGAGCAGCTTCTGCCGCGTCTCCTGTCCGCGTCGCCCGGCGACGCGACCGTCGACGGTGCGAACTTGTCCTGTCATGCCGTCAGCTTACCGTGGCACGATCTTGGCGCGATTCGGTGATGCGACTATTACTCCGCACGGGGGGTTGCTATAGCGCTCCGAACCACTTCGGACGGATATTCACCGGGTCCCGAAGCCGCTCTTGAAGCCCCCCCGTGTGCTTTTGACCCCATAGCGTGACGGCGAGTCCACTGAGGGGTGATCGGGTGACAGAGCGTAACCGGCTGAGCGGGGTGACGAACCGACGGTCCGGGCCCCGCGGCGCAAGTCGCGGCCGGAGCGGGCGTCAGAATCCGGCCGTTCCGTCATCGCTGACCAGCGGCCCGTCCTGCGCCCGTCTCCCGGTGGGGGAGGTTGGAGATGCGCCGGGCGGCATTGGAGAATCGGGTCCGGCACCACGCGGCGGGTGCGGACAACGGGGAGGTGGCTGCGGAGTGGACCAGCTGACGGCGCACGATCCGAGGCGGATCGGGCCCTTCGAGGTGCTGGGGCGGCTGGGCGCGGGCGGGATGGGGCTGGTCTACCTGGCGCGCTCCGCCTCGGGGCGCCGGGTGGCCATCAAGACCGTCCGGGGGGAGCTGGCCGAGGACGAGTTGTTCCGGGTCCGCTTCGCCCGTGAGATCGCGGCGGCCAAGACGGTCGGCGGCTTCTACACCGCGGCCGTGGTGGACGCCGACGCGGACGCCCGGGTGCCCTGGCTGGCCACCGCGTACATCCCGGCGCCCTCGCTGGAGGACCTGGTCGAGGAGTGCGGCCCGCTGCCGGTGGAGGCCACCCGCTGGCTGGTCGCCGGCATCGCGGAGGCGCTGCAGTCCATCCACGCGGCCGGGCTGATCCACCGCGATCTCAAGCCCTCCAACGTCCTGGTGGTCGAGGACGGCCCCAAGGTGATCGACTTCGGCATCGCGTCCGGGGTCTCCAGCACCCGGCTGACCATGACCAACGTCGCGGTCGGCACCCCCGCCTACATGTCCCCGGAGCAGGCCCGGGACAGCCGTACCGTCCGGGGCGCCAGCGACGTCTTCTCGCTCGGCTCGCTGATGGTCTTCTGCGCCACCGGACACCCGCCGTACCGCGGCTCCAACCCGGTCGAGACGGTGTTCCAGCTGCTGCGCGAGGAGCCGGACCTGACCGGCATGGCGCCCGAGCTGATGGACCTGGTCCGCGCCTGCATGCAGCAGGCGCCCGAGCGCCGGCCCACCCCGGCGCAGATCCAGGCCGAGCTGGCCCCGCACCTGTTCTCCCGGGACGACGCCTCGGGCGAGGCCGGCGACTGGCTGCCCCCCCACGCGCTGGAGCTGATCGAGCGCAAGCGCGGCCGCCGCCCGAGCGCACCGGCGCCCCGCCCGTACTCCGGCCCGGCCGAGCCGCAGCAGCCGC
This sequence comes from Kitasatospora sp. NPDC017646, assembly GCF_044329365.1. NCBI lineage: Bacteria > Bacillati > Actinomycetota > Actinomycetes > Kitasatosporales > Streptomycetaceae > Kitasatospora > Kitasatospora sp. NPDC017646. Next base: position 41,160 of record NZ_JBIRJC010000019.1, on the reverse strand, counting down.
CGCTCCAGGCCCCGCCGCAGCAGCCGTCCGTGCCGCCGCAGCCGCCGTCCGCCCCGCAGCCCGCCGGCGCGGACGACCCGCGCACCTACCCGGGCGCCGGACAGGCGCCGCCGGCCGGCCCGGTGCACGCCGGGCCGCGCCCCGGGGCCCAGGACGGCGAGATCCCGACCACGAAGATCCCCTCCAAGAACAAGCACCGGGCGCCGACCGGCGGTGTGGCCGTCGAGGTGCAGTTGTCCGGCGCCTCGGTGCGGATAGGCCCGGGGCCGCGGGCCGAACACGAGCAGCCCGGTCCCAGCACCGCCCCGGCCGCGACCGACTGGGTCCGCCGGGCGGTGCCGACCCCGCCTCCCGCCCCCCCGCTGACCCAGGCCCCGCAGCCCTCCCCGGCTCCGGCCGCCCGCTGGCGCCCGTGGCGGTTCCGGATGTCCAACGACGTCTGGGGCACCCCCGTGGTCGCCGACGGCACGCTCTTCGTCTCCAGCTTCGAGGTGCACGCGCTGGACATCGGCTCCGGCGAGCGCCGCTACAAGACCCGGGACGTCGCCTGGGCGCTCGCGGTGGACGCCGGACGGGTGCACGCCGCCGACGGCCCCCACCTGTACACCGTGGACGTCGCGGACGGCACCGAGCGCTGGCGCACGTCGCTGGACGGCTGGGTCTACTCGCTGTCCGCCGCCGACGGCGTGCTCTGCTGCGGCGTGCGGGGCGGCGGCGTCCAGCTGCGCGCCGCCGCCACCGGCGCCGAGCTGTGGCGCGCCGACGACGCCCAGCAGGACTACGAGAACCCGCAGTCCGGCCCGGTCCTGGTCGGCGGCCGCGCCTACTACTACGGCGCCGGACGCCTGCGCTGCGTGGACCCGCGCGGCGCGGGCCTGCGCTGGTCCTTCCAGGTCGGTGAGGACGTGCCCTCGCACCCGGTCGAGCGCGGCGGCGTGCTGTACGTGACGGCGGGCACCCGGGTGTACGCGCTGGACGCGGCCAGCGGCGCCGAGCGCTGGCGCTTCGACGCCCCGGTGGTGCTGTTCACCCCGCCCGCGCTGGACGGCGACGCGGTCTACGTGGCCGACTACCTGGGCACCGTCTACGCGCTGGACGCGGCCACCGGCCTGGACCGCTGGCGCGGGGTCACCGGCAGCCGCCAGGGCGCCGAGCCCGTGGTGGTCGGGGAGGGCATGGTGCTGGTGGGCAGCGGCGAGGTGCTGTACGCCTTCGAGGCGGCGACCGGCCGGGAGCGCTGGCGCTACACCGCGCGCGGCGAGATCGTCGGCTCCCCGGCGGTGGCCGACGGCCTGGTGCACCTGGGCAGCCGGGACCACTCCCTGCACACCCTGGACCTGGCGACCGGTCAGCTGCGCTGGGAACTCGGCACCAAGGGCGAAGTCACCGGCTCCCCGGTGGCGGTCGGCGGGCGGGTCTTCGTCGGTTCCAAGGACCGTTGCGTGTACGCGCTGGACGCCTACTACGGCACGGCGGTGCCCGCCCGCTGAGCGGGGCGGACACCGCCGTGCCGGTGGAACCGTCCGGAGGTCAGGCCTTGCGGGCCCCGGGGTGGCGGCTGCACCAGCCCTCCCAGGCGGAGGAGACCATGTCGGCCACGTCGTGGCTCGCGCTCCAGCCCAGCTCGCGGTGGATCAGGTCGGCGGCGGCCACCACCCGGGCCGGGTCGCCGGGGCGGCGCGGGGTCACCTCGGCAGTGGTGTCGTAGCCGGTGACCTTGCCGATGACCTCGATCATCTCCTTGACGCTGACGCCCTCGCCGCGGCCGATGTTGAGCACCAGCGCGGTCTCGCCGGCCGGGTCGGCGGCCAGCCGCTTGGCGGCGGCGACGTGGGCCGAGGCGATGTCGGAGACGTGGATGAAGTCCCGGACGCAGGTGCCGTCCGGGGTCGCGTAGTCGTCGCCGAAGACCCGCGGCGCCTCGCCGGCGGTCAGCCGCTCGAAGACCATCGGGATCAGGTTGAACACCCCGGCGTCGGAGAGCTCGGGCGAGGCGGCGCCGGCCACGTTGAAGTAGCGCAGGGCCACGGTGGACATCCCGTGGGCCTTGCCGGCCGCGGCGACCAGCCACTCGCCGGCCAGCTTGGTCTCGCCGTACGGGCTCATCGGAGCGCAGGGGGTGGACTCGGTGACCAGGTCGACGTCCGGCATGCCGTAGACGGCGGCGGAGGAGGAGAACAGGAAGCGCTTGACGCCGCCCTCGGCCGCGGCCTCCAGCACCGTCTGCAGGCCGATCACGTTCTCGCGGTAGTAGAGGAACGGCTGCTCGACCGACTCGCCGACCTGCTTCTTGGCGGCGAAGTGCAGGATGCCCTCGATGCCGTGCTCGCGGATCGCGGCGTCCAGGACGGCGCGGTCCAGGGTCGAGCCCTCGATCAGCGGGACGCCGGCCGGCACCCGGGAGGCGTCACCGGTGCTCAGGTCGTCCAGGACGGCGACGCGCTCACCGGCGTCGAGCAGCTGGCGGACGACGTGCCCACCGATGTAACCGGCACCGCCGGTGATCAACCAAGTCATGGGGCAATCCTAGGCGTTCGATTTCGGGCCACCGGGTTCGGGCGAGTCATCCCGGCAATTCGGACAATTCGGTGAAATGCTGACAAGCATTCCCGTGCTCTCATGCCCGCGCCCGCTGGCGTGGTGACGAATCGGAGGCAGCCAGGTGAGCCGAACGAAGGAACACAACCGACCGCTGTCGGCCGGCCCCCGGCCGACCGGTCCCAGGGCGGCGCACGGTCGGCTACCGGTGCCGGGCGCGGTCGCGGTGACGACGGCGCTCGCGCTGGCGCTGGCCGGGTGCAGCAGCTCCGCCTCCCCTTCCTCCTCCTCGGCCGCCTCGCCGTCGGCCGGCTCCCCGACCGGCACCACCCAGCGGACCTCCTCCGGCCCCGGCGCCCAGCCGGGCGGTGACAACCAGCTGCAGGACGCGTACCAGAAGGTGATCCGCGACGTGCTGCCCTCGGTGGTCCAGATCACCACCGGCGAGAGCCTCGGCTCCGGGATCGTCTACGACGACAAGGGCGACATCGTCACCAACGCCCACGTGGTCGGCTCCGCGACCACCTTCACCGTCACCCTGGCCAGCACCACCAAGTCGCTGGACGCCACCCTGGTCGCCAGCTACCCCGACGCCGACCTCGCGGTGATCAAGCTCAGCAGCCCGCCGGGCGGCCTCAAGCCGGCCACCTTCGGCGACTCCGGAAAGGTCCAGCTCGGGCAGATCACCCTGGCCATGGGCAGCCCGCTCGGGCTCTCCAGCAGCGTCACCCAGGGCATCGTCTCGGCCACCGGACGGACCGTCTCCGAGCCCAGCAGCAGCGCGTCGTCGGGCGCCACCATCGGCAACATGGTGCAGACCTCGGCCGCGATCAACCCGGGCAACAGCGGGGGAGCGCTGGTCAACCTGGACAGCCAGGTGATCGGCATCAACACCCTCGCCGCGACCGAGCCGCAGTCCAACGGTGCGGCCGCGCCCGGCATCGGCTTCGCCATCCCGGCGTCCACCATCACCAGCATCGCCGACCAGCTGATCAAGCAGGGCAAGGTCACCAACTCCGGCCGGGCGGCGCTCGGCATCACCGCCCGGACCAGCTTCAACCAGCAGTTCCAGCCGGCCGGCGCGGTCATCGTGGCGGTCGTCCAGGGCGGGCCGGCCGCCTCGGCGGGGCTCCAGCCCGGCGACGTCATCACCCAGATCGGCGACACCCCGGTCGACTCGCTGAACGCGCTCACCACCGCGCTCGCCTCGCTCACCCCGGGCACCAAGGTGACCGTCACCTACACCCGGGACGGCAACAGCAAGACCGCCGACGTCACGCTCGGCACGCTGGGCAGCGGCTCCTGACCCCCGGCTCTCCCGCCGGAGACCCCGGCGCACCGGACCGGCGCCGGGATCCCGTCCGCTGCCTCGACGGGGTCCCGGCGCCCCTTCGTGCCGGGAGTCAGCGGCGGGCGGTGCGGGTGCTCCAGGGCAGCTCGACGGTGACGGTGGTCGGGCCGCCCTCCGGGCTCTCCACCAGGAACACCCCGTCCACCGCCCGGATCCGCTCGGCCAGCCCGCCCAGGCCGCTGCCCGGGTAGGGGGCGGCCCCGCCCTTGCCGTCGTCCTGGACCAGCACCATCAGCTGGTTGTCCGAGCGCCAGACGTCGACCGAGGCGCTCCGGGCGCCCGCGTGCTTGGAGACGTTGGTCAGCAGCTCGCTGACGGTGAAGTAGGCGATGCCCTCGACCGCCGAGTCCGGGCGCTCGGGCTCGCCGTCCGGCCCGGCCAGGTCGACGTTCACCTTCACCCCGCCCGGGACGGTGCAGCGGGCCGCGACCGCGGACAGCGCCGCGTCCAGGCCGCGGTCGGTGAGCACGGCCGGGTGGATGCCGCGGGCCAGGTCACGCAGCTCCTGGAGGGCGAGCTTCACCTCGCCGTGCGCGTTGTCGACCATCCGGGTGGCAGCCACCACGTCCTCCTGGCTCTCCACCTCGCGCAGCCGCTCCTTGGCCATGCCGAGGTCCATCGCCAACGCGACCAGGCGGGCCTGGGCGCCGTCGTGCAGGTCGCGTTCGATCCGGCGCAGGTCGGCCGCGGCGGTGTCGACCACCGTGCCCCGGTCGTCCTCCAGCTCGCGCACCCGCTCGGCCAGCGCGCCGGGGAAGAGCAGCGACTCGATCAGGATCCGGTCGACCGCCGCCATCGCGCGCACCATCACGGGCAGCACCGGCCACAGCACGACCACCGAGGTCAGGGCCAGGGTGAAGCTCAGGATGCCCCAGGGCAGCATCAGCACGTTGTAGAGCGCCGAGCGCCAGTTCAGCAGGTCGGTGAGGTGGGCGATGGTGTAGGCGACCACGCCGGGGCGGCGCGGCTTCACCGGCGCGGGCTCGTCGATCCGGGAGCCGTACGCCGAGCGGGCCCGGCTGCGGCCCCGGGCGCCCAGGGCGCGGGAGCCGGCCAGTCCCGCGGCCAGCACCGGCAGGCCGATCACCGTGACCGACAGGCCCAGGCCGACCGAGAGCGCGGTGACCGAGAGCACGAAGCCGGCGATGCCCAGTGGGAGGTTGAGCATCAGGTGTCCGACCTGGCGCCACATCCGCGCGCCGTACAGCGGCGGGCGTTCCATCCGAGCGTCCTGCTCCCTGATGGCGCCCACGGCGCGGTTCAGCGACTTCATCGGATCATCCGTCCCCTCGTTCGAGCTGGCGGACCCAGCATCCCGAATCGCGGGCGGGATGTGCCATGGGGGTGATACATCTTCCCGGCCGGGGGTTATCCCCACCCCCGGCCGGTCCCCGGACGTTCATCCGGGTGTCCACGGGACGTCTTGCGGAGCGGGCAGGTTTCGGGGGGAGTGGAGCCCTCCCCTTAGACTCACGCATTGGCCATGGTTAAGACCGTGTGAGTAAAAGTCGTAGAACTGTCTTGAGGGCGGGTTCGCGGCCGAGGTGGAGGCGAAGGCATGGAGTGGCAGCAGGCGGCTGCCGTCGCGGCCGACCCGGCGGTCGGCAGCGGCTACTTCGACGCGTACGCCGCGATGGGCCTGCTGGCCGTCATCGGCGTGCTCTTCGTCACCGCGGCGTTCACCGCCAACCGCCTGCTGCGGCCGGTGGTGTACTCACCCGAGAAGCTCCTCGCCTACGAGTGCGGGGTGGACCCGGTGGGCGAGGACTGGGCGCACACCCAGATCCGCTACTACGTGTACGCCTTCCTGTACGTGATCTTCGCGGTCGACGCGATCTACCTGTTCCCGTGGGCGACGGTCTTCGCCTCCGCCGGGTACGGCGCCGGAACGCTGGTCGAGATGTTCCTCTTCATCGGCTTCCTCGCGGTCGGACTGCTCTACGCCTGGAAGAAGGGCGTTCTGGAATGGACGTGACGCACACCCACTCGCACGGCGCCCAGGGCGGTCCCGTCCCGCTCGGCCTGCCGGACCCCGCCCGCCCCGGCGCCGTCGAGCGCCGTGGCCTCGGACCGCTGGCCCGGCTCGCGCCCGACCCGGTCAAGGTCGTGCTCAACTGGGGCCGCCGCTACAGCCTGTGGTGCTTCAATTTCGGCCTGGCCTGCTGCGCGATCGAGTTCATCGCCGCGTCCATGGCCAAGCACGACTTCATCCGGATGGGCGTCATCCCGTTCGCGCCCGGCCCCCGGCAGGCGGACCTGATGATCGTCTCCGGGACGGTCACCGACAAGATGGCGCCCGCCGTCAAGCGCCTCTACGAGCAGATGCCCGAGCCGAAGTACGTCATCTCCTTCGGCGCCTGCTCGAACTCCGGCGGTCCGTACTGGGACTCGTACTCCGTCACCAAGGGCGTGGACCAGATCATCCCGGTCGACGTCTACGTGCCCGGCTGCCCGCCCAGGCCGGAGGCGCTGCTCCAGGGCATCCTCAAGCTGCAGGAGAAGATCGCCGCGGAGTCCCTGCCCGGCCGCTACGCCGCGCCCGCGGCGGCGCTGCGCCGTCCGCTGGTTCCGGGGCCGTCGACCGGCTCGTCCGACGGAGGGGTCTCGTGACCACGCCCGAGCAGTACGCGGCGTCGGTCGGGGAGTGGGCGACCGGCGCCGAGGCGTACGGGCTGATCACCGTCGACGTGCCGGCCGAGCGCTGGATCGAGGCGCTCACCAGCGCCCGGGACGTGCTGGGCCTGCGCTTCTTCGACTGGCTGAGCGCCGTCGACGAACTCGCCGACGGCTTCTCCGTGGTCGCGCACCTGGCCGCCGTCGAGGCGCCGGGCGTGCGCCACCTCGCGCTGCGCACCCGGGTGCCGCGCGACGGGGCCGCGCTGCCCAGCGCCGTCGAGGTGTACGCGGGCGCCGCCTGGCACGAGCGCGAGACGCACGAGATGTTCGGCATCGACTTCCCCGGGCACCCGTACCTGGCCACCCTGCTGCTGCCGGACGGCTTCGAGGGACACCCGCTGCGCAAGGAGTTCGTGCTCGCGGCGCGGGTCGCCAAGGACTGGCCGGGCGCCAAGGAGCCGGGCGAGTCGGACCACGGCGGCGGGCCGGCCCGGCGCAAGATGCAGCCGGCCGGTGTGCCGGACCCGAACGAGTGGGGGCCGCTCAAGGGCACCCTGCCACCGGTCGCCGAGCGGCCCGCGCGCGGTGCGCGGGCGGCGGGCGCGGCGGCGCGGACGCCCCGAGCGGCCGCGGCTGCGGCCGCCGGTGCCGAGGGTGCCCCGCCGGTGCGGGCGGACCGGCCGCGGCGGACGCGGTCGGTGTCCGAGGGATCGGCGAGCCAGGGGGCCGAAGGGGCTCCTGCTGTTCCTGCTGCCGAAGGGACTCCTGCGGCTGCGGCTGCGGCCGCCGGTGCCGAGGGTGCCCCGCCGGTGCGGGCGGACCGGCCGCGGCGGACGCGGTCGGTGTCCGAGGGGTCGGTCAGCCAGGCGGCCGACGAGGCTTCGGCGCCCGCCGGGGCTCCGGCCGAGCCCGCGGCCCCGGTACGGCCCCGGTCGTCCGACGCGCCCTGGCACCACCCGGTGCCCGCCCACGACGAGAAGCCCTCGGACGGGAAACCGTCGGGTGAGGAGCCCGGCGGGACGAAGGACGAGAACTCGGCCGGAGCGGCCGACCAGGACGGAGACGGCGCGTGAACCTGCTCGACACGGTGCTCCGCTGCGTCGCCACCCTCCTCGTCTCCCTGGTCTTCCCGCTGGTCATCGGCCAGACCGAGCACAAGGTCATGGCGCACATGCAGGGCCGGCTCGGCCCGATGTACGCGGGCGGCTTCCATGGCTGGGCGCAGCTCGTCGCGGACGGCGTGAAGTTCGCGCAGAAGGAGGACATCGTCCCGGCCGGGGCGGACCGCCGGATCTTCCAGCTGGCGCCCGCCGTCTCGCTGCTGCCCTACCTGTTCGTGCTGCTGGCGATCCCGGTCGGTCCGGACGGCTTCGTCGGCCAGGCGATCGACGCCGGGCTGTTCTTCGTGCTGGCCGTGATGGGCGTCGGCGTGATCGGCAAGCTGATGGCCGGTTGGGCCTCGGCGAACAAGTTCTCGCTGCTGGGCGGTCTGCGCACGGCCGCGCAGCTGATGTCCTACGAGCTGCCGATGGTGCTCGCGGCGGCCTCGGTGGCGATGGCCGCCGGCACCCTGTCGCTGCCCGGGATCCTGGACGCCTGGCACTGGTACTGGCTGCCCTGGCAGATCATCGGCGCCTTCGTGTTCTTCACGGCCGGTCTGGCCGAGCTCCAGCGGCCGCCGTTCGACATGCCGGTCGCCGACTCGGAGATCATCTTCGGCGCGTACACCGAGTACACCGGTCTGCGCTTCGCGCTGTTCCTGCTGTCCGAGTACGTGGGCATCCTGGTGGTGTCGGCGCTGACGGCGGTGCTCTTCCTCGGCGGCTGGCACGGGCCGATGGCGGACCAGCTCGGCTGGCTCTGGATGCTCCTCAAGACCTTCGCACTGGCCTTCGTGGTCATCTGGCTGCGGGTCACCTACCCGCGCCTGCGCGAGGACCAGCTGATGCGCTTCGCGTGGGTCGGGTTGATCCCGCTCGCGCTCGTCCAGCTGGCCCTCACCGGCATCATCAAGGTGGCGATCTCATGAGTTTTCCCGGTGTCGGTCTGGCGAAGGGCCTGGCCGTGACGCTGCGGACGATGACGAAGAAGAGCGTCACCGCGCAGTACCCCGAGGTGCAGCCGGTGCTGCCGCCGCGTTCGCGCGGCGTCATCGCGCTGTTGGAGGAGAACTGCACGGTGTGCATGCTCTGTGCGCGCGAGTGCCCGGACTGGTGCATCTACATCGACTCCCACAAGGAGACGCTGCCGGCCGCCGAGCCGAACGCGCGGGCCCGCACCCGCAACGTGCTGGACCGGTTCGCCATCGACTTCTCGCTCTGCATGTACTGCGGGATCTGCATCGAGGTGTGCCCCTTCGACGCGCTGTTCTGGTCTCCGGAGTTCGAGTACGCGGAGACCGACATCCACGAGCTGACCCACGAGCGGGAGAAGCTCCGCGAGTGGATGTGGACCGTTCCGGCGCCGCCGGCGCTGGACCCGGCGGCCGAGGAGCCCAAGGAGATCGCCACCGCGCGCAAGGCGGCGGACAAGCTGGCGGCCGCGGCTGCGGCCGCCGTCGAGGAGAAGGGTGACGACGCATGACGGGCGCTGCCACGCTCCTCGCGGCGACCGGTTCCCTGGAGCCGGCCGCCCGTTCGTTCCTGTCCCCGACCGGCCAGGAGGTCGTCTTCCTGCTGGTCGGCATCGCGGTGCTCGGCTCGGCGGTCGTGTCCGTCACCACCAAGCAGCTGGTGCACGCCGCGCTCTGGCTGGTGGTCGCGCTCGGCGGGCTGGCGGTGGAGTTCCTGCTGCTCACGGCCGAGTTCATCGCCTGGGTGCAGGTGCTGATCTACCTGGGCTCGGTGGTCGTCCTGGTGCTGTTCGGGCTGATGCTCACCAAGGCGCCGATCGGGCGCTCACCGGACGCCGACTCCAAGAACCGCTGGGTCGCCCTGGTCGTCGCGCTGGCCTCGGCCGGGACGCTGGTGACGCTGGTCGTCGACGCCTTCCGGACCTCCTGGATCGACCTCGGCGCGGGCGGCGGCTCGGCCGCCGTCACCGGGGCCAGCCTGTTCCGGAACTGGGTGCTGCCCTTCGAGGCGCTGTCCGTGCTGCTGCTGGCGGCGCTGGTCGGCGCGATCGTGCTGTCCCGCGGGTCCAAGCGCCGGGTGCCGACGCCGCGGGCGGGCAAGCTGCGGGCCGGACGGCCGGTCGGGTCGAACGGGACCGTCGCCGCGACCGCGCCGCGCACCGCGCCGGAGGCCGCCGCGCCGTCCGAGCCGTCTGTGACGGAGGAGAGCTGATGCACCTCGCCTACCCCGTCGTCCTCTCCGCGCTGCTGTTCAGCGTCGGCGTGTACGGCGTACTCGCCCGGCGCAACGCCGTCCTGGTGCTGATGTCCGTCGAGCTGATGCTCAACGCCGTCAACCTCAACCTGGTCGCCTTCGACGCCTGGCTGCGCGACTCGCTGCACGCCGGGCAGGCGCTCACCCTGTTCACCATCACCGTCGCCGCCGCCGAGATCGGGCTGGGGCTGGCCATCGTCCTGCTGCTGTTCCGGGCCCGGGGCACCGCGGACATCGACCGGGCCACCGCGCTCGGCGACCCGGCCGAGCCGTACGCCGCCGTCGAGGAGGAGCCGGCCGCAGCCGAGGCACTGAAGGGCCGGGCCACCGCATGAACCTCGCCCTGCCCGCCCTCGTCCCCGCGCTGCCCGCACTCGGCGCCGCCGCGACCCTGGCCACCGGCAAGAAGGTGCCCGGGCTGGCCCGGCCGCTGGCGATCGTCCCGGTCGCCGTCTCGGCCGTGCTCGCCCTGGTGGTCGCCCTCCAGCTCGGCTCCGGCCAGACGCTGGACGCGGCGACCCGGCTCACCCCGACCGGCGGCCCGGACATCTCGCTGGCCATCCACCTGGACGGCTACAGCTCGCTGATCTCCGTGCTGGTCGGCGTGGTCGCCACCTGCGTCCAGGTCTACTCGACCGCGTACCTGAGGAAGGACCCGCGCTACCCCTCCTATGCGGCGCTGGTCTCGCTGTTCACCGCGGCGATGTTCCTGGTGGTCTTCTCGGGCGACCTGATCGTGCTGCTGGTCGGCTGGGAGGTCATGGGCGTCTGCTCGTACTTCCTGATCGGCCACCACTGGGAGACCGCGGACGCCCGTTCGGCCTCGCTCAAGGCCTTCCTGGTCACCAAGCTCGGTGACGTGCCGTTCCTGTTCGGGATCTTCCTGCTCGGCGCGGACGCCCACAGCTTCCGGATCCCGGCCGTGCTGACGGCCGCGGGTGAGGGCAGGCTCGGCCACCCGACGCTGATCGCGCTGCTGCTGCTCGCCGGTGTGGCCGGCAAGAGCGCCCAGTTCCCGCTGCACACCTGGCTCCCGGACGCGATGGCCGGTCCCACGCCGGTCTCCGCGCTGATCCACGCCGCCACCATGGTCGCGGCCGGCATCTACCTGGTGGCCCGGCTGATGCCGGTGTTCCTGCAGTCGGGCGCGGCACTGGTCGTGCTCGCCGTGATGGCCGCCGTGACGATGATCGGCTCGGCCCTGTGCGCGCTCGCCCAGGACGACCTCAAGCGGGTGCTCGCCTACTCCACCGTCGGCCAGCTCGGCTACATGGCCGGAGCGCTGGCCAGCGGCGACCGCGAGGCCTCGGTGTTCCACCTGGTCAGCCACGGTGCGTTCAAGGCGCTGCTGTTCCTGGCCGCCGGTGTGGTGATCCACGCCGCGCACACCAACTCGATCTCCGCGATGTCCCGCATCCCGGGGCTGCGCACGCGGGTGCCGGACGCCTACTGGACGATGGGCATCGCGCTGGTCGCGCTGGCCGGGCTGCCGCCGTTCTCCGGCTTCTTCAGCAAGGAGGCGGTGCTGACCGCCGCCGAGCACGCCGCCAACGGCGAGGCGCTGACCAACGGGCTCGGCCCGGCCTCCGCGGTGCCGCAGGCGGCCGGCTGGATCGTGCTGATCTCGGCCGGGCTCACCGCGCTGCTCACCGGCGCCTACGCCACCCGGTTGTTCCTGGTCACCTTCCACAGCCCGGCCGGTGCGGCCGCGGCGGCACCGGAGGTGCTGCCCGCCGCCGACCGGGCGACGGTGGTGGCCGACCACGAGACCGACGCGCCGTACTCGCCGGAGCTGGACGAGGCCGACCCGGCCACCGCCGAGCCGCCCGCGATGCGCTGGCCGCTCTGGGTGCTGAGCGTCCCGACCATGGCCTTCGGCGTCGCCGGGCTGCGCTCGGACTGGCTGCCCGCGCTGCTGGACGGCGGCTCGCTGCGCCCCACCGGCGTCACCGCCGTCACCGGCGTCGGGCTCGCCGTGGTCGGGGTGCTCGCCGCGTACGGAGCCTGGCGCTCGGCCACCGCGCGCCGGGCCACCGGCCGCCCCGCCCCGGCCGTCGTCGGCCGGGTGCCCGAACAGGCCGGAGCCCCGGCCGCCGAGGTGATCGTCGCCGACCCCGGGCGCACCCTGCTCGGCCCGCTGTTCGGCCCGGCCCGGCACGGGTTCGGCGTCGACCGGTTGTACCACGCGCTGTTCGTCCGACCGGTGGTCGCCGCCGCCCGGCTGGTCCGCTTCCTCGACCGCGAGGTGGTCGAGGGCTACGTCCAGGGAAGCGGGATCGGCGTCAACCTGCTCGGCCGGGCCGTCCGGCTCGCGCAGACCGGCAACGCGCAGACCTACCTCAGCGCGCTGCTCGCAGGGGTCGTCCTGCTCGCCGTCCTGGTGGCGGTGTAGCCGGTGCTGCTGTCCTCACCCCAACGCCGCGGCCCATCCGACAAGACCCACGAGAAACGCCCGAGGAGCCCCCGATGAACGCGGTCCTCATCGCCCTCCTGGTGCTGCCGCTGGTCGGCGCCGCGCTCACCCTGGCGCCGGTGTTCGGACCGGACCGGGCCGTCGCCGACCGGCGGGCGCTGCGGCTGAACTCCGTGGTCACCGGTGCGGTGTTCCTGGTCTCCGTCGCCCTCGCGGCCGGCTTCGACCACGGCTCGCCGGCCCGGATGCAGGCCACCACCGACGTGTCCTGGATCCCGGCCCTGCACGTGCGCTTCCACCTCGGGGTGGACGGCGTCTCACTGCCGCTGATCGTGCTGACCGCGCTGCTCACCTTCCTCTGCGCGCTGTACTCGGAGAAGCGGCTGCCGGACGGGGAGGACATGCCCTCGGCGCAGGCCTTCGTCGGGCTGTTCCTGCTCCTCGAAGTCGGCATGCTCGCCACCTTCGCGGTGCTGGACCTCCTGCTGTTCTTCCTGGCCTTCGAGATCGTGTTGATCCCGATGTACTTCCTGATCGCCCGCTGGGGGAGCGGCGCGAAGACCCCGGCCGCCAACCGGTTCATCCTCTACACGCTGCTCGGTTCGGCCGTGATGCTGCTCGGTTTCCTGCTGATCGGCAGCAAGGCCGGCACCTTCGACATGCAGGCGCTGGCCGCCGCGCACGGCAACGGCCTGAGCCACACCACCCAGGTGATCGCCGCGCTGGCGATCATGGTCGGGCTGGCGGTCAAGGCCCCCGCCTGGCCGTTGCACAGCTGGCTCCCCGACGCGCACACCGCCGCCCCGACGGTCGGTTCGGTGCTGCTCGCCGGCGTGCTGCTGAAGATGGGCACGTACGGTCTGGTCCGCGTCCTCCTCCCGGTGGTGCCGGGCGGCACCGCGACGCTCGCCCCCTACCTGGGCGCCTTCGCCGCCGTCGGCATCGTCTACGGCTCGCTGGTCTGCCTGGCGCTGGCCCGCCCCGGATCCAAGGGCGACCTCAAGCGCCTGATCGCGTACTCCTCCGTCGGCCACATGGGCTTCGTGCTGCTGGGCATCGCCTCCCTCACTCCGGTGGGGGTCAACGGCGCGCTGTTCGCCAACATCGCCCACGGCCTGATCACCGGTCTGCTGTTCTTCGTCGTCGGAGCGCTCAAGGACCGTTACGGCACGGCGGACCTCGACACCCTCTCCGGGGCCACCGGCGCCGCCCTGTACGGCCGGGCACCCAGGATCGGCGCGCTGCTCGCCTTCGCCGCCGTCGCCAGCCTCGGCCTGCCCGGGCTGGCCGGCTTCTGGGGCGAGCTGCTCGCGATGTTCGGCGCCTTCGACCCGGCCGCAGGCCTGTCGCGCCCCGCCTTCGTCACCTACATGGTCCTCGCCGGCCTCGGCACCCTCCTCACCGCCGCGTACCTGCTGATCGTGGTCAAGCGCGTCTGCATGGGTGATCCCGGGCAGCCCGCACCGGTGGACCGGGTGCCCGACCTGCGCCGGTACGAGGCCGTCAGCTGGACGCCGCTGGCCGCGCTCACGCTGGTGGCCGGCCTCTGGCCGGCCCTCCTGCTCGGCCTCTCCGACCCTGCCGTCAAGCACCTCCTCGGGGGTGGCTGACCGTGCTCGCAGCCCACACCGCCGCACTCGGACCTCACTCCACGGGGCAGCACACTGTGACCTCCCTCGCCGTAGCCAACCCCGGCAGCCTGATCCAGTCCGTGGACTGGGTGGCGATCGCGCCCCCGCTGATCGCCGCCGTGGCCGCCCTCGCGGTGCTGGTCACCGACCTGTTCCTGCCCGAGCGGCACAAGAAGTGGCTCGGCCGCCTCACCGCGGCCGGACTCGCCCTCGCCCTCATCGCACTCCTTCCGCTGACCGGTGGGTCACCCCGAGCGACCTTCTGTGTCCGGAACGTAGCAGGGGGCACTGACACTCCGGTGACGAGCGGCCCCGCCGCGGGCGGCTGCTCGTACGTCGCCGACCACTTCGCCCTGGTGTTCCAGCTGCTCGCCCTCGGCGGCGCGCTGATCGCGGCGCTGCTGTCGATGCACACCGTCGACCGCGAGAAGCTCCCGCGCGGCGAGTACTGGTTCCTGCTGCTCTCCAGCGCCACCGGGGCCGCCCTGCTGCCTGCCTCCCGCGACCTCGCCACCATGGTGATCGCCCTGGAGGTCGCCTCGCTGCCCGCCTTCGCCCTGGTCGCGCTGCGCCGGGACGGGCGGGGCGCGGAGGCCGCGCTCAAGTTCTTCGTCTCCTCGGTGACCGCGACCGCCGTGATGCTGCTGGGCGTCGGCTTCGTCTACGCGGCGAGCGGCAGCCTGCACCTCGGCGCCGTCGCCCAGGGGCTGGAGCACGCGCCGGGCCAGCTCAAGCCGCTGGCCGAGGCGGGGGCCGTGCTGACCCTGGTCGGCTTCGCCTTCAAGGTCGCGGCCGTCCCGTTCCACTTCTGGGTGCCCGACACCTACACGGGCGCCCCGCTGCCGGTGGCCGGCTACCTCTCGGTGGTCGGCAAGGCGGCCGGCCTGTCCGGATTGGCGCTGGCCACCACGATCGCGTTCCGCCCGTACGCCCACACCTGGGGCCTCGCGCTCGCCGTGCTTGCCGCCGCCACCATGAGCGTCGGCAACGTCGGCGCGCTGCGGCAGCGCTTCGACACCCGCCACAGCGCGGTGCGGCTGCTCGCCTGGTCCTCGGTCGGCCAGGCCGGGTACCTGCTGGTGCCGCTCGCCGCCGCCGGGTACGCGCCCACCGGCGCCGACCCGCTGGGCGCCACCGCCGCGTACGCGCTGATCTACGGCGTGGTGAACCTCGGCGCCTTCGGGGTGGTCGCCGCCGTCGGACGCCGGGCGGGTACCCGGGTGGACGACTTCCGCGGCCTGTTCGCCCGCAACCGCTGGACGGCGCTCGCGCTGGCCTTCTTCCTGCTCTGCCTGGCCGGGCTGCCGCCCGGCGTGATCGGCCTGTTCGGCAAGGTCGTGGTGTTCCGCGCGGCGGTGGACGCCGGGCTGGGGTGGCTGGCCGTGGTGATGGCCGTCAACGTGGTCGTCGCCCTGTACTACTACCTGCTGTGGACGGCCCGGCTGTTCGCCCCGGCGGACCCGGAGGCCGCGGTCGCGGAGGGCACAGGGGCCCGGTTGCCGGTCAGCCTGACCGCCACGCTGGGCCTCACCGCCTCGGCGGCGGTGGTGCTCTCGGTCGCCCCGCAGCTGGTCCTCCGGGTCGCCGGCGGCAGTCTGTTCTGAGCCGCCGGGCACGGTGCGGGCCCTCCGGGACGGCCTCCGGCCCGGGGCCGTCCGGGTGGCGCGGCGGTGTCGCGCCGGTGTCGCGTCGGTCACAAGGGAACAAGGTCCCCGGCCCCACCCGTTGACCGGGCAAGAGGGACGAGGCGGAAAGGGCTTCCCCACCGCACCACTGGAGGGCCTGACGTGCACAGTCGGCACAACGGACTGAGGACCGCCGTCCTGCTCGGTGGCCTCTCGGCGCTGATCCTGGTGATCGGCAGTTTCTTCGGCCGGACCGGCTTCGTGATCGCCCTGCTGATCGCCCTCGGGACCAACGCCTACGCCTGCTGGAACAGCGACCGGATCGCGCTGCGGGCCATGCGGGCCCGCCCGGTCAGCGAGTTCGAGGCACCCGGGTTGTACCGGATCGTGCGCGAGCTCTCCACCTCCGCCCGCCAGCCGATGCCCCGGCTCTACATCTCCCCGACCCCGGCCCCGAACGCCTTCGCCACCGGCCGCAACCCGCGCAACGCGGCGGTCTGCTGCACCGAGGGCATCCTGCAGATCCTGGACGAGCGCGAGCTGCGGGGGGTGCTCGGGCACGAGCTGAGCCACGTCTACAACCGGGACATCCTGATCTCCTCGGTCGCCGGGGCGCTGGCCTCGGTGGTGATGTTCCTGGTGAACTTCGCCTGGCTGATCCCGTTCGGCCGGAGCGAGGACGACGACGGCCCCGGGCTGTTCGGGATGCTCGCCATCATGATCCTCGGACCGATCGCCGCCGGGCTGATCCAGATGGCGGTCAGCCGCTCCCGCGAGTACCAGGCCGACGCCGACGGCGCCCGGATCACCGGCGACCCGCTCGCCCTCGCCGGCGCCCTGCGCAAGCTCGACGCCGGCACCCGCCAGCTGCCGCTCCCGCCGGAGCCCCAGCTGCAGACGGCGAGCCACATGATGATCGCCAGCCCCTTCCGCCCGGGCGAGGCCGGCGCGCGGCTGTTCTCGACCCACCCGCCGATGGCGGAGCGGATCGCCCGGCTGGAGCGGATGGCGGGGTACCGGCGGTAGGGCCCGCCGCCGTTCCCACTCGGGCGTCCTCAGGCCCTGGCGGGCTCCCGGCGATGTCGTGCGCCTGCGAACCCCCGCGTTGAGCCGTCCGGGGGAGCCTCCCGCTCGTTAGGATGGCCCCCGCGCCCCGCGTCGGTCCGGGGCGCGGCATCCGGAGGGAGTGGGCCGTCATGGCAGACGAGAGGCACGCCCCGGCGTCCGGGGACGCGCCGGCCCGACGCCGCGGCCAGGGCGAGCTGGAGGCGCAGGTGCTGGCGGTGCTCCAGCGGGCGCCTGGCCCGGCCAGCGCCGGATGGGTCCAGGAACGCCTGGAGGGCGATCTCGCGTACACCACGGTGATGACCATCCTGTCCCGGCTGCACGCCAAGAACGCCGTCTCCCGGAGCCGCTCCGGTCGCTCGTACCTCTGGCAGGCCTCCTCCGACGCCGCCGGGCTGGCCGCGCTGCGGATGCGCCGGATGCTCGACGGTGAGGCGGACCGGGACGCCGTCCTCGCCAGTTTCGTCAGCGCGCTGCTGCCGCACGACGAGGAACTGCTGCGGGCGCTGCTGGACGCCGCGTCCGCGGATCCGGCAGCGGCCGACCGTGAGAGCTGATCCGTGGGCTTCTTCGTCTTCCTCCCGCTCGTCCTGCCGCTGACGGCGGTGCCGATCGCCCGGCTGACCGAGCAGCACCTGCACCCGCGCGGCGCGGCCCGGCTGATGACCGTGATCAGTGCCGTGATGGCGGTGTGCAGCGTGCTCTGTCTGGGGCTGATCGGCGTGGTGGGCACCGCGCAGATCCCCGGCAACCCGCTGCCGGACAGCTGGTCCGACCCGGTGGTGCGGCACGCGCTGCCGTACCACGAGACGGTCGGCACGGCCGCGATGTGGCTGCTGGTGCTGGTCGGCTTCACCTGCTGCCGGACGGTCGTGCGGCACCTGCGGGTCCGCTCCCGGGCCCGGCGGGCGCTGGTCGGGTTGCCCGAGGGGCCGGCCGGGGAGGAGGGCCTCGCGGTGCTGCCGGACCGCAGCCCGTACGCGTACGCGCTGCCCGGCTCGCCCGGGCGGGTGGTGGTCTCCACCGGGATGCTGGAGGGGCTGGCCGAGGACGAGCGCGAGGCGCTGCTCGCGCACGAGCGGGCGCACCTGCGCCACCGTCACCACCGCTACCTGCTGACCACCCAGCTCGCGGCCTGTGTCAACCCGTTCCTGCGGCCGCTCCAGGAGGCGGTGGCGTTCAGCGCGGAGCGGTGGGCGGACGAGGAGTCGGCCCAGGCGGTCGGGGACCGGCGGATCACCGCCCGGGCGGTGGCCCGGGCGGCCCTGGTCTCGCACGCCGCCCCGGCGCCGGGCTTCGCGGCCTTCGCGGCCCCGGCCGCCGCCCAGCCCGGTCCGGTGCCGCGCCGGGTGGCGGCGCTGCTCGGCCCGGTGCCGACGGCCCGCAACTGGCCGCCGGCCAAGACCCCGGCGGGCCTGGCGGCGATGGTCGCCGCGGTCGGCACGGCCGCATCGGCGCTCTGCGCGCTCAACGCGGCGGTGGCGCTGCTGGTGGTGCTGAAGGCCGTCACCCCGCTGTAGGACCGCCCGGTCCGGCTCCCGCGGTGGGCGCGTCCTGCTCCTCGACGCTCTCCCGGAGCTTGCGGAACTCGGCGGCCAGAGCGTCCGGGGTGTAGTGGGCGTTGAGGCCGCTCGGATTGGGCAGGACCCACACCTCGGTGTCGCCGATGCCCTCCGGCTGGCGGCCGATCAAGGCCCGGCTCTTGCCGAAGGCCGTCCGGTAGGCGCCGATGCCGAGCACCGCGAGGACGCGGGGCCGCAGCCGCAGCACCCGTTCGCGCAGCGCCGCGCCGCCCGCGCGCAGTTCCTCGGCGGTGAGTTCGTCCGCCTTGGCGGTGGTGCGCGGGGCGACGTTGGTGATGCCGAGGCCGAGGGCGGGCAGTTCGTCCTGCTCGTCCGGGCGGTACTGGCGCTCGGTGAAGCCGGAGCGGTGCAGGGCGGGCCAGAAGCGGTTGCCGGGGCGGGCGAAGTGGTGCCCGGTGGCCCCGGACCACAGGCCCGGGTTGATGCCGCAGAACAGCACCCGCAGCCCGGGGCCGGTGACGTCCGGGATGGTGGTGTCCTGGGCGGCCCGCAGCTGTTCGGGGGTCGGCTTCATCGGTGGCGGAGTCGGCTTCACCCGGCCAAGTCTGCCCTGGCCGCCACCTGCGCCGTACGGCGGTTGCCCAGCAGGCGCAGGCCGAAGACCACCACGGCCGCGTACGTCCAGCCGGCGAGGACGTCCACGATGAAGTGCTCGGCTCCGTAGACCAGGGTGAACGCCATCGCGAGCGGATAGGCGACCAGCAGCGCCCGCAGCTTGGGCCCGGCGGTCGGCCAGAAGAAGAACAGCAGCATGGCCGGGTAGGCGGAGTGCAGCGAGGGCATCGCGGCGACGTCGTTGGCGAACTGGCTGCCGTTCTCCAGCAGCGAGTCGGCCTGCGGCAGGCCCATGGCGGAGATGGTCTCCCAGACCACCCGGTGCAGCGGCGGCATGTTGCCCTGCTGGCCGACCAGCCACGGCGGGTCGGCCGGGTAGAGCAGGTAGGTGGCGAAGCCGGCGAAGGTCAGGGTGAAGTAGCAGGCGAGCAGCTGCCGGAAGCGCTCGTGGGCGCGCCGCCAGAGCACGGCCAGCAGGACGAAGACCACGAGGAAGTGCGAGAGGTAGACGGCCGTCGCCGCGTAGTCGTACCAGTGCGGTGAGCCCGGGGTGTAGAGCGCGTGCTGGATCCGTACGGTCCAGGTCTCCCCGAAACCGAGCACCTCGTCCGCGCGCAGCTGGGGCAGCCAGTGCGGGGCCCAGGGGGTGTGGGCGCCGTAGCCGCGCAGCAGGGAGTAGACCCAGACCACGGCCATCACCGGGACCCAGTCGCGCAGCACCAGCAGGAAGCCGCGCGGGCCGTGGCCGCTGTGGACGGCGGCGGTCAGCAGGGCGCCGATCAGCCAGAGGAACACCACGTCGTTGGCGAAGGCCATGCCCTGGGTGGCCAGGAACCAGACGAAGGCGGTCAGGTAGGCCGGCCAGGCCAGGAGCCGCAGTCTCGACAGGCCGGTCCGGCGGTCGTGGGCGGTCGCGGGGCGCAGTCGTCCGGCCCGCACCGGGGACGGTGGGGCCGGACTGAGCAGCTTCGTCATGCTCACCGAAACTAGCAACGGAAGCTTGAAGGACTCTGGATGAACTATGACCGGCCCGTAAGAAAATCCCACGGTTGGGTCAAATCTATCTGGTCAAAGGTCCCCAAAGCGGGCGGACGGGTCAGGCGAGTGGCCTGGCAGGACGGGCAGGACGGGCAGGTCAGGCCACGGTGCAGAGTTCGTGCGGAGTGTTGTTGAAGCGCCGCCCGCCGTTCGCGGTGACGGTCACGATGTCCTCGATCCGCACCCCGAACCGGCCCGGCAGGTAGACGCCCGGCTCGATCGAGAAGCACATGCCGGGTACCAGCGGCCGCTCCTCGCCCTCGACCAGGTACGGCGGCTCGTGGGTGGTGATGCCGATGCCGTGGCCGGTGCGGTGGACGAAGTACTCGCCGTAGCCGCCCTCGGTGATCACCCGGCGGGCGATCCGGTCGATCTCCTGGCAGCTCACTCCGGGGCGGACCGCCTCGAAGGCGGTCTGCTGGGCGAGCCGGACCAGGTCGTGCACCTTCCGCACCTCGTCCGGGGCGTCCGGGCCGACGTGCACGGTGCGGGTGGTGTCGGAGCCGTAGCCGTCCTTGAGCCCGCCGAAGTCCAGCACCACGGTGTCGCCGGGCCGGATGACCCGGTCCCCGGCCTCGTGGTGCGGGTCGGCGCCGTTGGGGCCGGAGCCGACCACCGTGAAGTCGACCTGGCTGTGCCCGTAATGGATGAGCAGCGCGCCGAGGTCGGCGGCCACGTCGGTCTCCCGGCGGCCGGCGAAGGCGACCTCCAGGATGCCCCGGTAGGCGGCGTCCGCGGCGCCGCCGGCGGCGGCCAGGCGTTCCAGTTCCTCGGCGTCCTTGACCGCGCGCAGCATCGGCAGGGTCTCGGTGAGCGAGGTGAAGGCGGCGCCGGGGAGGGCGGACTGGAGGCCGAGCAGGTGCATCGCCCAGGCGTCGTCGGAGATGCCGTACCGCCCGGCCGGGTCGAACAGCGGGCCGACGGCGGCGTACGGATCCTCGCCGTCGGACCAGTCGAGCAGGTCGACGGCCGGGGCGCCGACCGCCTTCTCGGCATCCGGGCGCTCCAGCTTGGGGACGACCAGCGCGGGCCGGCGCCCGGCGACGAGGACGAGGGCGGTGAGCCGCTCGGTGATCGCGGTGGGCTGGTAGCCGCACAGGTAGGTCAGGTCGGGGCCGGGGGCGATCACCAGGCCGGCCAGTCCTGCGGCGGCGGCCTCGGCGGCGGCCCGGGTCATCCGGGCGGTGTGGTCCTCGGTGGTGAACGGACGGGGCACGGTTCTTCCTCCTCGGGGCCGGACGGACTGCTTCCTTCGACGCCCCTCCATGGTCTCCGAAATTCCAACTGCACTACAGGCAACGAGTGTTGGCGAAGTGCCGAAGGGGCGGCGCCTCGACGGCGACCCACCCGGCGGCCTACCGCCCCCGGGCCTGCGGGCTGCGCAGACCGGTGCGGTCGGCAGCGGGAACGCCACCGCCGGGACGAGGTGGGGGAAAGCAGGCCGGGGGCGGGCCGTACCCGGCCAGTTCACCCGGTTGCCGTGTCTCCCGCATGCGGCGTACGGCCGTGCGGGTGATTGCCGGTCAGCTGGGTGCCGTCGCCGCGGCAGCCGGCCAGGCGGCGCGGCGCAGCGTGCGGCTCGCGGTCGCGGGCAGCAGGGCGGCGGCGAGTACCCCGGCGATCGAGGCCAGGGCGACGGCGGGGGAGAGGTGGTCCAGCAGCAGGCCGGCGGCGAAGGCCCCGGCGGGCATCCCGGCGGTCAGCAGCGTCACGGTCGCGGCGATCACCCGGCCGCGCAGCTCGTCCGGCACCTGACGGAAGACCAACAGGTCGAGCATCACCCGCAGGGACGGGACACCCGCGCCGACCGCGAACAGGGCGACGAAGACGGTGGCCGCCCCACCGGGCAGCAGCGGCGCCAGTGGCACCGGCACGGCGGTCCAGGCCACGGCCAGCAGCAGCACGCCGGGGCCGGCCAGCCGGTGCAGCCGGGAGACCAGCAGCGTTCCCGCCAGCGCCCCGACCGCCTCGCCGGCCAGCGCCAGGCCGATGCCGCCGCTGCTGGTGCCGTGCTCGCGCAGCAGCACCATGACGGGCAGCAGCAACGCGGCCCCGGTCAGGTTGATCACCAGCAGCACGGCCAGGGCGGGGCGCAGCAGCGGGGAGGCGGCGAGGACGCGGAAGCCGGCCAGCGCGCCGCCCTTCTCCCGCTGCGGCGGTGCGGCCGGGCTGGGGAAGCGCACCACCAGCGCGGACACCAACGAGACCAGCGAGGCGGAGGCGGCGCCGAGGAAGGGCACCGAGCGGCCGAGCCCGAACAGGAACCCGGCCAGCGGCGGTCCGGCCAGTGCGGCGCCGCTCATCCGGGCCTCGTCCTGGGCGAGCGCCTGCGGCAGCTGCTCCGGCGCGACCACCGAACGCAGGGCCAGCATCCGGATCGGGCCGGTGTAGGCGACGGTCGCGCCGACCACGGCGGCGACCACCAGCAGGTGGACCAGGGACGGCCGGCCGAGGGCCAGCGCGGCGGGGATGCTGGCGAGGGCCAGCAGCCGGGCGGTGTCGGCGACGAGCAGCACCCGGCGGCGGTCCCGCCGGTCGGCGATCGAGCCGCCGTGGACGCCGAGCAGCAGGGTGGTGGTCATCTCCACCGCGCCGAAGGCCCCGGCGGCGGTGGAGGAGCCGGTGAGTGCGAGCACCAGCAGGGGGAAGGCGGTGTCGCCGATGCGCATGCCGAGGGTCGCGCAGGACTGGCCGATCCACAGGGCCTGGAAACGCAGGTTGCGCCGCAGCGGTGCGGGCGGTGGCGGATCCGCCGGTACGGGCTCTGCCGTCCGGTCGGCCGCCTGCTCGGCCGTCGCCGTGGTGTGCTCCGTCATGTTCCGTCCCCCATCGTTCGCGCCGCCGCAATTGTTCACGTCTGAGTGAATGATGCCGACAGCGTGACTGATTGCGCAAGGGTGAGCGCTCACCGAGAAGTGATTGCGTGCGGAGCAGTCGATCTGCGAGGGTGGGCCCGTGGCCGAGCACGAACGGGAACCCGTCGACGGGGACGAGCAACAGCAGCCCACCACCTGGATCAAGGAGCGCCAGGTGGGCGATGTCGCGGTGCTCAAAGCGCTGGCCGACCCGCTGCGCCTCGCCATCCTCGGCGCGCTGAAGACCGCCGCCGACCGCCCGCTGACCGCCAAGGAACTCGCCGCCCGGCTCGGCGAACCGCAGACCAAGCTCTACCGGCACATCAAGCAGCTGGAGAAGGCCGGGCTGATCCTGGTGGCGGGCACCCGGCTGGTCTCGGGCATCGTGGAGAGCCGTTACCAGGTCGCCCAGGACTCCATCCGGCTCGCCCCGGAGATGTTCACCGCCGACTCCCCGGCCCGTTTCGAGGCGTACGACGCCATGCTGGCCGCGCTCGACCGGGTCCGCGGCGAGTTCCGCGCCCACGTCGCCGACGGGCGGCTGGACCTGGGCCGCCCACAGGACGGTTCGGGCACCCGGTCCGGCCTGTTCGCGGACTTCGCGCTGCGGCTCGAACCGGAGCGGCTGGCCCGGCTGCAGGCCCGGCTCAAGGAGCTCCTCGACGAGCTGGCCGCGGAAGGTCCGAGTACGGCCGACGACGCCGTGGACGTGACCCTCTTCACCCTGCTCTACGGTCTCCGGCCGGGCACGGAATCATAAATTCCGGGCCGACTGTCAGTGGCGTGGGACACCATGGCCGGCATGTCGTATGAACTCCAGGCGCTGATAGGCATGGTGGAGCTGCTGACGGTGGCGGCCGCGGAGGTGCCGGCGGCCCGGGTGGTGCCGCTGGCGCAGGGGCTGGCACTGATTCCGGTCACCTCCGCCGTGCTGTCCGCGCTCCAGGGCGACGCCGCCGTGCCGAAGCCCGGCGGCGGGGCGGGATTCGGCTGGCACCCGGACGGCTTCGAACTCCGGCTCGCCGCCTGGTCCAAGGCCGGTCCGATCGCCTGCGTCGAGGCTGAGTACTTCGGCGGTAGCGGGACCCAGCGCGCCGCCGTCTGGTCGGACGGGCGGGTCGTCCTGGGCCCGCTCACCAGCGGCGAGTTCGAGCCTGCGCCGGCCGAGGGCACCCCGATCTCCCGGGCCCTGCGGTGGCTCGGCGGATACGTCGAGCCTGGGCGGGTGGACGAGTTCGACTCGCTAGGGCTGGGGGCACACCGCAGCACCGCGGGCTGGGCGGCGGGCTGAGGGCAGCGGGAGCCCGTGGCGCCGCCGATGACCGCATCGGCCGCGCCCGCGCTCGCCGGCTCCGCGTCCGGGCTTCCCGGCTCCGCATCCGCGGGCCTCCGGGAGCAGCTCGGCGCGCTGCGCATCCAGGCGCAGGCGCTGACCGCCGCCGCCCAGGCCCGCCCCGCCGACGCGTACGGCCCCGCCCCCGGAACCCGGGAGCGGGGCCGTACCGTCGCGTCCCCGCGGACGGGGGAGCGGCGGGTCGACTAGCGGTAGTTCACGAACTGGATCGCGAAGTCCAGGTCCTTGCCCTTGAGTAGGGCCTGGACGGTCTGGAGGTCGTCGCGGCTCTTGGAGCTGACGCGCAGTTCGTCGCCCTGGACCTGAGCCTTGACGCCCTTCGGGCCCTCATCCCGGATGATCTTCGCGACCTTCTTGGCATCCTCCGTGGTGATGCCCTCCTTGATGTTCGCGAAGATCTTGTACTCCTTGCCGGACAGCTGCGGCTCGGCGGCGTCCAGAGCCTTCAGCGAGAGGCCGCGCTTGACGAACTTCGTCTGCAGCACGTCCAGGATGGCCCGCACGCGCTCCTCGCCGTTGGCCTTCATCTCGATCTTCTCGCCGGAGCGGCTGATCTCGCCGCCCACGCCCTTGAAGTCGAAGCGGGTGGCGATCTCACGGGAGGTCTGGTTGATCGCGTTGTCGACCTCCTGCCACTCGACCTTCGAGACGATGTCGAAACTGGAGTCGGCCATGGGTGTTGGTCTCCTTGATGCTGTGGCTTCACTGGCACGGCCCGCCCCACCGGGCGCCCGCCGCCCAAGCCTATCCAGCGCCACCCCGGCCCCGCCCGTGACGGCCGCGCGCGGTCCTTGATCGTCGCGTGATCTATCGAGTGGCGGAGCACCCCCGGGGATCAGGTATGGTTTACCAAGTCGAACGGGGCGAGCCCCGGGAGGCGAAAAATCCTGGCTGGTTGCCCGAGCGGCCAAAGGGAGCAGACTGTAAATCTGTCGCGCAAGCTACGCAGGTTCGAACCCTGCACCAGCCACAGGATAGAAAACAGCCCCTGATCTGCGGAAACGCAGATCAGGGGCTGTTTCGTTGTGTTCGAACACCGGTCACGCCGGATGGTCGTTTTGGGTGGTTTGTCTCACCTCGTTTCGCCCGGATCCCAGCCCTGACCAGCAGTTCCGGACCAGGGGCGGACCAGGATCACGGAGCCTCGTCCGTCGGCGGCCGTTCGGCCCGCCGCTGGAGCCGCTCGGTGATGAGTCGGTTGGCGTGGTCCTCGTCACCGTGAATGCACTTGGCATAGACCCGGAGCAGAACGGCGATGCTGTGCCCCGCCCGCCGCGCGCACTCGGCCACGGGGACGCCGGAGGCCAGCCAGAGCGAGATCCCGGCGTGCCGGGCGTCGTACGGACGCTTGGCGAGCGGGGTGGCCCGCTCGGCCTCGCTGAACACCTCGGCCCGCGCGGCGGCCCAGACGACGCCGTACCCGCTCTCCTGCACCATGCCGTTCCGGAACGTCCGGAACAGCCGGCCGTCCGGCGCCGTGCCGTACAGCTCGATGTGCTCTCGCAACAGCTTCACCAGCTCGGGCGGGATCGGGACCGGCCTGGTGGCCGACTCCGCCCGGTGCTTCAGGCCCCGAGGGTCGTGCGAGCCCCCGCTGTCGGTCCAGGAGGACCCGACACGGGGGCTGTTCCCGTTGAGGTTGAGCTTTCCCCAGCCCTCCGCCGGCAGAACGCACCGGTCCTTGCGGAGGTGGACGACCTCGCCCGGACGCATGCCCGCGTAGTACATGCACCCGAAGAACGCCACCAGCCGCGGACCGCGTCGCCCCTGCCGGCCGACGGCATCCAGCATCGCGGCGGCCTGCTCCGGGCTCATGACGTACTCGGGATCGACCTCCTCCTCGGTACGGGGCGGTTGCCACTGCACCGACGGCAGCGGGTTGGCGGCCAGGAGTCCGTCCTCGACCGCGCGGCCCAGGACGTGGTTCAGAATGCGGCGCTTCCGGAGGATGGTCGAGGCGGCGGCCTTGGTGCCGTCGAGCTTCACCGAGAGGGCGGCGAGCAGGCGCCGGACCATCTTCGGGTCCGCCAGCTCGGACACCTCGACGGAGTTCCGCGCCACCCAGGTCAAGGCCTTGGCGACGTCGGCCGGCGGCTCCTCGGTCCACCGGTTCACGTTGAAGGCCCAGCCGTACAGCGCGCGCCGGACGAGCAGCTTGTCCGGCATGCCGGTCTTGGCCTTGACCAGCTCGAACGTGACGCTGGCCAAGGCGTCCGCCCACGTCGTCCGGGTCTTGGCCGGGGCGCCGTCCCACCGGGCCTCGACGTAGTTCCGGCCGTGCTGGTACCAGGTGACCGAGTTCTGTTCCTGCTGGCGCTTGCGAAGCTCGGCGAGTGGGAGACCCGTCTCGGTGTCGAAGGGCTGGTGGGAGGCCGCCGCGATCAGCAGCTCGGCCTTCCGTCCGTCCGCCTGGGTCTTCGTGAGGTAGGACTCGGAGAACTCCAGGCCGTTCACGGTCCACCGCACCTGCCACGGCTTGCGGCGGTCGGGACGGTGGCGGTGCTCCCAGAACGTGACCTTGTAGGAGGTAGGCATCAGGCGGCCACCTCACAGGAGTCGAGCCACGCGTCCAGGTCGGCCCGGTCGATCCGGACCTGACCGTTGGGGAGCTTGATGAGGCGCGGACCCTTGCCCCGGGCGCGCATCCGGTAGAAGGCGGCACGGGACATGCCGAGTTCGGCGAGGACGACGGGGAGCTTGAGCAGTTCGCGCTTGGGCATGGCGAAGTCTCCTGCTGTGGGTGCGGAGGATGGCTGCGGAGTGTTACGAGTCCTCTCGCGGTTGATGGCGGAGGACGGAAGGCGTCAGGCATGTCAGGGGAACTCGCTGACCTGCCGATACGGCCCCTGGCCGGACGTCAGGCGTTGTCAGGGCTGTCAGGGGTAGCCGGTATCTCCTGACGGCCCTGACATGCCCTGACTGCTCGTCTGGTGGCGTTTCTCCAGGCCAGGGGTTTGTCCTGACGTTCCTGACGGTTACGTGATCAGGCTCGTGTCCGCAGGGGCGCTCAGGAGCGGGTGGACACGGTAGGTGACGGCCTGAGGCCGGCCGCGCTGGCCGCTGGCAGGGGGCTGGTCGGCGCGGAGCCAGCCGTGCTGTTCGAGGAGCGCGAGCGCGGGTTCGACGTCGGGGACCTTCTTGAACCGCCGGGACGACGCGACGGCGTCGTGGGCCTTGATGTGGGTCCGGTGGGTGCCGTCCTTCTTCGGCCGCTGGAGCCACTGGAGGAGGGCGTGGGCGTCCTCGGTGGCGGGGTCGGCGGCGATGAGGTCGAAGACGGCGAGGGTGTGGGCGGTGTAGTACTCGGCGATCTCGGCGGCGCGGTCGACGGTGGCGGCCTCGACGGGCGCGCGCCAGTCGCTGGCGACGTGGTCGGCGAGGTGGAGGAGGACCGCGATGCGGGCGATGTGGCCGACGAGCTTCCCGGCCCAGTCCTTGATGTGGGCGAGTGGCTCGTCCGGGCGGAGCTGGACCTCGAACTTCTCCTGCAGCTTCTCGACGGCTAGGTCGGCGGCCTCGGTCATCGTCACGGTGACCGGCTCGTCCAAGGCCGTCAGGGTGCGCAGAAGGGCGGACAGCCGGACGTCGTAGGTGGTGGCGACGGCGTCCGGAACGGGGGTCGTACGGATCTTGCGGTAGCCGAGGTTGGAGGGCGGGAGGGAGTACAGGAAGCGGGCGAGCAGACCGCGGTCCCGGGCGCCGGGAGCGGCGCCGAGCTCTTGGAGGACGGCGGGCTGCGGGGTGACGCCGATGGTGAGCGCGGGCTTGTCGACGGTGGGCTGCTCGCGGGTGATCCGGTCCGCCTGGAGCCGCTCGCCCTTGTGCGCCTGGAGGAAGACCCCGAGGTTCGGCTTGCTGCTGTAGCGGCCCACGATGCTGTCGAACAGGTCGCCCTCGGGCGAGAGGGCGGCCAGGCAGCGGTGGACGCCGAGCTGGTGGGTGACGGTCTCGGGGGTGATGTCCCCGGAGAGGGTCAGCCGCGGGCTCGGCGGGACGACGATCTCGTCGGCCAGCATCCGGGCGGCGGAGATCTCGGCCACCAGGTGCACGCGGTCGAGGTCGGGGTTCTTGCGGGCCTTGGCCATGAGCGCCTCGACCTCGGCCAGCGCGGCGTCCTTGGCGGTCTCGGCCTCGATGATCCGGGCCCGGGCCTCGGCCCGCAGCTCGTCCTCGACCCGGTAGACGGGGCCGGTCAGGAACGCGAACACGTCGGACTTGCGGCTGGCGGGCGGCATCGCGCAGACCAGGTAAAGGTTCGACTGCTCGCGCCAGCCGGGCCGGATCTCCACGTTCACCCGGCCGCCGGCGGCGGTCGACAGCGCGGCCAGGGACATGGTGGCGGCCATGTCGGCCGGTGTTTGGGTGAACTCAGCCACCGCCTCCACGTACGCGCCCACCCAGTTGGGCAGGGCGCGGACGGGGAAGGTGGGCAGGGCGCCGTGGGAGCCGAGCGGCACGGGGTCGAGCCAGGTCTCGCCGGAGGCGAGGTCCGCCAGGGCGGCGAGCGCGGCAGTGCGGACGGCGTCCAGGTCGGCCTGGTCGTCGCCGGCCATGTGAGCGAGGCGGCTGGTGGCGGTGTTGATGCGGCGCCGCTCGGCGGCCACGCGCACGATCTCGGCGTAGTAGTCGCCGTTGGCGGCGGTAGGGGTGGCCTCGATGCAGGTGTGCAGGTAGCCGGGCCCACCGACGCGGACCAGGTCACCCTGGGCGCGCAGGACACCGGCCAGCAGCACCGGGTCCACCGGCCGCTCGCCGTCGGCCATGCGGATGATGGCGCGCCAGATCGTCTCGTGCGCCAGGTGGTAGAACGCGCTCGGGTCGCCGAGCTGGGCGGCGAGCGCGGGGATCTGGGCGGGATCGAGCAGGGCAGCGCCGATGACGGCCTGCTCGGCGGCCTTGACCTCGGCGGGCTCGGGCCGGAACGGGATCACGTTCGGGGCGTACTCGGTCACCGCTCGTCCTCCGTGGGGAGCTGGTGGTGGTCGAGCCAGGCGAACGCGGAGGTGGTCTGGGCGCGGTTGTAGACCTCGATGGCCGCGCCGGGGACGCTGCCGGGGTAGACCCGGGGGCCGACCAGGCTGGCGTACAGGCGGGTGCCGTGGTGCACGCAGGCCTTGGCGGCGTCGCCGTGGCGGTCCACAACGGTCACGGCGTCGCGCGGGCCCTCGCAGGGGCTGGCGTCGCCGAGGTGGGCGGCCTCGCAGCGGGGCTGCGGCGAGGTGGTGTTTCCGGGCATGCTGGAGTCCTCTGGTCTCTGAGAGGGATCGGATTGGCCCCGCGGCAACCGCCCGTCACCCTGCAAGGTCGACGGTTGCTGCGGGGCTTCGTGCTGCGTCGGTCAGTCGTCCTCGGGACCGCAGAGGCAGTTCTCGGGGGTGGCACCCTGGCCGATCTGGCAGGCGCAGTAGATGAGTCCGAGCGGGGTTTCGACGGGCTCACCGCCGGTGCAGTGGTCGCACTCGCCCGGCGCCCAGTCGGCGGCGTCGTAGTCGTCGTACACAGTGGTGCCTTTCTTCGGGGAGCCCGGTTGGGCGGCCCTGGCGGGGAGCGTCGCCGGGTTGGCGGGGAGAGTCAGGGCCCGAGGCGGGCGCGCTCGTGTGGTGATCCACATCCCCTTCCGGGGATGGGCTAGATGTGGGGCTAGACGTAGTCGCTAGACGGCTGACCTGCGCGTCTAGTGCGTCTAGGCGGTCTGCCGAGCGGCGGGGGAGGGGCTCTGGAAGGGGTGGCCCTCCCCCGCGATCGAAGGCTCGTCCTGGGTGAGGTCGGGGACCAGGTGGGCGGGCAGCCGCGGGGAGTGGCCGAGAGCTTTGGTGAGTTGGTCGTACCTGACGCCGAGCTGGTTGTCGCCCTTGATGCTGATCCCGGTGACGGGCAGGCCCGCGTCGCGGAGCTTGGCGGGGAAGCTCGCCTTCGTGAAGCCGAGGTAGCGGCCCGATTCCTGGAGGCCGTTGAGGAGGTCGACCACGTGGACGCCCGCCCGGCCTTCGAGGTCGGCGTGGGCGACGGTGTGCTCGACGTAGAGGCGGAGCTCCTCGCGCCACTGCCCTGAGTCGGCCGGGACCGGTGCCGACTCCGCCGTCGGCTCCTCCCCGGGCTTCACCAGGGTGACCGACGCGACCGGCAGCACCAGCGGTGTCTCGGCGATGAGTTCGGCCGGCACGGCCCGGACGTTCAGCGCGAACGGTTTGTCCCCACGCGCCAGGCAGACGCCGACTCCCCCGAGCACGCTGAACAGGAACACGTTGCCGCTGATCATCCAGGAGGCGGTCAATATCCCGGCGACCGGCGACGCGAGTATGACGCACCGCCAGGCGGCGATCCGGTGGCGCCGGTGCTTAACGTGGCCGGGGTCGAGCACCGGCACCTCGAACTCGCCCAGGGCGTCCCGGGCGGCGTCGTGGCGCCGGGCTTCGAACTCCGCGGTTGCGAGCCGGACGCTGTCGGCCGGGACCAGGCCGCCGTTCTCGGCCGCGGACCGGCGGAGCCGGGTGGCCTTCTTGTGGGCGGCGGTGGCCTGGCGGCTGGCCTCGGCCACAGCGCTGGCGTGGGCCTCCTGACGGGCCTTGACGATGCGCCGGACGATCTCTTCCTCGGACACGGTGTGGCCGCCGGCCCAGTGAGCGAGGAACAGCGCGATGTGCTGGGCGCCGCGCTGGGTGCGGACGATGGCGGGTCCGGGCATCAGCCGATCACCTGCTCCCCGATCCAGGAGACCAGCGGGACGCCGAGCATCGCGGCCCAGCCGCCGATGGAAGAGGCGATGCCCCAGGTGGCGCCGGTCAGGGCGCCGGAGAGGGCGAGGGCCCGTTCCTTCCAGCTCTTGGCGAAGTAGATGAACAGGCCGACGCCGACGACCAGGACCAGGACGATCCAGGAGCCGGAGTAGGACAGGACCTCGCTGGTGGAGACGTCGACGGCGCCGGCGCCGTCCTGGCCGATGCCGAGGTGGCCGATGACCTGCCCGGCCTTGTTGCCGGTGCCGGTGAACCCGCCGGAGATCTTGCCGATCACGCCGCCGGTCACCGAGCTGGCCAGGACCATGGTGGCGGCGGGTCCGGCCCAGGGCAGCCAGGTGGTGCGGCGCTTGAGCACGGCCAGCGTCCGGCCGTTGGAGTAGTAGAGCGTCATGCCGGTCACGGCCATGGTGGCGAAGCCCATGGCGGCCCCGGCGCGGGTGACGACGTGGGTGAAGTCGATCAGGTCCATCTCAGCTCTCCAGGATCCAGGCGGCGATGAGCTCGCGAACGGGGGCGGCGAAGAGGGTGCCGGTGACGGCGGCGACCAGGGCGACGGCCACCGCGCGGCGGACGAGCGGGCGGAGGCGGCCGCTGGTGATGGCGACGGAGCCGGAGACGCAGGCCATGAAGGCCAGGCCGAACGCGGCCGGCGGGCCGTAGGTGGAGATCAGCGGCAGGGTGGCGTGGTCGGTCCACCACGGCGCGAGGATGACGCCGACGCCCAGGGTCGTGGCGGTGCGGACCGGGTGCTGCAGGCGCGTCGCGCGCTTCACCCGGGCCCAGTCGACGGCCTTGTGGTGGTCGGCGGGCAGCTCGGGGATCTGGTCGTAGCTCACTTCCACCCCCGGCGGATCAGCTCGCGGACGCACACGACCGTGATCGCGAAGTCGACCGCCAGGAACAGCAGGCACAGCATGTAGCCCACGGGAACTCCCAGGTAGGGGGCCCGGCTTGGGGAGCCGGGCCCAAGGCGTGCGGTCAGGAGGAGCGCCACCAGGCGCGGACGGGGTTGGCCTCCAGGGCCGTGGTGCGGCGGGACTTGGCGTTCATGGCGGCGTGCCCGGCCTGGTCGGCCGCGCGAACGGCCTTGGCACGCCGCTGCTGCCCGGACTGCTGGGGCTGGGCCTTGCGGCGGAGCAGGCTCACTGGCGGGCTCCGATCAGGCCGGTGAGGACGAACGGCTGGCTCTCGAACACGCACATGGCGCGGAACTCGGCGGGCCGCTGGCCGTCGGCGGAGGCGTCGGTGACCACGATCCGGCTGCACCACGGCTCGCGGACCAGGCCGCTGACGACATCGAGCGGCACCGGGGCGGCAGCGCGGTAGGAGATGCCGTCACGGTCGTCACGGCGCACGATGCCGACCAGCGGCAGGGTGGTGATCGGCTTCACCGCGCACCGCCGCTCTTGCCGACCTGGACGGTCAGCACGCGGTCGGCGCCGGCGGCGGCGCGGATGCGGTCCTCGGGCGTGATCGGGGGGATGACGGCTGGAGGGTTCGTCAGGTCCATGACACTGATCTCCGTGTGCGGTGTGGTGGAGCGGGGCCTTCGAGCAGGTCAGGCAGCGTTCGGGATGTAGCCGGAGGCGATCAGCTCGGCGGCCTCGGCCCGGCGCCCGGAGGCGGTGGCGAGGGAGACGTCGAGGGCCTCGGCGATGGACTGGAGGCTGACGGCCTCGGGGTTGCCGCCGGCCGCGAGGATCATCCGGGCGACGCGCCGGGTGGCGCGGGCGGCGGGGGTCAGTTTCGCCGCGTCCTCCGCTTCAACCGCGTGCAGCTCGGCTTCAGCCGCGCGTCGGCGGGCTTCGGCAGCACGCAGCCGGGCCGCCTCGGTGGCCTCTTCGGTGTCGGCCTGGGCGCGTTTGGCGGCGGCCGCGTCGCGCTCGGCTTCAGCCGTGCGGCGGCCTGCTTCAGCGGCGGCCTCCTCCTTTTCAGCCGCAGCCTTGGCGGTTTCAGCCGCGCTCAGGCGGGCGGCCTGGGCGGCCTGTTCGTCCTCGGCCTGGGCCCGTTCGACGGCGGCCGCCGCACGGTCTGTTTCAGCGGCACGACGCCGCGTTTCAGCAGCGGCCTGCTCCGTTTCAGCGGCGGCACGGTCGGTTTCAGCGGCGCGTCGGCGGGCCTCGGCGGCCTCCTGTTCGGCGGCGGCAGCCCTCAGCTCCTCCTCTGCCTGGTCGAGCCGTTCGGCGGCCTCAGCCTCCCGGCCGGCGGCCAGCGTCCGGGCCTGAGCCTGAGCACGGGCGGCGGCGGTCTCGGCGCCGACCTCGTACCCGGCCGCCTCGATGCGGCCTGCCGTGCGCAGGCTGGAGATCCGGGCATCGGCGGTCCGGGCCTCGGTGCGAGCGGTGACCTCGGCCTCGAACGCGGCCCTGCGTTCGGCCCGCAGCCGGGCGCGTTCCTCGGCTTCCAGGGGCAGGGCCAGGGCCTCGTCCACGCTAAGCCCGAAGCGTTCCATGGTGAGGGGAAGGCGCTGGTCAGCGGGGGCCTTGCGCCAGTCGCCGTCGTGCTCGCGCTCCAGCATCACCCGGTAGACGAGCCGTTCACGCTCCAGCTCGACCGCCCGGTCGTAGGAGGCGATGCCGTTCAGGCGCATCCGCCGGTACATCCGGAACGATGGCCACGGGGCGAGGATCCAGCGATGCAGCGGCACGCCGTCCTGCTGGTGTCCGGCCTCGACCTGGGTGATCCGGATGACCAGGCGCCGTCCGGCCTCCACCACCGCGATGAACATGACCGGGATGACGGCGTGCATCGCGGTGCCGGTCGGGTTCTTCAGCAGCGGCCCGGCGGAGGCGGCGTTGAAGTAGATCGTCGCGGCGGTGAAGCCGTGGGCCAGCAGTCGCAGCATCGGCCACGGGGTGCCCTTATGGATCAGGTGCAGATCCATCGCGAGCAGGGCCACGATCCCGGCGTCCACGCCGACCGGGAACGCGTAGCTGAAGTCTCCGAAGCTGTGCCTGAAACCGAGCTCCTTCAGCGCGCTGTAGGAGCCGCTGAAACCGATGCCGGCCAGCGCCGCGCCGCCGAGCGCGGCCAGGACGGTCAGGCCCAGCATGAGCGCGCTCGGGGCGGTCGCCGACGCGGTTGAAGCGGCGGGCCGCGGGGTTGAAGTGCTGACGGTCGGAGTTGAAACGGCCGCCGGTGCGGACATGGTCGTCACGCGGCCACCCGCTCGACGCTCGCCGTGCGGTGGATGACCGCCGGGCGCCGCAGCGGCACCGGCGCCATCCGCACCAGCCGCTCGGCGTACGCGGCCAGCTCCAGGTCCTCGCGGCGCAGGTCCGCCAGGACGTCGTATGCCACGTCCAACCGCGCCTGGCGCTCGACGACCGACTCGCCGGGCACACCGGCGAACAGCTCCTCGTCCACGCCCAACGCCAGCTCCGCGAACTCCTCGGAGTCCATGGCGTGTTGACCTGCAACAATCGACTTCACGGGTCTACCTCTTCCAGTGGGAGGTGG
The DNA here is from genome assembly GCF_044329365.1 of Kitasatospora sp. NPDC017646. Lineage (NCBI taxonomy): Bacteria > Bacillati > Actinomycetota > Actinomycetes > Kitasatosporales > Streptomycetaceae > Kitasatospora > Kitasatospora sp. NPDC017646. The sequence continues at coordinate 7,011 of NZ_JBIRJC010000019.1, read as the reverse complement.
GCCCCAGGGGCTGCCGCGCGCCCGGCCAAGGAAAGCGCGGCGGCCCCGAGTTCAGGGCCGGCTACTCGTCACGAGCAGCCATGGCCGCCGATCCGCCCAGGTGGCGCGGATCGGGGACCAAAGACACTCGTTCGCTGAGACCGCGCCGGTCCGGGGCCGAGGAGCTCGGCGGCGAACTGGCGGGGGTGCGTCTTTCAAGGCAGACGCGGACCTCTCGGTCCATGCCATCCGACTGACAAGGCGCGGTGACCTCGGCCCGATCTGTCCCGGGCCCCTTCGCCTATCCCCATAGGCGCATTTGTGTAGCTCAGAGCAGCCCAAAGAAGGCCTCTCTGTGTCGCCCTTGTCTCACTTGGTGCGACACACACAACATAGGCAACCTGCTTAGGCAGGTCAAGAGAGTTGGGTTTCTCGCGTCTGTTGGGCACCTCCCCTAGCATTGGGGGATGGCCCTAGACCCGGATGACTCGCGCCCCCCGTATCAGCAGGTCAGCAGCTCTCTGCGGGCCTCGATCCTCACGAAGAAGCCGGGCTTCGAGACCGGCGACAAGCTGCCCTCCGGCCCTGAGCTGGCGAAGCACTTCGGCGTGGCGCGGGGGACCGTGGACAAGGCGCTCGACCTGCTCCGCACCGAGGGGCTGATCGTGACCCGGCAGGGGAGTGGCTCCTTCGTGCGGGAGCGCACCTCTCGGCCGGTCGGGTTGCGGCCGCACCTGGAGGCCGCCTTCGAGCAGCAGCAAGTGACGCTCGACTTCGCCGGGTTCTCCAGCGAGACGCTGCACAACGCGCTGCAGGAGCCGCTTGACAAGGTCCGCTCCGGCCGGCTGGCGCCGGAATCCATCACAGTCCGGCTGCTGCTGCCGGACACCACGGCGCCGATGGCCGTGCCGGTCCTGGTCGACGGGCTCCAGGACGAGGCCGCCCTCCGGCAGCGCGCCCGCAACATCGCGCTGACGAACGCCGGCGGCATCGCGCACTCGGTGGAGATGCTGGCCGAGTTGGGCCTGGTCCAGAAGGCGAGTGTCCAGGTCAAGGTCCACCGGGCGTCCAGTCTGTTCAAGTTGTACATCCTGAACCGCTCGGAGGCCTTCTTCGGCTTCTACCCGCTCCGTGAGCGCACTGTGACGATCGACGACACCGCCCACACCTTCTACGACGTCACCGGCAAGGACACCACCCTGTTCCACCACGCCGCTGGCCCGGACGACGCCTCGCTCGGATCGCAGTATGTCCAGCAAGCCCAGATGTGGTTCGACAGCGTGTGGAGCACGATCGCGTACGAGCGGCAGCCATGATCGCCACCCCTCAGCAACTCGCTGACGTCCTGCGGCCGGTGAAGCACGTGCTCCTCGACTTCGACGGCCCGGTGTGCTCGGTCTTCGCCGGTCTTCCTGCTCCGGAGGTCGCGCGGCGACTCCGTGAGGGCCTGCTCGCCACCGGCGAGCCGGTCCCAGCCGGAGCGGGGGAGGAGAACGACCCGCTCGCCCTGCTCCGGCTGGTCGCGGACGCTCGCCCCGACCTCACGGCGAGCACGGACATCGCGCTGGCCATGCTGGAGATCGAAGCTGTCCGGGTCGCTCGCCCGACCCCAGGCGGCGAATCGGTTCTGCACGCTGCTGTCCTCTCCGGTCGGCTGGTCTCGGTGGTCAGTAACAACGCGGGCGCGGCCATCGATGCTTACCTCGCCGCTCATGGCCTCAGCGACTACGTGGCCAGCGTCTTCGGACGCGCCCCGGGCGACCCCTCGTCCATGAAGCCGAACCCGCGCCTCCTGCTCGAAGCGATGGAAGCCGCGGGTGCCGGGCCGGAGCACTGCATCTTCATCGGCGACGCGGCCCGCGACGTCGAGGCCGGGGAGGCCGCCGGTATCCCGACGATCGGCTACGCCAACAAGCCGGGGAAGGGGATCAAGCTGGCTGCCGCCGGCGCAGTGGTGATCGTGGACTCGATGCAGCTCATCGCCGATGCCCTCGTCTGATCGGCGATGTTGGCTCGTCCTTCGCCTGACTCCCGGAAATGAGGCAAGCAAGCCTGGATCAGGTGAAAGATCTGCCTGTTTGGAGACTTGATCGAGTGTTTGCGGATGGGACGGCCGGACCGCTTGCGTCCAGCTAGAGCGCTGGGCGTAGAGCAGCTACGCGTGTAGCCGCAAGGCCTAGAACTAGTGGCTACAGTCCTCACTGTGCCCAGTATTAGTGGTCACGTCGCATGATCAGCTTGCCGTGGGCGGGGTGCGCGATCGTAAACTCAATCTGACGCAAGCGCAGAGAACCTCCGGGGTCACCAGAGTCGGACGGACCTTCATGTCCGTGCCCTGGCGGCTTGAACGGCCGCCACCCCTGGCCAGTGGAGGTCATCTTGTCCCGCTCGCGTCGTTCCCGCCGTCGTAAGACGGTAGGCACTGCCCCGGTCACCAAGCGCATGTCCTGCAAGATGCCGCAGCTCGCTCCGACGACCGTCACCCTGCTCGTGCAGATCGTGGTGGCCTTGGTCGCGGCCGTGTTTGGCGTTGACACCCACTTGGGGCCCGGCCCCATGTAGCAGGACCAGGCCCCAAGTGACTGGTTGAAGAAGGTCGTCCGGCTTGCCCTAGGAAAGTGGGCCGGGCGACTTTCTCGCGCTGGGCCTCGCATCTGAAGGCGAGCCCACCCTCACTGTAAGGGAGGTCGGCGCCCGGTGCCTAACCTGCCGCTGGGTCGATCTTCAGCATCTTGGCGTTGATGGGAGCGACCCCTCAAGACCTGTCCAGGGGCTGGGTGTTGAGACGTTCGGCAGCATCTTGGCTGGTCGCGAAGTCGGCGGAGTAAATGATGCATTTACGGTTCCGACGGGAAGATCGATACCACATCAAACACATCAATCCTGGTATCGTCGATGGCAGCGCAACGCTTGACACCGTGAAAGTACAAGCGGATGTGCAGAGAAGGGCCCGCCCCGCCTGGTGCTACGAACACCAGGGGTTTCGAGACGGACCCTCCGTAGCAAGGTGTGGCTCTACAGTCGCACTAGCGATGGCCTGGCCGTTGGAGCGGCTGGGCCATCGTGCTAAGCAGCTAGCTCCATAGATCCTGGAGCAACTGCCAGATGTCGTACGCAACCTTCACCCCTCGCCACACGGCAAGCAGTCGGCGCATCCCATCCCTGTGGGGCCTCACCGCGTTCTTCGGCTCTGCATCCGGATCCTCATCTGCCGGCTGCTGCTGATTGAGCGCGGTCATGCTCCACCCCTTCGCGATGACCCGGCCGCGCCTTGCGGTCGGGATCGCGACGTCCGTCCAAGCGGACGCCGTGATTCCGACCGCACCTTGCGGCCAGACCTCCTGACGGATACTCACTCATGTGTCAGCGAATGGGTTTTGCAGTCCTTATAGGGTAGATGCACGACGGGGCCCCGGGCGAATTCACCCGGGGTCTCGACACCCCTGGCGTGTCAACCTGGGCTGACCGTCAGGTGAGCCGCGATCTGCTGAGATGCAACTGATGTGCCCTCCGTCCACCTGACTTATATGGGCCGGTTGGGACTACGTCCCAGCCCGGGCCAGACCGCATGATCTGTTCCAGAGCGTGTGGCTGTGGCGGCGTGCGGCACAGGATGGGCTCCGGCAGCAGCCGGGAACTTCCAGGACGACCTGGATGCGAGGGAGTTCTTCCCGAGACTGGCCATGCTCGGTAGGTTCTGGGCAGTGATTACTCAGATCGTCACGCTGGTGGGCGTTTTGCTGGGTGCGCTCACCTCGTTCGTGGCAACCGGGTGGGCGGAGCGGACCAAGCACCAGCGGCTGATGGCCTCGCGGTGGGATGAGCGGAAGCTCGACACCTACGTGCAGTACGCGACCTGCGTGAAGGAGATCGACGCGGTCGCCAAGCGGGCCAGGCAGGCTGAGGCGGGCTCGACGGTGCGGGTGGAGTTCCTGGCGACGATGGAGCAGGCGGAGATCCAGCGATCGGCGCTCTTCGAGACGCTCGTGCTGCTCGCGAGTCCGGCTGCCGTGGAGGCGGCGAAGGCGGTGAACATCGCGCTCTGGGAGTCCGAGATTGCCGCCCGCGAGCACACTGCGGTGTCGACCACCCCCGTCCTGGTCGAGTTGCTGAACGCCTACCACGCGGAGGCCCGGCGCGACCTCGGTGTCGGCGGTCCGGCCGGCGGGGCGTGAGGTGAAACACAGAAGGGCCGCGTCGGGCAGCGGAGAGCGCTGTCCGACGCGGCCCTATGGGTGCTCGCGAAGGTGGGGTGGCAGGGGGCCGTCGGGACCATGATCCGGACCGGTAGCGGACCAGATCCGGGCCGCGAGCAAGAGTCCGCAGGTCAGAGCACCCCTGGTCAGCGGCCTGTAAATCTGTCGCGCAAGCTACGCAGGTTCGAACCCTGCACCAGCCACCGGATGGAGAAACGGCCCCCGATCTGCGGAAACGCGGATCGGGGGTCTTTTCGTGCGTTCCGGGCGCTGTGCGACAGTTATTGCGCATTGCTTGCAATTACGTTCAGCAGGCAGCAGAGTGGGAGGCCGGGGGTGGGAGTCCTTCGAGCTGATCGTCTTCCCAACCGGCGCCCGCCGGGACAACGGCTCACCCACCCCCGCCAACGCCCCCTCCCGCCGCCCGGCCCCGTCAAGGGCGCGTCAAGGCCGGTGGTGGCGGCGTCAGGAACGCGTAGGGGGCGGACGGGGCCCGGGCGCGCGAACCGCAGGATTCGGAGAACTACCGACTGCGGAGGTCCCGTCCGATGCCCAGCGCCCCTTCCACCCCGGCCGTGACGGCCGAGCCCGAACCGCCGGACACCGGGGCGGGTGGAGAGCGGCACCGGCTGAGTGCGCTCGGCGGGCTGGCGGCGCTGTCGCTGGACGCGATGGCCTCGGTGGCTTACGGCCCCGAGTCGGTCGTGCTGGTGCTGGCCGCCGCCGGTTCGTACGGGCTGGGCTTCACCCTGCCGGTCACGGTGGCGATCGCCGTGCTGCTCGGGGTGCTGGTGGCCTCCTACCGGCAGGTGATCGCGGCCTTCCCGGACGGCGGCGGTTCCTACGCGGTGGCCAAGGCCCATCTGGGCCGTCGGACGGCGCTGACCGCGGCGGCCTCGCTGGTGATCGACTACGTCCTGAACGTCGCGGTCTCGGTGACCGCCGGCGTGGCCGCCCTGACCTCGGCCGTGCCGGGCCTGTACGACGACCGGGTCTGGCTCTGCCTGGGCGTGCTCGCCCTGGTGACCGCCGTCAACCTGCGCGGCATCGCCGAGTCGGCGCGCTGGTTCATGGCGCCGACGGCCGTGTTCGTGCTCGCCGTCCTGGCGATCGTCGTGGTCGGCCTGTTCCGGGACGCCCCGGTCAGTACGGAGGCTGCCGCCGGTCACGCCTCGGTGCTCGCCGGGAACGCCACCGTGGTGGGCGCGCTGCTGCTGCTCAAGGCCTTCGCGGCCGGCTGCTCGGCGCTGACCGGTGTCGAGGCGGTGGCCAACGCCGTCCCCTCCTTCCGGATCCCGCGGGTGAGACGGGCCCAGCACACCGAGGTCGTGCTCGGCGCGCTGCTCGGCGTGATGCTGGTCGGTCTGGCCGTGCTGATCGGCCGCTTCCACCTCCAGCCGGTCGACGGCGTCACCGTGCTCGCCCAGCTCGCCGACGCCTCGCTGGGCCACGGCATCGGCTTCTACGTCGTCCAGTTCGCCACCGTGGTCCTGCTCGGCCTGGCCGCCAACACCTCCTTCGGCGGCCTGCCGGTGCTGATGGACCTGCTCGCCCGGGACAACCACCTCCCGCACGTCTTCGCGCTGCGCGCCGACCGCCAGGTGTACCGGTACGGCGTGCTGTTCCTGGCCGCGGTGTCGGCCGCGCTGCTGGTCGGCTCCGGTGGCGACGTCAACAGCCTGGTGCCGCTGTTCTCGATCGGTGTGTTCGTCGGCTTCACCGTCTGCCAGGTCGGCATGGTCCGGCACTGGCACCTGCACCGCCCGGCCGGCTGGCGGGGCAAGGCCGCGCTGAACGGCTTCGGGGCGCTGCTGACCGGCGTCGCCGCGCTCGTGGTGACCGGCACCAAGTTCACCGAGGGCGCCTGGGGCATCGTGGTGGCCCTGCCGCTGCTGGTGGTGCTGTTCGAAGCGGTCCACCGCAGCTACGGGCGGATCGGCGAACGCCTGGAACTCGGCCGGGTGCCGGGCGCGGTGACCCGCCGGCGCAGTCTGGTGGTGGTCCCGGTGACGGCGATCACCCGGCTGACCCGGGACGGGCTGTCGGCGGCGCTGTCGCTGGGCGACGAGGTGGTCGCGGTGACCGTGGTGCACGATCCGGCCGACGCCGAGGCGCTGCGCCGGGACTGGGAGCTGTGGCAGCCGGGGGTGCCCCTGCTGGAGATCCCGGAGGACCACCGGCGGCTCGGCCCGCCGATCGCCGCCTTCGTCAACCGGCTCGGCGAGGAGCACGCCCACGACCGGCTCACCGTGCTGATCCCCGAGGTCGAGCCCGCCCACTGGTGGCAGGGCGCGCTGCAGAACCGCCGCGGCGCCGTGATCGACCGCGCCCTGCGCCGGCACACCGACGCGGTGGTCTGCCGGCTGCGGATGCGGATGTGACCGGCGGAGGAGACGGGGGGAACGCGTACGGCCCCGGACGGCAGCTCGCCGTCCGGGGCCGTTCGTCGTCCCACCACCCGTGCGTCAAGGTCCCGTCAACGACCGGCCCGCCCCCGTATGGAGGGCGTCAGGGCCCCTGAACGCGCCCTTGACGGCTGGTTGGCTGCATCTGCCGGCCGCCCGCCGGTGCCGCACGGAGGCCCTCCGGCCCGTCCGCGGCATCTCCCGAACCACGCTGGTGGAGCCCATGTCCGATCTCATCTACGTCGGTGTCACGGTCGCCGTGTTCGCCGTCATCGCCCTGATCGCGCGGGGGGTGGAGAAGCTGTGAGCGCCGAGAACATCACCGGCCTGGTCGTGGCCGTCGCCCTCGTCGGCTACCTCATCGTCGCGCTGGTCTACCCGGAGAAGTTCTGACATGAGCTCCACTCTCGCGGGCTGGCTGCAGGCCGTCG